>NZ_JBPBWC010000004.1:0-292389 GCF_050954125.1 Halomicrococcus pelagicus | reverse complement strand
CCGAGAACCACTCCGTTCTCGGCACCATCATCATCGTGACTGGCTTCTTGGCGTCCGCTTGCGTCACCCTCGTAGTCGGGGTTCTTCAGCGTGACGTGCAGGTAGAACGTGTCGTCCTGCTCGTCGTATTGGAGCGTGGCACTCAATGCATCCCAGTCGTCGTTCTCGTAGTACCTGCCGAACGGCGTGGCTTCGCGTTTGTCCTCGGGTGGGAGGACGTATTCGCAGGTGACTCTGCCGTTCGGAGTGGACAGCGTGGCGTGGTCGTCGTTGAACGACGCAGAACGTTTGTCGTACACGACGCTCCACGAGTCGAACTCGGGTTGACTAGTCTTTTCGCCCTGTTTCAGCTTCTCAACGCCGCTCGTGACGGCTTCGATAGCGCGGCGAATGCCTTTTTGAACGAGGTTGGCGGTGAGGTCGGTTTCTTCGCGCAACTCGTCGTAGAGGGCGTCTTCGGCCTTGCTCTTGCTGGTGATGCAGAGTTCGTCGTAGCGCCACGCCCACTCGCTCGTTCGGTTGGCGCAGTGGAGGAATTGGGTTTTGGTTTGATGGAGGTCGCCACGACGCTCTTCGGGCACGTTGAGTTTGATGGGCACGGTGCGTCGTGGCGCGTCGTCCATCCGTGGTTCACATTTACGGATGTTTCCTAAAAAAATTTACATGTAAGGTGGGGAGTCGGCTTGCCATCGAGCGTGGTGAGTTTCATCGAGTGTCGGCTTCCTCCACGGGGTCAAGCCCCGTGGCATCCGCCTCGTACCGCCTGTGAAGTCGGTGAGGACCCGCGCCGCGGCCACGAGTTCGCCATCGTCTTCGACGCCGACGGCGACCTCCGTCTCGGCCAGCGCCTCCCGGACAGCGTCGACCTCGCGGTCGTCCCACCATCCGTACTCTTCGTACAGGGCCGTCAGTGCCGGAGTGTCCTCCGCTGTCAGGTCGTAGACGCCAGTCATCCCGATTATCCTGGTCACCGAGCGAAAAAATCGTTTCCGTCGTTCGGGGAGCAGCCCGAAGGAGACGCACGTCGTCGGTCGAGAGCGTCACGGCGTCGAGGCGAACGCGGCTGTCGACGTCGATCGCTCGAAAGAGTCCGTCACCGATGCTTGCCGACGGACTGGGTGTGGAGTTCGTCCTCGGAGTGCCACGACCGGGGGCGCAGGGCGACGACCACGGCGACGAGGTAGGACAAGACGACGACGACGGTCACCAGAAGGCCGGGAATCTGCCCGATGGCGGCGCTGGCGGGCCACGATTGCGCCGCGAACGCCGCGATTCGGACGACCCACGCGGCGAGCATGATCGTGAACAGCAGCAGGTAGACCCGTCGAAGCCGATGGGCGACCGACTCCTCGATCGTGATCTTTATCGTCGGCGTGCGGTAATCCTGGCTCAGTTCCCTGCGCCAGTCGGGGTCCTCGATGCCGGCGGAGGGGTCGAGTCCGTACGCGAAGACGTTCCTCTGGAGCGTTCGGACGCGTCCGCGCCAGATGTCGTAGCCCCGATAGCGCCGGGCCTCGATGAACAGGAACGCCGTCAGCGCCGCCATGCCCAGGAGCAGAATGTAGTGGGGGTTCTCCCGACTGGAGAAGGTCCACGTCAGAATCGCGCTCATGATGACGATAGCCCAGTACGTCGTCTGGTCGAGCCGTTCGCGCCAGAACCGCATCCGGTGGATTTCACCCCGATAGAGATGCGCGGCCGCCGAACTCGGCCCCATGTTCTCCTCCAGTAGTCCCCGGCCGAGTTCTTCGTCCTTGGTGTCGGTGGAATCGCCGTCGTCCGGTGAGTCACGAGCCATCGTTTACGGTAGGACACGGAACGGAAAGAGCGTAATGGGGGAGTACTGCTCTGCTGCACTGGATTCGTGTCTCGCCGTCGCGAGCATACGGGGTCGAGGCGTCGACGGACGCGAGTCGTGGACGTATCGTACCACACGCGCCAGTTCGTGACGACGACCGCGGCGATGGCGTGGATAACGTGGTGGGCGCTGGTCCTCGGGTTCGCCATCGCGGGCGGTGTGGAAGCCTGGACCTCCAACGAGGCGGTCGCCGACCTGCTGGAGAGGCACGGCCCGCGCGAAATCGGCTAGGGGTCGCTGTTCGGGTTCGTCTCCTCGTCGTGTTCGTACAGCGCCATCGCGACCGCGAAGAACCTCTTCAAGAAGGGCGGGTCGGCAGCCGCGACCATCGGCGCGTTCATGTTCGCGTCGACGAACCTCGTCATCGAAATCGGCGCAGTCATCTGGATTCTGCTCGGCTGGCAGTTCCTCCTCGCCGATATCGTCGACGGGGTCGTGCTCATCGGCCTGATGGCGCTCGGGGTCGTCTACCTCGTTCCGGACGAGGTTGTCGAACAGGCTCGAGAGAACGTCCGCGAAGAGGGCTCCCCGACCGTCCAGGATCCCGTCTGTGGCATGGAGGTGAACCCTGAAGAGGCCGACTACTCCACCGAACACGACGGCCGGACGTACTACTTCTGCTCGCAGTCGTGCAAAGAGAGCTTCGACCCCGAGGAGGCCAACACGACGATACGCGAGCAGGCGACGTCGCTGTCGGGGTGGAAGGCGCTGGCCGACAAGCAGTGGAAGGAGTGGGGGATGCTCTGGGACGAGATCGCCATCGGGTTCGTCTTCGCCGGACTCATCGCCGGATTCATCCCCGAACACGTCTGGACGTCGATATTCGCGGAACCGACGTTCGGACTGCCGGTGTACGTCTTCTGGACCGCCGTCGTCGGTGCCGTCATCGGCGTCGCGACGTTCGTCTGCTCGGTCGGGAACGTCCCGTTCGGAGCGGTCCTCCGGACGAACGGCCTACCGTTCGGCTCTGTGCTGTCGTACATCTACGCCGACCTCATCGTCCCGCCCATCATGGACGCCTACCGCGAGTACTACGGGACGAAGTTCGCGGCGATCCTGTCGGGGATGATCTTCCTCTCGGCGGTTCTCACCGGCTTCGTCATCCACTTCCTGTTCCTCGGCGTCGGACTCATCCCGGCGCGGTCGACTGCCCAGATAGCGGAGGTCAAGATCGAGATGAACTACAAGATGGTGCTGAACGTGCTCGCGACCGCGTTCTTCCTTCTCCTCTACTGGCTCCACCGGTCGGAGCCGACGGAGGGCGAGGGCGGCCACGGCGAACACGCCCACCCCGCAGACTGAACGGACGGGAGGGCTCGCCGTCGGTCCCGCCGACTCGACCACGGGGTCGGCGGAACGTCGGAGAGCGGTGAGAGGGACGGACCGGAGACGGCGGCGGAGGCGCGAGTGCCGACCGACGCGTCCGGCGGTGAAAGGGCGCGGTCGCCGAACGGGGGCGGCCGTCTTCGCGGCATTCATGATGCTCGCCGTCGTTTTCACCCTGTGTCACGGTCAGTCGACGACGTGGTGACGACCGTTCGCCGCATCGTTCGCCTGGCGAACGGGAGTTACGTTCCCTTTCTGGCGGGAAGCTTCGCGTATCACAGTTTCCTGCTGCTGTTGCCGCTCCTGCTTTTCGCACTCGTCGCCCTCTCCACGCTGATAGGGGACGCCAACGTGGCGTACCTCGTCGATTTCACCCGGCCGTATCTCACGGAACGCGCGCGAACGTTGCTCGCCGAAACGCTCAGGGGGAAATCGGACCGCGTCGACGTGGCGATCGTCGGCGCCGGCGCCGTGGTTTGGAGCCTGTTTCGAATCTTCCGCGGACTCGACCTCGCCTTCGCCACGATCTACGACACGTCGACGCACGAATCGGTCTGGGGGCAGGTCAGAGACGGCAGCATCGCCGCGCTCGCGGTCACGCTGGCGCTACTCGCGGCGGTCGTCGCCGCCACGGTCATCGCGGCGTTTCCCTGGGACCCCCTCGTCCGCGCGTTGAACGTGGGGCTGTTCGTCGTCGTGCTCGTGGTCGCCTTCTTTCCGCTCTACTACGTGTTTCCGAACGTCGAGGTGTCGGTCCGCGAGGTCCTCCCGGGGACCGTCGGCGCGGCCATCGGGTGGGTGATCTTTCACGTCCTGTTCCAGGTGTACAGTTCCTACGCGGTCACGCTCGAAGCGTACGGCGTGCTCGGTATCGTCATCTCGGTGCTCGTCTGGCTGTACTCGAGCATGCTCATCCTCCTGTTCGGCGTCGCCACGAACGCCGTACTGGCCGACCGAGCGTGACGACACCCGACCGTCCCCTCTGGCGCGACGACGCGACGACCGTTCCGGACGAAACGGCCGGACTACATCCCCAGCGCGCTCGACGTCGCAACGGTAATCCGTTCCCGGGGAACTACCGTTCGATACGAGGGCAGCGCTATCCGGCGATACAGCCCCTTCTAGCTGGTTGTCACGCGGTTCGGACGCCAGCAGTCTTTTCCGGGTCGCGCAATAATGGTGGATGCATGCCATCTGCTCTCTTCGTCGTAAGTGAAGAAGGGTACTGGGGAGAAGAGTGCGTCGAGCCGCTGACGACGCTCGACGACGCCGGCTTCGACGTCACCGTCACGACGCCGACGGGGTCGAAGCCCGTCATCGACGACACGTCGATTGACCCCGACAACCCGTTCGTCGGCGCCGAGACCGCCGAAAGGGTCGAAGAGGTCCACGAGACCGACGAACGGCTCAACAACCCGGTTCCCATCGCGGAGGCCGACGCCGACGACTACGACACCGTCGTCTTCCCCGGCGGACACGGCGTCGAGTGGGACGTCAACCAGGACAGACACGCCCGTTCGCTGCTCCGCGAGACGCTCGAAGGGGAGGACGGCAAGGCGCTCGTCGTCTGTCACACCCTCGCAATTCTGGCGTTCGCACGGGACAGCGACGGAGAGTCGCTCGCCAGCGGCCGCGACGTCACCGGCTTCCCCAACGAGTGGGAAGCGGACATCGTCGACGAGAACGACCTGCTCCCGGACGGCAGGAAGCTTCCGTACTGGGTGGAAGACGAGGTCGAGGCCGCCGGCGGCAACTGGGACGCCGAAGTCGATCAGGACGTGAGCGTTCGCGTCGACGGCGATCTCGTCACCGGGCGGGGGCCACGGTCGTCCCGTGCCGCGGCCGAGACCCTCCTCGAGGAACTCGGCGTTCGGACCTCTACCTGATACTGGCGATCGTCGACGCCGGCCTTCCGTCGCGTTAGGGGTCGTTCCCTCGACCGCCACGGAACCGGCCGTCTGCTCGACTGCGGGGGGACGGAGATGTCTTCGAACGGGGCGACTCACGTAGAGTTCTCCAAGAGTAGTGAAATCGTCCGGAATCGGAGGAACGCGAGACGCATTTCGCCGAGCTTTTATCAGTTGTTCTACTTGTTTCCGGACAATGGTAGCGATCGAAACTGACGGACTGACACGGCGATTCGGGGACTTCGTCGCCGTCGACGACCTCTCGTTGAGCGTTGAGGAGGGGGAAGTCTTCGGGTTCCTCGGTCCCAACGGTGCCGGGAAGTCGACGACGATCAGCGTGCTCCTCGGGTTCCTGAAGCCGTCGTCGGGAACGGCATCGATTCTTGGCCACGACGTCACCACGAACTCGCGGGCGATACGGAAGCGAATCGGACTGCTCCCGGAGGGGTACGACGTGTACGAGAACCTCACCGGTCGCGAACACGTCGTCTCGGCCATCGAGACGAAGGGCGCCGACGACGACCCGGACGCTATCCTCGACCGCGTCGGTTTCGACCCCGACGACGCCCGGCGACCGGCGGGCGACTACTCGAAGGGGATGAAACAGCGGATGTCGCTCGGCGTCGCGCTCGTCGGTGACCCCGACGTGCTCGTCCTCGACGAACCCTCCTCCGGACTGGACCCGAAAGGTATCAAGCTCCTCCGCCAGATCGTCCGGGAGGAGGTCGACCGCGGCGCGACCGTGTTCTTCTCCTCGCACGTGCTCGACGAGGTCGAGAAGGTCTGCGACCGCGTCGCCATCATGCAGGCCGGGAAACTCGTCACCGTCGACACCGTCGACAACCTCCGCACGGAACTGGGCGCCGAGTCGGTCGTCGAGGCCACCGTCGAACGCTCGCCGTCCGGTATCTCGCTCGACGACGTCGAGGCCGTCACCGACGTCACCGTCGACGGGCGGACGGTCCGGGCGACGTGTGCGAGACCGACGGCGAAGATGCGAGCGCTCCGCCGAATCGACGACCGCGCGACCGTCACGGACATCTCCATCGAGGAAGCGTCCCTCGAAGCGTTGTTCGAACGGTACACCACGGGCGACGACGGCGCGGCCGACTACGCGCCCACCGCCGAATCGCCCGAGGCGAACGTGAGGGCCGCGGTCGGCACCGGGGGTGATGCCGAATGAGTTTCTACACCGTCACGCGAGACGACCTCCGGAACGTCCGCCGGTCGTGCGTCGTCCTCGGCGTCGTCGGCGTGTTCACTGCGCTCGTCGCGCTCGTGTTCGGCTCCGAAATCAGCATCTACGACGACGCTTACCGGACGCTCTACGACGTCTCCGCGCTCGTCGGGTTCGCGTTTCCGCTGTTCGTCGCCTCGTTGACGTATCTCTCCATCGCTGGCGACCGCAGCGGTGGGGCGATAAAGTACGTGCTCGGGCTACCGAACAGTCGCGCCGAGTACTTCCTCGGGAAGTACGTCTCCCGCGCTGTCGTCGCCGTGTCTGCGGTGGTACTAGCGACCGTCGTCGGGTTCGTTATCGCCGCGGCGACGTTCACGAACGGTGCCGACCCGATTCGTTTTCTCAAGTTCGCCGCCGTCTCGGCGCTGTACGCGCTGACGGTCACTGGCATCTTCGTCAGCCTCTCGGCGACGACCGCGAGTCGGTCGCGGGCGATGTTCGCCGTCATCGGTGCGTACTTCGTCCTCGTCCCGTTCTGGTTCGGATTCCTCCCCGTGATCAGCCTCGACACGGTAATCGACGCCCTCACCTCGACCCTGGGAATAACGCTCTCGGAGTCGACGCGCGAACTCGTTAGCGTGCTCTCCCCGGCGACGGCGTACCTCCAGGCCACCGAGGTCGTGTACGCGGGCGTGTTCGACCAGTACCAGATTTTGGGGACGTTCCACCACGAGAGCGACCGGCTCGCCAGACAGTCCTGGTTCAACGTCCTGATACTGGGCTGCTGGGCGACCGTCGCTCCCCTCCTCGGCTACCTCAAGTTCCGCGTCTCCGAACTCGGGTGACCGTCTCTCGCAGAGACGACCCTGCCGTATCCCGGTCCGGTCGAACGAGGCGACCGACGGTTCTCGTCACGGTCGTTCGGTCCGACCGCGCTTCGGAGTTACTAATTAAATGTACCCGCGTGTGTGACCCTCAAGGTTTATTCGGCACGTCGACCGATATTCAGTATCGATGGACGACACTCCGACGCTGTTCCGTGACGCGCGGTGGCTTCGCCAGCACGCCGGACAGCTACTGAACTTCTACTATCCGGACTGCATCGACCACACCCACGGCGGGTACGTCGCACAGTTGAGCGACCACGACGGCCACGTCTACGACGGTCGGACGAAGCATCTCGTCGCCACGTGCCGCCTCGTGTACAACTTCAGCGTCGGCGAACTCCTCGACGGGCCCGACTGGTGTCGCTCGGCGGCGACGCACGGACTCCAGTTCCTGCTGTCCGAGCACCGCGACGAGGATAGCGGTGGGTTCGCGTGGCTGCTCGACGGCCGCGACGTGACCGACGCGACGCGGTCCTGTTACGGCCACGCGTTCGTCCTGCTGGCGCTCGCGACGGCGACGAAGGCCGACCTCCCGGGTGCGCGCGAGGAAGTCGACGCCGTCTACGACCTCGTCGACGAGCACTTCTGGGAGCCCGACCACGACCTCTGTCGCAGCGAACTCGACGCCGACTGGGAGCCGACGTCGGCCTACCGCGGCCAGAACGCGAACATGCATATGTGCGAGGCGATGCTCGCCGCGTACGAGGCGACCGACGACCGGCGGTATCTCGACCGCGCGTACGCCATCGCCGACGCTCTCGCCCGCCGGCTCGCCGACCGGGGCGACGGCCTCGTCTGGGAGCATTACACGGACGACTGGGACCTCGACTGGGAGTACAACCGCGACGAACCGGACCACCTGTTCCGGCCGTGGGGCTACCAGCCCGGCCATCTGCTGGAGTGGAGCAAACTCCTGCTGATGCTCGACCGGCACCGCGAGGAGTCGTGGCTCGTCGAACGCGCCGAGCACTTCTTCGAGAGCGCCGTCGAGAACGGCTGGGACGAAGAGTACGGCGGGTTCTACTACAACTTCGACCGCGACGGGGAGTCAATCGTCACGGACAAGTACTACTGGAAGCTCGCGGAGGGCATCGCGGCCGCCGCCCTGCTTGCCGACCGAACCGGGAACGACCGCTACTGGGAGTGGTACGACCGGTTCTGGGAGTACGCGTGGGACAACGTGGTGAACCAGAAGTACGGCAACTGGTTCTTCAAACTCACGCGGGACAACGCCGTCCACCCCGACGTCGACCAGTCCCCGGCGGTGACCGTCGGCTACCATCCGCTCAGCGCATGCTTCGAAGTGCTCGAACGCGTCGTCTGAGGCGGTTCGGAGAAACGAGCGGAACGACTCGAGCGCCCGGACGTCGAACGGTCAGTCCTCGCGACGGAGGAGCGCGGTTAACACTTCGGCGTGACTCCAGGCGAGCGGTCGTGCGAACCCGACCACGTCGTCCTCCCGGACCCGGTCGGCGAGTCGCCGGTAGGAGTCGCGCATGTTCCGGGCTTCCTCGACGATGAGGTCGAAGGGGACGTCGCGAAGCACCGCTTCGTCGAACTCCTTCTCGAAGTCCCGTCGTGTGTGCCACTCGTTCTCCATGAACGATTCGAACCGCGCTCGCGTGGTGAGGTGCTCCGGAATGTACCCGTCCTCGTCGACGTACCGTTCGATAGTGTCGAGGACGGCATCGCCGCGCTCCGGTTCGTCGCAGTCGTACCGGAACTGCGCGTGCCACGCCGTGTATTGCATCCACGGACCGTTGCCGCCGTGCTGCTGGACTTCGTAGTCCCGGTAGAATCCCATGAACCGCTGGAGGCCGCCGAGTCGCGGGTCTTCGAGCGCTGTCGCGGCGCGTTCGGCGGCGTCGACGGCCGCCGCGCCGAAGAGGTCCTCTAGGCCGAAGTAGTACGGCGCGAACAGCGTCACGTCCGGCCGGGTGTCGACGTTTCCGTCCGGGGAGTAGCGCCGCGGTACCTGCGGCGTACTCGTGAACGCTCGCTCGACGCCGCTTTCGAGCAAGCGCAGCAGGTCGGCTATCCGTTCTTCCTCGACCTCGGTTTCGACCGGAAGCCTCGTCAGAGCGTCGTTGGCCTGCCGGAGTGCGGCGACGAAGACGGCGTTCACCCACAGCGTGTAGCCGGATTCGATGCGGCCCTCGTGGATGCTCGTCGTGCTCTCGATCAGGTGCGCGTTCGGGTCGAACAGCTCCGAACGTGCGTGGGAGGCGGCGGTGTCGATGGCCTCGACGGCATCGGCCACGAACGAGTCGGACGCCGCGTCGACCCCGTCGGTTTCGTCGAGGGCGACGACGGCGTGGGCGAGGATTCGAAGACCGTGCCCGACGTTGTCCTCCTGAACGTAGATGCTCTCGTCCGTTCCGTCGAGGGCGTAGCGTTGTCGCCAGCGACCGCTCAGGTCCTGTACGTCGAGCATGAACCGGGCGGCAGCGACGATTTCGTCGCGGCAGTGCTCAGGCCGGACGTCGGCGCGGAGCGCGGCGAGCCACGCCCGGGTGATACACGCGATGTCTCGCGGGTACGCGTAGGGGTAGCGATTGTCGGGAAAGCTGGCCAGTGGCACGGCCCCGGGACCGTCCGCTGGATAGACGAGGTCGTCGAGGACCGCGAGATGGAACCGCGGCGACCGCACGTCCGGGACCGCCGACTGGTTGGGCGACTGTTCTTCGTCGGGTGAGCGTCGAGCGTCGTTCTCTGTGTTCGTCATCATTGTCGGTGGAGTCAATCGGTCGAAACCGCACCGCGCTGCCGGTCGGCGGTGGGTTGTAGACCGCGAGTCTTGAGCGATTCGCCGGTCGTCGAATCGAAGAGGTAGACGTCCTCGGGGGCGACGGAGACGTCGACCACGTCGTTCGGGTTCGGATACACGTCGGGCGGAACTCGCGCGGTGAGGTCGCTGTCGCCCGCCGATAGGTGGACGAAGTTGTCGTTGCCCTGGTACTCGGCGACCGACACGGTGGCCTCGAACGACGGTTCGTCGGCCACCAGCCGCATGTCTTCGGGCCGGACGCCGAGGCGAACCGTCTCGCCGTCGCGAACGGGAGCGGCGTCGGCGGGCATTGCGGCGAACGTCGTTCCGTCTCGACGGAATCTGGCGTCGTCACCGGCGACGTCGACCGTCGCATCCAGCACGTTCATCGAGGGACTGCCCAGGAACGTGGCGACGAACTCGTTGACCGGGTGGTCGTACGCCTTCTCGGGCGGGGCGACCTGCTGGAGGACGCCGTCGTCCATCACCGCGATGCGGTCGGCCATCGTCATCGCCTCCGTCTGGTCGTGCGTGACGTACACCGTCGTCACGCCCAGGTCCTCCTGGATGCGCTGGAGTTCCGTCCGCATCCGCGCCCGCAGTTTCGCGTCGAGGTTCGACAGCGGTTCGTCGAGCAGGAACACGTCCGGTTCGCGGACGATGGCGCGTCCGAGCGCGACCCGCTGTTTCTGGCCGCCGCTCATCTCGTCGGGTGTGTCGTTGAGCAATTGCGCGATGTCGAGGAGTTCGGCGATGTCCTCGACCTTGGCGTGGCGCTCCCGCTTCGAAAGTCCGTCCGCGTGTTTCAGCCCGTACCCCATGTTCTCGCGGGCGGTCATCTGGGAGTAGAGCGCGTACGACTGGAACACCATCGCGACGGCCCGCTCGGACGGGGCGAGATGCTGGACCTCCTTTCCCGCTATCTCGATGGTTCCGTCGCTCACAGTCTCGAGACCCGCGAGCATCCGGAGTGTCGTCGACTTCCCGCAACCGGAGGGACCGACCAGGACGACGAATTCGCCGTCGGAAGCCGTCAGGTCAAGCGAATCGACGGCCGTCTCGGTTCCCTGGGCGTCGTCGTACACCTTCGTGACGTCGTTCAGGTCGAGTTCAGCCATCGACCTCACCCCCTTCGAGGAGCGCGGCGCCGGACGCGTCGAACGCGTGGACGGCGTCGGTGTCGAAGACGACGTCGACCGTCGCGTCCGTCGCGACGTTGTCCGGGAGCGAGCGTTGGCGAGCGGTGAACGTCGTCGTCCCGCGTACGAGTTCGACCTCGTAGGCGTTTCCGAGCGGTTCGACGACGTCGACCCCGCACTCGAACGGCGGCATCGTCGACGGCGTCTCCCCGTCGACCTCGCTCGCGAGGTGGACGTGTTCGGGCCGGACACCCACCGTTTCGGCGGCCTCCGGAAGCGACGTCCCCAGCGGGACGGGGTCGTCCGGGAAGAGCGTCGGCCGGTCGTCGGCCGTCAGCGCGAAGAAGTTCATCGCCGGTTCGCCTATGAAGCCGGCGACGAACTCGTTGGTCGGTTGTTCGTAGACGTCCTCGGGCGGTCCGACCTGCTGGAGTTCGCCGTCCTTCATGACGGCGATGCGGTCGGCGAGGCTCATCGCCTCCTCTTGGTCGTGAGTGACGTACACCGTCGTCGTTCCGAGGTCCTGCTGGAGCGCCCGCAGTTCCGCCCGCGTTTGAACGCGGAGTCGGGCGTCGAGATTCGAGAGGGGTTCGTCCATGAGGAACGCGCGCGGTTCGCGGATGATGGTTCGACCGAGCGCGACCCGCTGGCGTTGTCCGCCGGAGAGTTGGCCGGGGTCCTTGTCGAGCAGGCCGGCGATTTCCAAGGTTTCCGCGACGCGCCGAATCCGGGTTTCTCGCTCGTCGTCGTCGAGATCCATCTTCCCGAGCGGGAACGCGAGGTTCTCGCGAACCGTCTTGTGCGGGTAGAGAGCGTACGACTGGAACACCATCGAGAGCTCTCGCTCCTGCGGGAGCGTCCGCGTCACCGTCTCGTCACCGATGGATATCTCGCCGCCGGTCGGCGTCTCCAGTCCAGCAATCATGCGCAACGTCGTCGTCTTTCCGCAACCGGACGGACCGAGGAGGACGAGGAATTCCCCCTCGCGAATCCGCAGCGACAGGTCGTTGACGGCGACGAGTTCACCGAATTCCTTGCGGACGTTTTCCAAATGTATCCGCTCGCCGGCGCCGCCGAGTTCGGCGGAGTCCGTCGTCGGGTTGCCTACCGTCATGCTATCCCTCCACCGCGCCGAATGTCAGTCCCTCGACCATGTACTTCTCGAGGTAGACGAACATGATGATTATCGGAATGCTGGTCATGAGCGATGCGGCCATTATCTGCCCCCACACCTGGTGGAAGCCCGACGAGAGGGCGTCCAGTCCGATGGGAAGGGTGAAGTTCGACTGCGATTTGAGGAAGATGCTCGCGAACAGGTACTCGTTCCACGATATCATGAACGTGTAGATGAACACGGCGACGATAGCCGGCGCCGACAGCGGCAGCGTGATGCGGAATATGACTTCGAGCCGCGAATAGCCGTCCATCATCGCCGCCTCCTCGATCTCGGGCGGGACGCTCCGGAAGTAGTTACCGAGCATGTACAGCGACACCGGCAACGTCTGGACGAGGTACGTGATGACCAGGCTCTTCAGGGAGTCGACGAGCCCGAGCCAGACGACGACTTGGAACAGCGGGACGACCAGCAGGATGCCCGAGAACATGTACACCATCAGGACGCCCCGCGAGAACAGTCCGTGCCCGGGGTAGTCCAGTCGCGCGAAGCTGTACGCGCCGAACGTCGCGACGAGCACCGATAGCCCGGCCGTGATGGTCGCGATGACGAGGCTGTTCTTGAAGTACGTGACGAACGGGAACGTCTGCGGACTGAAGACGCTTTCGTAGTGTCGCAGCGTTATTTCTTCGGGGACGAACGTCGGCGGAAGCGAGTAGATGGCTCCCTCCGGCATGACGCTCGTGACCGCCATCCAGTAGAACGGGAACAGCGAGACGACCAACGTGAGCGCGAGACTCACGTAGAATACCGCGCGCTCCCATCGGTTGCCTTCGATGCGGTTCGTCCGGAACGCCGCACGGAATCCGTCGACGGTCGTCCGTGCCGTGTCCGATGTCGCCTGAAGTATCGTTCCTATCATGTTCACCACTCCAGCACGGTGCTGACGTACACCAGTACGAAGCCCATCAGCGCCAGGAACAGGACCATCGAAATTGCCGCCGCCTGGCCCATCTGGTAGTTCGAGAAGGCGGTCTGGTACGCGTACAGCGGTAGCGTGTTGACCTTCCGGGTGAGCAGCCAGATGTCGGCGAACTTGTTGAAGTTCCAAATCCAACGCAGCAGGAACACCGTCGCCAGGACGTACTTCAGTTCGGGCAGCGTGATGTCCTTGAACTGCGCGAGCTTCCCGGCACCGTCGATTTTCGCGGCTTCGTACATGTCCTGCGGAATCGACTGCACTCGAGCAATCAGCATCAGGAACGCGAACGGGAAGTAGCGCCATGCGTCGAACGCGATTACCATCCCCAGCGCCGTTTTCGAACTGTTGAGGAGGTCGATGTTGCCGCCGTACAGGTGAAGCACGTCGCTGAACAGCCACGGGACGACGCCGTAGAGCGGGTCCAGCAGCAGCTGCCAGATGTACGCAACCGCGATCAACGGAGCGACGTACGGTAACAACATCAGTCCGCGGGCGAGTCGACGGCCACGGAACTTCTTGTTGAAGAGGAGAGCCGCCCCGAGGCCACCCAATGTCGCCAGAACGTCGCTGAAGAACGTGAACACGACGGTGTTCTTGAACGCGGCCCAGAATTGAGAACTGGACAACAGGGTGGAGTAATGCTGGAGTCCGACCCACTCCGGAGCCTCGGCCGGGTCGAGTGGAATCTCGGTGAAGCTCAGATAGACGTTGTAGGCCACTGGATAAAGGATGACGGCGACCACGAGGAGGAGCGCCGGTGCGATGAGCGCGTATCCGAGCAGCGCCTCCTTCTGCTCCAGCGTTAGCTCGTCGCGGTCGACTAACGGACGTAGCGAGTTTGTGACAGACATGATGAGTGGGCGACCGCTAGAGGGTCACTCTTTAACGGCTTCCCGCATCTTTTCCGCCTGTTGCGTCGCGACCTTCTCGGGGTCCTCACCGCCCGACACGCGTGAGACGGCTTCGGCGATGAGGTACTGGCTCGTGAGGTCGCCGAGTTTCGGGAACGACTTGCCGTTGACGTAACCGAACCGCTCGATGTTGGCGAACCCGGCAGAGATGTCCTCAACCGTGTTCCCCCACGCCTTCAACGTCTCGTTGTCCTTGTAGGCGTCGTTCTGTGCGGTCGGCTTGAGCACGGGATTCATGCCGCCGGGAGCCATGTGGAGCCACTTCAGGTACTGCTTGCCGGTCATCAGGTATTCGGCGAACTCCTGTGACGCCTTTCGCTCCTTCTTGCCGGCAGACGAGAGCATGCTGAGCGTGACTATCTGGCCGAATGAACTCTTGCGCTGCTTCTCGATGGACGGCGTGAACGCCGTGTCTTTGACCATCTTCTCGCCCTCCTTCGTGATGTCGCCCATCAAGTAGGTGGAGTACTGGACGAATTGGCACTGGTCGTTGAGATACGTGTTATTGGCCGTCTTCCACGTGTCCTTTCCAGGCGGGGTGTACTGGGCGAGTTTCGAGTAGAAGTCGAGCGCTTCGACCATTTCGTCGCTGTCGAAGACGATGTCGCCGTTCTCGTTGAACACCCGGGCGCCGTTGGATCGCGCAAACGGCGTGAAGCACTGGCGAGCGAACGGCGTCTTCTTCGTCCCGACGACGATGCCGTACTGGTTGCTGTCGGGCTTGTGGAGCGCCTTGGCCGCGGCGAGGATGCTGTCCCAGGAGTTCGGGGCGTCAAGTCCGTGTTCCTCCCAGACGCTCTTAGAGTACCAGAAGCCCTGGAGCCACCCGTGGAACGGGACCGCGAAGTGGCCGCCGTCGGGTGCCTGCGTGAGCGAAAGCGCTCCGTCGTAGAACTTGTCTTCGCCCACGGCCGATATGACGTTCTTCGCCGCTTTCTTGGACAGGAGACCGCCGGATCCGAGTTTCTGCATTTGTCCGAGGCCGAACCCGCCGATCGAGGGAAGCGTGCTGGAAGCGCGCGCCGAGGAAATCTGCGACGGGAGGTCGCTCTCCTTGACCGACGTCATCTTAACCGTCGGATCGTGATTCTTCTCGAAGCTTCCGACGAGGTCCCTGATGACCTTCAGCCGTTCGTTTTCGGTCTGCGTCGTCCAGAATTTGACATTCGTACTGCCGCCATTCGACTGCTGGCCACCGCTGCCGAGACAGCCGGCGAGTAGCGCCGCCGTGCCACCGCCGAGTGTAGTGAGTAGCCGCCGCCGATTCGTGGTCTGTTTGGTGCCACCGTTCATGGGAGTGCGTCACGTCCACGTGGACAACAAAGATATATAAAGCTATCCCATGTTGTTGCTAATAGAGTGAACACTATACATATTAAACTTTCATTGAGAAACTCGGACCCGGCGAAATACAAAACAGAAGTCGCGACAGACGTGGGAAAACGATGACACCAGGCGATCTCAGGGACGGACTCGAAGAAGCAGGACTCACGGAGTACGAGATCAGCACGTACGTCGCCCTCCTCAACATGGGAAGCGCACCGGCGACCGAACTCGCCGAGAAGGGCGACGTCCCCCGGTCGCGGGTGTACGACATCCTCCGCGACCTCGAAGAGAAGGGATACGCCGAGACGTACGAACAGGACTCTCTCCACGCCCGCGCCCGAGAGCCGACCGATGTCTTCGAAAAGCTACAGTCGAAAGCCCGGACGCTCGAACGGACGGCGGAAGAGATTCAGGAGCGGTGGGAGCAGGCCGGCATCGACGGGCATCGCGTGAGCTTCGTCAAACGTTTCGACACCGTCTTCGAGCGAGCAAAGGCCGCCATACGGGACGCCGAAAACCACGTCGACCTTTCTCTCACGCCCGACCAGTTCGGTCGACTTGAACCGCTCCTCCGCGAGGCCTACGAGGACGACATCATCGTCACCGTCTCGTTCAACACCTCTCCGGAGCGTCCGTCGTCTCCTCCGGACGACGACGAACTCACCGGTGCCGTCACCGAGGCCAGACACCGAAACCTCCCTGCCCCGTTCGTTCTCATCGTCGACCGCGACGTGACGTGCTTCGCCCCCCACACCGAGCCCGTCGACCAGTACGGCGTCATCTTCGAGGACAAAGAACTCACGTACGTCCTTCACTGGTACTTCCAAGCCGCCCTCTGGGAGTCATGGCCGACCATCTTCTCGGCGCGCTCCACGACGCTCCCGGCCGTGTACGTCGACGTTCGCGAGTGTATCCGAGACATACTCCCCGTCCTCTCCGACGGAGATGTGATTACGGCCACCATCGAAGGTCAGACAATCGGCCGAGGTAACGAACGAGAAATCACCGGCACCATCGAGGACGTGATTTACGCGAACGGACCGACCGACGAGTCTACCGTCGTTCCGACGCTGTCGAATCTGGCCGGCAGAGCCGCCATCGTGCTGGAAACCGACGACGGTGACGAGTACACTATCGGTGGGTGGGGTGCCACCCTCGAAACCATCGAGGCTCGCCGCATACACATCGAATCCGTCCAGTACGGGGAGGACGCCGGGTGATGCTACCGGACGAATGCGCACTCGCGACGGCCGGCGGCCGACAGGTCGTCGTCGACGAGTTCGGGGACGTCGCACGCTCGAACGGGTATTGCGGCATTTACAGCGCCGACCACCGCCTTCTGGACGGCGTCGACGTAGAACTGCGAACCGGTGACGACGTCAAGTGGGACGTGCTCGGCCGGGAACTCGACGGCGACGCCATCACCACGACGCTCGCGAGCGACGCTCGGGGGCCCGGGCGAGGAGACGCCCGCGCGTGGACGCTAACCAAACAGTTCCGAATCGCGAGCGACGGCGTCCGCCTCACGGTGTCGGTGCAGAACAACACCCCGACACCAAGCACAGCCGACGTCTCCATCACCGTCGTACCGGACTTCTCTCACGTCTTCGAAGTCCCGTCGTTCTTCTCCCCCCGGGAGATACCCGCCCCCACCGTCGACCGAACCGTCGACCGGGGGTCACTGCGTTTCACCGCAGACGGTCGTGACGACGCGCGCCGTGCGGTGACGATTGCTCCGAACGACGAAACCTCGGCGTCGCTGACGGAGAACGGGGGTCTCATCACCTCGTCCGTCGAACTAGCGAGCGCCGGTCGCGCCGAGGCCGTCATCGACGTCTCCCTCTCCGACGGTGAACGAACCGCTCCGGACGTCTCGCCCGACCTCCCCACGACCGGTGACGAACGACTCCTCGCGGCGGCGCGACGGACGCTCGACGCCCTGATGCTTCCGAGCGGCGTTCCCGGTGCCGGCGCCCCGCGCTTTCTCGCCCCCTTCGGACGCGATTCGCTCGTCGTCAGCTATCAATTGCTCCCGTTCGACGCGAACGTAGCGGAGCGGACGCTCCGCTATCTCGCCGCCGAACAGGGGCAGACTCGGGACGACGCCACGCTGGAAGCACCGGGCCGGATACTCCACGAACACCGGCGCGGTGACCTCGTCGACGCCGGCGAATCGATTCGCCGGCCCTACTACGGGACGGTCGATGCGACGCCGCTTTTCGCCTCGCTGTACGCCGACACCGTCGACGCGACCGGCGACGAGTCGCTGGCAGGCGACCTCTTCGATGCCGCCAGAGCAGCCATCGAGTGGACGCTCGGGTCGCTCGACGAATGCGGATTTCTTGCGTACGAACCCCACGACCATCCGTATGGTCTAGCCCATCTCGGCTGGAAAGACAGCGCCGAAGCACTCGCCCGACCCGACGGCACCCCGGCGACGGGGACCGTTCGCCTTGCGGAGGTACAGGGGTATGTCCACCGAGCGCTCACCCGATTCGCGCCGCTCGCACGTCGGTACGGCGACGAGGCGCTCGCCGACGAGTGCGTCACCGTCGCACGGCGGCTTTCGGCGTCATTCGAGGATCGATTCTGGCTCCCCGACGAGGGCTGCTACGCGCTGGGCGTCGACGAGGCAGGCGTTATCGACAGCGTCGCGTCCAACCAGGCGCACGCTCTCTGGGGCGGACTCGGCTCCAGGGACCGGGTAGCGAGCGCGGTCGACCGCCTCACGGACGAGGACGTTCTCGCTTCCGCGGGTCTCCGGACCTTCGCCGCGTCCCACGACGCTTTCGACCCGCTCTCCTATCACCGCGGCAGCGTCTGGCCGCACGACAACAGCATCGCCGCGATGGGATTTGCGGAACGGGGCTTCGACGACGCCGCCGAAACGGTCGCCGAGAGAGGACTCGCGGCGCTGCGACACAGTTACGAGCGGGGGCGACACGACAGGTTCGGCTTTCCGGAACTCGTCCCGGGTACCGACGGAGTCGACGACGGTCCGACGACCCTGAGACACCCCGACGCCTGCGAACCCGCGGCCTGGAGCGCCGGTAGCGTCTTCGGATTCCTCCAGGCTCACCCTGACCGCTCGCCCCCCTAATCTGGGTTACCGTACGGAGGTCCCAACGTCGGAACGGACAGTCGCGATATCGAAGTCGCTTCTCGCCGCGACTTGAAGCGCGACGCGGCTCGAAACGCGGCCTCCTCCCGTGCTGGAGCCGAAGCCTCCCGGCGTAGGACCGTTTGTCACGTCGTCAGTTCCGAGCCGCTCGGTGACTGCAATCAATCGGTCGGGGGCGGAACGTCGAACCCACTTCCTCGCGTCCGATTCTCTCCTGCAGGGAGGTCGAAGCAGTGCGTACAGACTTCCGGGACCGGAGCGATTCCGCGACGGACACGTTTCGCGGACTGCGGCGACCGCTCTGACACCCGTGGGCGAACGCGACCGGTCGCGTCACGTTCACCGGAGGTCATGGATTTCCCCCGAGGTACGCACTCGTCGCTTGGCCCGGAGTCGAAGTTTCCTCCCGTATCGGCGTCGAGTCTCGTCCGTTATTTCCTAGTCATTTACGAGCGGTAGTTTCGGCGCAGAGAGACGGGGAGCGGTCACCGTGCTTTCGGAGGCCCGACCGCTCGTCGCCATCGCGAGAGAAACCATATTCGGGACCGAGAACGCCCGTCGAAGTGCTCGTTCGCAACGCGGGAAGGGGTATTTATAGTCAATCGCCGTTGTGGGACATTCGGCTAGCCGCGATCGGAGTCTTCGCGCGCATTAAGCCGGGAATTCTTAGGAGCAATCGGTGAACAACAAAGTATATACCGCCACCAAGTCCCATTATGCCATCCGCCGAATTGCTTGACCACGACATCGTCGACCTCTTTCACAATCTCTTCGAGACAACAACCGAGCCGATCCTCGTGGTTAATCCATCACGGACCGAGTTCAATGGTCTGATTACGGCCGCCATAGAGTTCGAGGGAGATCTCTCCGAACTGCGCGTGCTCACGGACGAGCAGACGCCGAAGGACATCTTCGACGACTTCGTCACCGCGGGCCACGCTGCCGACCTGATGGCCGACGGGCGGCTGTCGCCACGGTCGACGGAAGACGTCGCCCGGAGTTCGCTGCTGATCACGGCGGACCAGGCCATACCGCTCGTCGAGGTGGAGGGAGACGTGACGGGGTTCCAGTCGGACGACCCGGAACTGGTTGAGCGAATGCGAACGGTGTTCTCGGAGGAGTGGGAGAACGCCGACGAAGTCACGCTCCGGACGCCTCCGCTGTCACAGGTTCGGGAGACGATGCGGGAAGACATCGGGGAGGACGCGGCCGACGATTTCGACCAGATTCTCGACGCAGTCGAGACCGTAGACAGCGACAGTGACCTCGACGAGGTGACCATTTGCTTGCTCGTTGCTGCGAGAAACGAGGTGTTGCTCTACGACATCAGCAAGTGGGGCGAAGACGTCAGCCTCGCGAGCAAGGCGACGTTCTCGCGCACGAAGACGAGACTGGAGGACAACGGGATCATCGACACCGAAAAGGTCCCCATCGAGGTCGGACGCCCGCGTCTCAGGCTACGCTTCGCGGACGAACAACTCCAGGACGCGGGCATCGACGAGATGCTCTCGGAAGTGCGAACCCAACTGGAAGCGTAGGCCCGTCCGAATCGGAGCAGCCGTCGAACGGCGACTGGAGGTCGTTCTCTCCGGGACGTTGCCGTTGGACACGACCCCGTGAGGACTACCGTTGGCGACCAGCGTGGACCGGACCGTGTGAAAGCGGCAAAACGAGTCGACGGCGTCGGTGGTCGCTACCGTGATTCGTCACCACCGTGGACGCCTTCTGCACCGACCGAAGTCACGGTCGACGATTCGTTTCTCTCTTCGCCAGCGATTACTGACCCGACCGAACTCCTCGTCGGTCACGCCGCCGTCTCGTTCGCGGCATCTGTCACGGTCGCCCCTGCCTCGGTCGTTTCCGCGGCCTCGGTCGCCGTGGTTTCACCGGCGGCTTCGGTAGTTGCCGCAGCGGTCGTCTCTTCGGGTTCCTCGGTCGCCTCTTCAGGTGCCTCGGTCGTCTCCGTGGCGGCCGGCGCCGCGGTCGTGGTCGTTCCGGCGGCCTCGGTAGTGGCGTTCGCCGCTTCCGTCGCCGTCGCAGCGGGCGTCGTGGTCACATTCGCCGCAGCGGTAGTCGTCGTCTCGTTGAACTCCGCTCCGACGACGACGTCGCCGGCGGAGGCAATCCGTGCCGTGGCCTCGTCGACGGATCCGTTGTTAGCGGCAATGCTCACGAAGTCGAAGTCGGGCTCGGTCCCCTCCGCGATGGACTCCACGTCCGGTTGCGACTGGCCGGTCGTCACCTGCTCAACGGTGAGCGATCCGATAGTGAGCTGTTCGAGTTGGACCTGGTCGACGACGGCAGTACCGAAGCTCTCGTTTCCGTTGGCCGTCGTCTCGTTCGCCATCTCCGTCGTCGTCTGGTTGTCCGTTTCGTTCGCCGTCTCCGTCCGGGTGGTCGTCGTCTCCGTCGTGGCTCCGGTCTGGAACTCCTCAACGACGACCGTATCGACGGTGACCTGCCGGATCAACATCTGCCGGAAGGATGCGTTTTCGACCGCGATGTTTCCAGCGGACTGCTGTCTACCTGAAAGATTCGTCCCGTTGACGCTCTCGAGACTGGCGTTCGCAAGCGTCAACTGTTCGAGACGAACGTCCGTAATCATGACGCCCGTGAGCGTCCGGCCTTTGTCTCGAAGCTGTATCTCGTTCGCCTGTATCGTCCCTATCGTCGCGTTCTCGACCGTCGCGTTCCCGACCTGAAGTCGGTCGACGGTCACGTCCTGGAGCGTGACGCCCTCCCGCGCTTGTCCGGATTGGGCCGCCGCTGTCGAAGCACCTGCGACGCTCGTGAGCATCAACAGCGCCGTTACGACCGCTACACTGCGTTGAACGTTCCATCTCATCCCCACGACGGTACCGCGATGGGGTCAATAAACGAGGAGGATGGTTTCGCTCGATTCATCTTTTCGACGCCTGCCTATCACCATCGAACGAGGATTACTCGACCGAATCGTCGGCGTATCTCGACGTAGTTCGGAGCGTGTCGCGAGCCACCCGTCCGGAATCATCGGAGTCGTGCGAGCCCGTCCGTGTCACGTTCGTAACGGAGAAGGACGCTCTTCGACGGCGTCGACGCTGGGCAGGTTCCATACGTGGCGATCTGCGTTCGATGTCGTCAGCACGGTTCGGCCGTGAAAGGAGCGCTTTTTACGGTAACCGCTCTCTGAAAGAGAAGATTAAGAGTCCCCAGAGGGACCCTGTACGGTTAGTTGCATCCTGTAGGTAGCGGTTCGACGCGGGAAGGGAGAGCCTATTCCGTTAGTATCGTGCTCATAACAATTAAGGCATCACTACCATTTGGAGCTGGAATCATGCAATTATCCGGCTTCGGCCTCTCGGACTATAAGCAACTGTTGAGGACGGCACTCGACCAAGGGTACGAGTTCTACACCGTGGCCGAGTACTTCGACACGACTACCCTAGATACGCCCTCCATCGTGCTCCGGCACGACGTGGACCGCCGCGTCCACAACGCTGTCGCACTGGCCGAGGTGGAAACCGACCTGGGAATCGACGCCACCTACTACTTCCGGACGAGTACGTTCGACCCCGACCTCGCCGAATCGATGGAGGCGGACGGTCACGAAATCGGCTATCACTACGAGGACTTGGCGAACGAACGCGGTGACGTGCGACGAGCACACGCCCGGTTCGCCGCCAACTTGGCGTCGTTTCGCCAGCACGTTACCGTCGACACGATCTGCTCTCACGGGAGTCCGCTCTCTCCCCACCTGAACACGGATCTGTGGGAAGGTACCCGGACGCCGGCGGACTACGATCTCACCGGGAGAGCGTACGAGGTAGAAGCCGACGACGATGGCACCAGCGAACGGTTGTACTGTTCCGATACCGGCCGCGACTGGAACGTGTCCGTCCCCGGCTTCGGCCACGTTCGTTCGACCGACGACGTGATACGCGCCCTCGAGTCGGGAGCGTGTCAGGACCTATATCTCCTCGCACATCCCAGTCGGTGGGCGACGTCCCACATCCAGTCGGTCGAACGACCGAGCTGGGACATCGCCGCCGAGACCGGGAAAGCTATCGCGAGCGGCGTTCACAACCTACAGCGAACGAGCAGACGATTCGCCGAACGAACGCACGTCGCAGGGGCCGTTCGAGCGATAGCGAGCGCTGCGTCTCCGACCAGGAGCGAGCGTTAGTGAACACTACGTCTCCATCCTGAAGCGAGCGATAGCGAGCAATCGCGGACGTGGCCCAGCGGCGAACCGTCGTCGATTGGATTCGACCAGCCGTCGGGTCGTTGTCCTCCGACGGTGAACGTAATGACCGGAGAGACGAGCGCAACGTCGTTGACGTCTAAACGGACGAAGATCTCGGTGAGGTGGTGTCGGTTACGGACCCGGTTCATCCGTGTCGGTCGAGAAGACGACGGTGACACACACCCCTCGTCCAGAGTGTATTTCTTGGAGGGGAAGGGTGGGGTAGGGGGGTCGAACGAACCACCCATACGGTGATGACTTCAATGAAAACGGGTAGACGAGGGATTTTCTGTCGGATACCGTCGGAGATACCGTCCGCTCGACGAAAACACTGGAGACACCACGAACGGAACATTACGACCGTGCGTTTCGGCCGTTCGGAACGAACAGTCGTTCTCCTCACTATAGAACGAACTGTATAATGAATTATGATACTATGCCACCACATAAAACTTCTAGATCGATTTCTACATCGAGAGGTGAACTTCTACATCGAGGAGTGAGTTGGTCGATAAGTGGGTCCCAATCCTCTCGGTTGTCCCGTCGGTTCGACTGTCCCACCTGGACGGCGTATGGTTGCTTCCACGATAGAGCTGTACTCGTTCGGGCTAATACCCCAACAACGACGGTCAGGATGACGTTACGTACGGCGAGTATTTCCTCGAGACGACTGCCTCGAACGATGGCTAGACTACTCCGAACGACGGTCGGATGGCGACCGCCTGCACGGACAGTGCCTACCTTCGTCGCGTTTCACTCTGGACGAGGAGTGTGTGTTTGTGTGATAAGGGGGGGCGTACCGGCGAGAGGGAAACGCGTACTGGCAACACGAGACGTGGGGGCGACGAGGGGAACGTACTGGCGAGAGAGAACGGATCGTCACTTTGTCGCACTCCAGCCAACCGAACCCGTCCACCGTATCTATCCGAGTAAACCCGGTGAGGAACGAGAAGAACGACGTCTCCTCACGGCACGTGCTAGACGACATTGACGAGTGGCGTGAGGACCGAACTCTCTTCGACCGCTGTAACAGTACACTCTGTATCGGGGGTGTCCCGGACGAATCACAGTGGCGGATGACGACCGCGAATCGGTCGGCCTTTCACTTTGGACGAGGGGTGTGGCAGGTTCGTTAGTCCGATACACTCTGGACGAGGGGTGTGGCCAGCGCTCCGGTTCTCGCAATCGTCCTCGATTCGACGTTCGTCGGTGACTGCGTTTTCACTCTGGACCAGGGGTGGGTCGCGCCGAGAGCTCGCGAGGGATTTCCGCGTCGGTCGACCACCGCGACGTCCATCGGAATACAGTCTGGACGAGGGGTGTGCGGTAACGAAGCTGCGAGTCAGAAATTCTAAACCTCGACGATTCGCCCGCTGTATTTACGGGAGATACACTCTGGCCGAGGAGGGAGTAGTTTTTTATACAATAGCGATAGGACATGAAGTATGACCGACGACCCCGCACGTCTCTCCGACGTCGACGATCCTTTCGAGGATCCGTCGGAGGATCCCCTGTTCAACTGGGACGAGGACGAGGCCGTCCACACGTCGATTTTCGAACGAAAAGAACTGCTGAAAGTCGGTCACGTCCCGGAGAGCAACCGGATCGTCGGCCGCAACAGCGAAATCGAAGCAGTCGCCGCCGAACTCCGCCCTATCGTCCGCACCGAACCGCCGAACAACGTGATGATCTACGGGAAAACGGGAACGGGCAAGTCGCTCGTCACGTCACCGAACGTGCACGCCGGGCCGCCGTCGCTCAGGACGTCTCGGTCGGCACCGTGTACGTTGACTGTGCACAGCACAACACCCAGACCCGCGTCGCACGGACTATCACTCGCGACCTCAACGACGAGGCCCGAACCGACTTTTCCATTCCCAGGGCAGGCATCGGCAGCGGTGAGTACTACGATTATCTCTGGGAGATTCTCGACGCGGTCTACGATGCCGTCGTGATAATTCTCGACGAGGTGGACAGACTCGAAGACGACGACGTGCTGATGCAACTCTCGCGCGCACGCGAATCCGGAAAGGCCGACTGTCATCTCGGTATCGTGGCGATCAGCAACAAGATCGAGTATCGGGACGAACTGAACGAGCGCGTCAAGAGTAGCCTCCGCGAGGAGGAGTTCGTCTTCCAGCCGTACGACGCCAATCAACTCCGGGACATCATGAACCATCGTCGCGACGCGTTCAAAGACGGCGTTCTCACGGACGAAGTCATTCCCCTCACTGCCGCGTTCGCCGCCCAGGAGCACGGTGACGCTCGAAAGGCGATCGAGATCCTCCGTCACGCTGGTGAACTCGCCGAACGCCAGGGCGACGAGCAGGTGTCCGAAGACCACGTCCGCGAAGCCCAGGAGTGGGCCGAGATCGATCGCTTCGAAGAACTCCTTCGGGGATCGACGACCCAGGTAAAGTTCAACCTCTACGCCCTCGGTCGTCTTACGAAGGAGAACTCCAGAGACGAGTTCTCGACGAGTGAGATCTACGAGCGCTATCAGGTCGTTTGCAAGCAGCTCAGCGTCAACATTCTCGGTGAACACCGCGTCTACGAACTGCTAAAGGAACAAGCGTTCCTCGGCGTCGTCGAGTCGACGCGGACGGGCGGCGGTCGAGGGCAGGGAAGCTACCTGGTGCATCGACTCGTGAAAGACACCGACGTCGTGTTGAAGGCCGTGCTCCGGGACAGTCAGCTAGAAGAGCTCGCGTGACGATATCTCATCTCACCGGCGAAACCCGATTCCTCTCTCGTCTACGACCAGCAGCAAAAGACATAGTCAGCGACTAATTTCCAGCCGTCCAGCGTGCCGGAAGAGAAATAGCGATAGTCCTTTCTCAGCTTCCTGCGTTCCCGAATCGTACAACCCCTGTGAATCGCAGAATGCTCGAGATTCTAACGAAGATCACGAATCGTCAACGTCTCGAACATCGTTGAACGTATTTGTGTCCTCAGCGAGAGTTGTCCGACGTTTACACTTCGTACGAAATTCTCAGTTCGAAGGATGTCTAAAAGTCTTCAGAATCGTAAGATTCGCACGATTCTATCGAAGTATGTTCACTCACCCTTTCCGGTGGATTTGGCCGAGAATTTCGCGAGGCTCGGGAATCGTAAGCGGTTCAAGAATCGTAAACCGTTCGAGCATCGTAAACTTCGTCTCGGCTTCTTGACCGGCCGTCTTCGAGTTCAGGAGCGTCGAAAGTGGCCGCATGTGGTGCAGTTACAGCGCTGAGAGTTCGCAAAATTCGTGGAGTTCGTCAACGTCGCACGATTCGTAACGTAACTGAACTGCAGAGTAGGCCTGTTTACCGCCGACGTTTCGCCCTTCCCATGGGAATCGTGAGATGGATCTCCTACACCAGTTACGAATCGTACGATTCTCACAGTCCGTACGACGTTCACAACTCGCGCAGTGTGCAAATCGTAGATGTCGTACCAGCTCGGAGAGTCGAACGGCGAGTGTAACAGGCCGTGGTCGGTGATCGTTAACTGTCGACCTACTCTTCGTCGATATCGATTCCGCGACTGTCGAGGACTAATCGTGCGAGCTCGTCGGGGTTTTCGGCGGCGAGACGGACCATGGCGTCGTGGACTTCCCGGGAGGTTACGTCGCGAACATCGTGGTCGCGGAGGACGCGGGTCATCTCAAGGTCCCGGCCGTCCTCGAATGACTGCCAGGACTGCTCGCGGGTGTAGATACTGCGGCGCAGATCCGAGGAGAACTCGAACGCCGGCGTCGACCGTGGGTCCTGGGTCGTTCCCTGCTCGCTTTCTGTCCGCGCTTCCCCGTCCGTGGTCGTCTTCGACGTCTCTTCCTCCGGTTCTTCCTGTTCGGCGACTGCGTCCTCGAGGTCGTCGAATGCACCCGTCATTCCCGAACCACCTCGCCCCGCTCGACGATCTGTGACAGTTCGGCGTACGCCGATAGCTGGTCGCACGACTCCTCGTAATCGCGGAGCGGGAGCCCCTCGTCGTGCGCCCGGTCGATCGCCGACCGATGTCTGATGCCGGGGAGGTCGTCGTCGTAGCTTCCGTTCTCGAGTGCAGCCCAGTCGTCGTCGGTAAGGCGGGCGTAGTTGGGGACGAGTTTGGCCACTGCTTCCCGAGAGTTGATCTCCTCGAGGAGGGCGCGGTCACGCGTGTCGTAGTCGATGCGGTTCTCCAGATCGGTCGGCGTCACCGCCAGGATGTCGAGCTCGAAGTATTCCCGCGCTTGCATGACGAGGCGCTGGACGGTGCTCGTGAGTCCACTCTCGTAACCGCTTTCGGCGCGCAGCGGGATGATGATGTTTCCGGTCGCGTACATCGCGTTGTCGTTGAGCTTGCCGCGGTTCGCCGGGCAGTCGACGACGATGTATTCGTACTCGTCGCCGAGCAGGGGGTCGACGAGATTCTCTTTCAATCGCGTCGTCCCCATCGTCGCTTCTTTCAGGCCGCTCTGGACGTCCTCGAGTGCTTCGTGTGCGGGGAAGATGTCGAGCCCGCCGACCACTGACTCGATGTACTGTTTCGGGTCTTCGCTGCCGATGAGGACCGCTTCTGCGTGATTTTCGTCGGCCTGATACTGGTCGCCGTATCCGAGATTCTGGCTCATGTGTCCGTTGTCGTCGAGGTCGACGACAAGTGCAGAGCCGTTACGGTGTGCGAGCTCTCGTGCGAGATTGAGCGCCGTCGTCGTCTTGCCGAATCCGCCTTTGAGTACGCCGACGGACACCGCCCGCGATTCACGTTCGTCAGTATTCTCGTTTGTCATGTGTACCTCCTGTCCTCCGGGTGGAGTTCGCGAACTCCAGCTGTTCTACGAACTGCTAGACTCGTACGATTCGTAGGCATTGTACACCTAGCCGGTGACTCTGTCGTAACCCACGCACGGACCCTATTTAAGAATTGTGCGACTCGTATACATCGTATAATTTCTCGGCATCGCACGATTCGTGAGAGTCGTAAACATCGAAATTACCGGGGGACCAGTGTCGTGGAATTCGCCGCTGTGTCCCTCTAACAATTCGAGGAAAGGGAGTCACGTCCACGATGACGGCCTCGTTCGTCGACGACCACCTCGCACGTCACGGTCGTCTCCGGAGGTACCCGTCGAACTGTAACGGTTCCTGGAGTTATATGGAATCGCACAGTTCGTCCGATTCCTGGGAATCGCAGACATCCATAGAATCGTGACATGACGACGAACCCATATCCCGATGGACGAGCCGCGTTCTTTGCGGACTCGTCCAGTCACGGGAGAGTCACGTCCGAACCCTCCTGACCTATCTCGTTGTCCCAACATGAGACGAGGCGCTCGCCGTCTACCAGTCGGAGTCGGACGGAACCCCCCGTTGATACGCGGCTCTATGCTTCGTGATTACCGCCGCCGGCCGACGAGGGAGGGACGATTCGACGCGAAGGACAGCGATGGCGAGAACGTCTCCTGGTACTGGATCGTGACGCAAGTGGTGAACGGCGACATCCCGGCGTTCGGACCGGCTCTGCTATCCTCGTACGTCGGAGCCGGCCCTCGCTCGGTGCGACTCACGGACGACGATGCGAGAACGGAACCGGAGGGTACGGAGGCAGTGGGCTGGCGACCGACCCGCCGGAGCATCTGCCACGGGAACCGCAGTCTTTCGGCAAAGCCGGAACCGTCGGACGTCGAACTCTCGTGAAATTCTGCTGTCGCTTCTATCAGCGACGACCATCGAACCTTCGTTTCTCCTGTGGCCCCACCGCCCCGCGCTTTTAAACTACATACCGCTATATCAATGTGGGCGCGGTAGTCCGCTGACTGCGGTAGAGGAGCCGGTCCGTCGTTCGGTGAGTTCACGTTCGAGTATCGCCGCTACGGCGAGGAGGACGTGCGAACCTTCGTGACGGGAGGCCATCGCTCTCTCCTCGGTCACTTGCTCGAAGGTCCCCGAGAACTGTTACACTTCTATATCTGTAACGAGCTCCTCCGGGACGTTCCGTACCGTCCTGGGGTGACCTGGGGTTCCGCCACCGCGAATGGTCGGGACCTGCCGTCCGTCTTCGAAACAGTCAAAGGTGTAACGTGAGCTACTGTGAGGTATGAGCAAGAATTCAGGTACTCGAAGCAAGGTCCAGCGGGTAATCGACGAGTACGAACTGGCGGGGATGGGCGAGCAACTCGAAGCGTACTGGACGGGCAACGACGAGGAGGAGTACAGCCTCCGCGAACTGGCTGACGTCTTCAATCGGGCCGTGCTACGCGCAGCGCTGGACCAGGCAGGTGCCTCGCCGCTGGAGGGCGAAGTCGAGAACACGTACCGCCTGTTGACGGACGACTCGGTGAGCAGCGGGGTGCGGACTGAAACGAGGAACGCGCTCGCGCGTGACGGCGTCGCCGTTGAGGAACTCGAAGACGACTTCGTCACCCATCAGGCGATCCACACGTACCTGACGAAACATCGCGGCGTGAGCTACGAGTCGAACGCGGACGAGACGGATCAGGTGGAGAAGAGCGCCGAAACCGTACAGCGATTGCGGACGAGAACTGCAGCCGTCACGGAGACAACGCTCGAGAACCTCGAGACCACCGACCGCATCACGCTGGGCGACTTCGACGTCATCGTCGACGTGCGCGTGCTCTGTGACACCTGTGGTCAGTCGTACACGGTCGACGAGATCCTCAAAGACGGTGGCTGTGGCTGTCCCCCCTCGGAGTGAAACCAGCTATTACAATATTAGTGGTGTAATGTAGGATGCCGAAGGTCTGTTTTCTCGAACGAGCGGCGCCAGGCCGGTCCGTACGGTCGCGAGACGGGACGAACGTCTTCGACCAGTGCCGTCCGCCCTATCAGCTACGTAGAGAGCCGTGCCATCCCGTTTGCAATCGGCGAACACCGTTGCGAACGGAAAGCAGTGAAGCGAGCCCACGCGTCGGTTGGAGGGCACGGCGGCGAGGCGGCGATACCGACGGGAAGAGCGGTGATACCGGCCGACCGCTACGCTCTTCGGACGCTCCGATGGAGGAACAGTCAGGTAGACGAAGAGGCGTTGGAACCGGACGAACGGCGCGTCAGCGACCGTTTCTCTGGCCGAATCGTGTGACTACGACGCCGTTCACCGTCCACGAATCTCGGTGTCGACCGGTTCCAACGGAAAACGACTCTAGACGGCGGTACTGCCCCTCGAACTGGCGCATCTCGTCACTTTTCGTTCGATTACGTGCGGAAAATCATCGAAATAGCCCTCTCGGGCGCTGTCGCCGCGTATTTGCAATGAGCGAACGACTACACCTGCGTAGCGTTCACTTCGATGACATTGGCTGCACCGCGGACGATCTCGGGCAGTTCTTCCCGGAACCTGTCGCCTTTGAACCGGCTGGTCGGGCCAGAGATGCTGATTGCGCCCTGGATATCGCCGTTTGGATGCGCTATCGGTGCGGCCACGCATCGCAGCCCCTGGAGAATCTCCTCGTCGTCGAACGCGACCTTCTGTTCGCGAATCGCATCCAGTTCTTCGAACAGTTCGTCGCGAGTGGAAACGGTGTTCGGAGTCCGCTGGGGTAACCCCGTTTTGTCGATGATCTCATCGACTCTCGCTCTGGAGAGCTGTGAGAGTATCGCCTTCCCGAGCGCAGTGCAGTGAAGGTCCTTCCGGTTGCCCGTGTACGACGCCGTCTGGATGGCGTTGTCTCCACTCGCCTTGTGGAGGTAGACGCCTTTCCCGTGTTCCTCTATCATGAACTGGGCCACTTCGCCGGTCTCTTCGGCCAGTCGGTCTACCTCCTTCTTCGTTATCTCGTAGATGTCGACGTTCGACTTCGCGTACTCCCCGAAGTCGACGAACCGAAGACTGACCCGGTACTCGTCGCCGCGCTTGACGACGAACTCGTTGTCGACGAGCGTCGCGAGATGGCTGTGCACCGTCGCTTTGGCGATGTCGAGATGGTCGGCCAGTTCGGTGACGCCGGCCCCGTCCAGTTCCCGCAGCGCTTCAAGGATCTCTGTCGTCGTCTGGACGGCCTTCACCCGCCGTCCCTCGCCACTCGGACCGCCGTGCTTGCTCATACGTGGTCGTACTCGACACAGGCCCATATTGTTTGCGACTAGCGAACGTCCCACTCGGGCGTCGGTCGATTGGTCACCGTCCGGTTGCTACCCACTCGACGGCGGCGAAAATCGGTTCGGAAACGGGTCGCAGTCAGGCTCGAGACGCCGATTCGACGGTCTCGGTCGTCCGGCTGTTCTTCACGGCCTCGCCCGTCTCGGTGTCGAAGAGGTGAATCTTGTCCTCCGGAAACTCGACGTCGACGACGTCGCCGGAGGAGAGACGCATCTCTCCACTGACGCTCGCAGTGTACGTCGCATCGCCGATCGTGAGATAGACGTAACTGAGTTCCCCCATGGGTTCGACCACTTCGACTTCGGTCCGAACGGCGTTCTCCACGTTCTCATCGACGATGGCGATGTGTTCGGGGCGGATACCCATCGTCAACCGGTCGGACGCCTGGTCGATGGCGTCGACCGTCTCGCCGGAGATAGCGTAGGTGAACGCTTCGTGTTCCAGAACGTTCCCGCCGCGTTTCACGTCGAAGAAGTTCATCGAGGGTGACCCGATGAACCCTGCGACGAAACGGTTCCTGGGTTTGTGATAGCATTCGAGCGGCGTGCCGAGCTGCTGGAGTTTCCCGTCGTTGAGGACGGCGATGTAATCACCCATCGTCATCGCCTCCGTCTGGTCGTGAGTAACGTAGATGGTGGTCACGTCCATGTCCTGCTGGAGCTGTTGGATCTCGGTGCGCATCGTCGTCCGCAGCTTCGCGTCGAGATTGCTGAGTGGTTCGTCCATCAGGAACACTTCGGGTTCCCGGATGATGGCGCGCCCGAGCGCGACGCGTTGCTGCTGGCCGCCGGAGAGTTCGGAGGGCTTCTTGTCGAGCAACTCCTCGATTTCGAGGAGCGTCGCCGTCTCTTCGACGCGTTCGTCGATTTCGCTTTTGTCGAGGTCGGTCGTGATCTTCAACCCGTAGCCGATGTTCTTCCGAACGGACATGTGCGGGTAGAGCGCGTAGTTCTGGAACACCATCGCCATGTCGCGTTCTTTCGGCTTGAGGTGGGTTATCTCGCGGTCGTCGAGCAGTATTTGTCCCGACGTCACCGTCTCCAGGCCGGCGATACACCGGAGCGTCGTCGACTTGCCGCACCCGGACGGCCCGACGAGGACGAGGAAGTCCCCGTCGTCGACTGTAATGTCGAGGTCGTCGACTGCTACGATTTCGTTCTCTCCCGTGTCGAACACTTTCACCAGGTCTTTGAGTTTTAGCTGTCCCATCGTTCACCTGTTGTCTGTTGTGGCATAGTTTACCAGCCCGGTTAATAAAACCACCTTTCGTCCGCTGGGCTACGCGACGACGATCACGCTACCGTCGTCCACCGTCCACTCGCCGCTCGTCGGCGTCCCGTCGACGCGCTCGAAGGTGGCCCCGTCGACAGCGACCGCGTCCGGCGTCGCTCCGTCGGCCTCGACGGTGACGGCGTCGGCGGTCAGTTCGCCGAGCGAGACGGAGAGCGTCCCGTCCTCGGTGGCGACCGCCACGTCCACGAGTTCGTCGCCGTCCACGTCGTAGAACCGGCCGCTAGCGGCGCCCTCGGCGTCGAGCGTCGCGTCGAGCGTCAGCGACTCCGGCGTCCCCGCCCGTACCGTCTCGGTCGGTTCGCGTCGGGGAACGACGCTACCGGCACGGACGAACATCGGCATGATCTCCAGCGGCGCGTCGACGCCGACGGTCCTCTCTCCCTCGTACCGTTCGTCGGTCCAGAAGTCCACCCATTCGCCCTCGGGGAGGTAGACATCCCGCGTCCCCGACTCCTTGAAGACCGGTGCGACGAGCAGGTCGGTGCCCACGAGGTACTGCGTATCGAGGCGGTGGGTGTTCGGGTCGTCCTGGTACTCCAGGACGAGCGGACGGATTACGGGGAGGCCGGTCCGCGTGGCGATCTCCGCGTACGTGTAGATGTACGGCAACAGCGAGTACCGGACGCGCGAGTACTCGCGGAACACGTCCAGCGCGTCCTCGCCGAACTCCCAGGGCTCCCGGGGCGTGGTCCCGTGGCAGCGAGCGTTGCTCGACAGGAGACCGAACTGCGACCACCGGGCGTAGAGCGCGTCGGTGGGCGTCCCGCGGAACCCGCCGATGTCGTGGCTCCAGTAGGCGATGCCGGATAGCGACGCCGACAGGCCGCCACGCAGCGCCGCGCTCATGCCGTTCCAGGTCGTCTGCGGGTCGCCGCCCCAGTGCATCGGGAACCGCTGGCTCCCCGTCCAGGCCGAGCGACCCCAGACGATGCCCTCGTCTTCGCCGTTGACCTCGCCGACCACCTCGTAGACCGCCTCGTTGTACAGGTAGGGGTAGAGGTTGTGCATCGACTGCCCGTTCTTTCCGTTCGCGAAGACCGCGTCCTCGGGGACGTACTCGCCGTAGTCCGTCTTGAACACGTCCACGCCCATCTCCAGCAGGCTGCGGTGCTTGTCCTTCCACCACTCGACTGCGTCGGGGTCCGTGAAGTCCACGAGCGCTCCCCGGTAGTCGCCCTGGCACGTGTTGTCCATCACGTACGGTTTTCCGGTGCCGTCGGTGACGAAGTACCCCTCTCGTGCCGCTTCGTCGAACGCGTCCGTGCCGACCGGGATGTGAGGATGCTCCCAGAGCGAGAGGTGAAAGCCGTCCTCGTTCAGTCCCTCGATCATCCCTTCGGGGTCGGGGAACTGCTCGGTGTCCCACTCCAGGTCCGTCGAGGAGCGGTCGCGCATCCAGAACGGGTCGAGGTGGAGGACGTCGCTCGGAATCCGCTCCTCGCGCAGTCTGTCGGCGATGGCTTCCAGCTGGTCGCGCGACTCGTAGCCCAGTCGCGACATCCAGGTGCCGAAGCTCCACTTCGGCGGGCGGTTCGGCCGACCGGTGAGCGCGGTGTACCTTCGCAGAACGTCGTCGAACTCGGGACCGTAGAAGAAGACAAACGCGAACGCGTCGTCGGCGACCGAGACCGACGCGCTGGCCGTCGACGTCTTTCCGAAGTCGTAATGGACGCGCGCTGTCGTGTCCACCAGCATCCCGTACCCCTTCGTCGAGAGGTGGAAGGGGACGTTCTTGTACGCTCGCGGCGTCTCCGTGCCGAGCGGTTCCTCATGCCAGAGGTCGATCTCCCGGCCGCGACGGTCGAACTCAACGAACTGCTCGCCCGCCCCGTAGAGCTTCTCGTCCGGGTCGAGACCGAACGCGGTCCCCGTCTCGGCGACGCGTCGGGGGTTGTGGTTGATCTCCTCCTGGGTGACCCCGAGCGGCTCCACGCGCGACCGCGCGAACACGTCCAGGTCACGGCGCTGTTCCCGCAGAATCGATTCGCCGTCGTCCTCGACGCGAAAGCTCCACTCGTCGAGACCGACGACGACCTGGAGCTCGCCCGTGTCGAGGACGAGGTCCCCGTTCGTCTCGGTCGCGTCGAGCGCGAAGTCCTCGGCGACCGCGTCCTCGTCGAACTCGGGGTACTGCCGGTTGGCGCTCACTTCCGGGTTCGCCCGGAGCGCGAATCTGAACGTTCTGGGGTCGTAGAACTCGAGTGTCACGGGGAGCGTGCGCGCCGTCGCCGTCTCCGGCGCGTCGGTCGCACAGTCCAGCGTGACGTCGGTTCCGTCGACGGAGTAGTCGTCGACCGCCGCGACGGTAATGCGTTCGCTCGTCATTGACAGTCGATTTAGGGAGAGTGGCACTATTAAAACTACCCCGTCGCCCCCGGCGCCCGTCGCGGACCCCTTCTCGTCTTCCGTTCTGCCACTGCCGTGACCGCAATCTTTATTCGCCCGTTGCGAAAGAACACACACGATGACGAACGACAAGCCAGACTACCGCATCGCACAGGGCGGTGGCGTTCCCTGGCGCGACATGGGCGTGGAGGAGACCCACCGACCGTCGGAACGGGACGTCGAGATCACTGACGTGAAGACGATGGCCATCGCCGGCAACTTCACGTGGGGCATCGTCAAGGTCGAGACCGACGCCGGCGTCTACGGTCTCGGCGAGACGTTCCGCGCCGAAGCGGCGCTCGACATGGCCGAGCGGATGACCGTCGACCTGGAGGGCGAGAACCCACTCGACACGCACCGACTGCGGGAACTCCTCGAACAGCGCTACACTGGCACGGGTCGCATCGGCCAGGCAGCGTTCACCGCCATCGAGACGGCCTGTTACGACATCAAGGGCAAGATGTTCGACGTCCCCGTCTACGAACTGCTGGGCGGGAAGTACCGCGACAGCATCAAGATTTACTGTGACACGCACGCGGGCGAGTCCCTCGGCGCGGCGGAGAGCCACGACCCGAAGGACGTCTACACGCCGGAGTCCTACGCTCGCGCGGCCCGCGAGGTCGTCGACGAGGGCTTCGACGCCCTGAAGTTCGACCTCGACGTCCCGACCCACGAGACGTACGACGAGGCCAACCGTCGGATGGACAACGAGGCGCTGGAACACAAGGTGTCGCTGGTCGAGGCGGTCCGCGACGAGATCGGCTACGACATCGACCTCGGGATGGACCTCCACTGGAACTTCACCGTCGAGACGGCCGTTCGCCTCGGGAAGAAACTCGAACGGTTCGACCTGGCGTGGCTCGAGGACCCGGTTCCGCCGGAGAAATGGGACGCCCAGAAGCGCGTCACCGAGAAACTCGACCTGCCCGTACTCACGGGCGAGAACCTCGTCACGGTCGACCAGTTCAACAAGGCCGCCCGCCAGGGCATGATGGACATCGCCGCCCCCGACGTGAACAAGTGCGGCGGCCTCGGCGAGTACGTGGACATCGCGACCGTCTGTGACCTCTACGGCATCCCCATCGCCTCGCACAACATCTCGAGCCCTCTCGGTACGGTGGCCGGCGCCCACGTTTCGGCGGCGATTCCCAACTTCCTCTGCATGGAGTGGCACTCCCGCGACGTCCCGTGGTGGAACGAGATGGCCGTCAGGACCGAGGGGAGCGGCCCCATCCTCGAGGACGGGTACGTCGACGTGCCGGAGGGACCGGGTCTCGGCGTGGAACTGAACCGCGACCTGTGCGAGCAGTATCTGACCGACGGCTCCGAACTCATCGTCTGACCTCTCCATGACTCACACCGTAGTCGTCACCGACCACGACTTCGAAGACCTGTCCATCGAGCGGTCCGTCCTCGGCGACCTCGCGGAGATCGTGGAACTCACCGACGACGTCGGCGAAACCGCCGAAGACGTCGAGGAGACGCTCGCGGCCGCCGACGCGGTCATCAACCTCCGCTACGACATCGACGCGGACGCCATCGCCGCGATGGACGACGTCCGGGTCATCTCCCGGTACGGCATCGGCGTCGACAACGTCGACGTAGACGCGGCCGCCGACCGCGACATCCCCGTCACGAACGTCCCCGACTACTGTCTCGAGGAGGTGTCGATGCACGCGCTCACGCTGCTCCTCGCGATGGCCCGCAGCGTCCCCCGCTACGACCGTTCGGTCGAGCGGGGCGAGTGGAACCGAGACGTCGGTGCCCCGGTCCACCGGTTCTCGACACGGACTGTCGGCGTCGTCGGGTACGGCGCTATCGGCCGCGAGGTCGGTTCCCGCGCCGCGTCGCTGGGCGCGGACGTGCTCGCCAGCGACCCGTTCCTCTCCGCGGACGACCTCGAGGACGACCCCGCGGACCTCGTCGCGTTCGAGGAACTGCTCGAACGCGCGGACTTCGTGAGCGTCCACTCGCCGCTGACGGACGACACTCGCGGGCTGTTCGACGCCGAGGCGTTCGCCCGCATGAAGGACTCGGCGTGCCTGGTGAACGTCGCGCGCGGTCCCATCGTCGACGGTGACGCGCTGCTGGACGCGCTGAACGCCAGGGAGGTAGCCGGCGCCGGCCTGGACGTCTTCCCTGACGAACCGCCGGCGACCGACGACCCCCTGCGCGACCACGACCGCGTCGTGGCAACGCCCCACGTCGCCTGGTACTCCGAGGAGGCGAACGAGGAGCGGCGTCGAACGGTCGCCGAAATCGTTGAGTCCGTCCTCGCGGGCGGCGACCCGTGGAACGTCGTCAACGGCGTGGAGTAGCGGCCCCTTTTCCCGCCTGAACCGGCGCGAGAGCGACGCTAGCGATTACTGCGAGTCCGGGCACTGTGCGACTGGAGACGTCTCGGCGACCGGACGGGAGAAAGAGGGCGGCGAGCGGTCAGGCCTTGCCGGTGCCGGCCGTGAGCCCCTCGACGACCTTCCGCTGGAAGAAGAGCATGAACAGCATCAGCGGGACGATGGACATGAACACCGCGGCCGAGATGGTACCCCATGGGTACTGGAACTCGCCCTGATAGGTCGCGATGCCGACCGTGATCGTCCGCATGCTGTCCTCGGTCATGAACGTCAGCGCGAAGAGGAACTCGTTCCACGCGTAGATGAAGACGATGATGGCCGTCGTCGCCATCGCGGGCGCGGAGACGGGGAGGATGATGCGAAAGAGGACGCCGATGCGCGAGAGCCCGTCCATCAGTCCGGCTTCCTCCAGCGAGTCGGGGAGTTCCTTGAAGTACGCCTGGAAGATCCAGACCGCGAACGGAAGCTGGAACGCGGCGTAGGGGATGATGAGACCGACGTAGTCGTTGAGCAGCCCCCACGACCGCGCCAGCGAGAACAGCGGGATGAGCCGGGAGATGAACGGCAACATTGCCGTGCCCAGGATGAGCAGGAGGACGGGTAGCTTGAACCGGAACCGGAGCCGCGAGAGCGCGTACCCGGCGAGCGCACCCAGGATGACGTCGACGATGGCTGTCCCACCGGCGACGATCACGCTATTGAGGAGGTAGCGCATGAACGGCGCGTCCGCGAGCGCCGTCCGGTAGTTCTCGAGCGTCGGGTTCTGCGGCAGGTAGTGGACCGGGAACTGGACGACGTTCGACGGTTGCTTGATGGACGTGAGGAACATCCAGAAGACGGGGAACATCGAGATGGCCGCGATGGTGAGTATCGAGCCGTAGAAGCCCAGTTTCTCCCCGACCTCCTGTAGCGAGTCGACGTCGAACGTACCGCCTGTTTTCGTACTCATGTTAGCGCACCTCCGGTTCGTAGAGGGTTCCGACGTAGACGAGCGAGATTATCAGCGCCATCAGCGTGATGAGCGTCGCCGCGGCCGACCCCCGGCCGAACGCCAGCTGGGTGAACGTGAGCTGGTGGTCGAACAGGACGAGCGTCGTCGTCGCCTCCCCGGGACCGCCCCCGGTCAGGCCGTACGGGAGTCCGAACGCCTGGAACGCCGGCAGCGTCCGGAAGATGAGCGCGACGAGGATGGTCGGTTTCAACAGCGGGAGCGTGATGTCGCGGAACTGCCGCCACTTCGACGCCCCGTCCATGCGCGCCGCCTCGTAGAGGTGGTCCGGGATGCCGGACAGGCCCGCGAGCAGGATGAGCGCCATGAAGGAACTGGTCTTCCAGATGGTGATGAAGATCATCGACGCTAGCGCGACGTCCGGCTTCGCCAGGAACGGGTACGTCGACTCGAGAATTCCGAGGCGGATGAGCACGTCGTTGATGACGCCGTACTGTCCGTGGAACATCCACGCCCATATCTTCGCGTTGATGACGGTCGGCAGCGCCCAGGGGAAGAGAATCGCCGCTTGGATGAAGTACTTCCCCTTGAACGCGCGCTGGAGGAGCAGGGCGATGCCGAGCCCGATGACGAGTTCGACGGGCACCGACACGAAGGTGTAGATCATGCTCACCTTGAACGAGTTCCAGAACCCGCCGTTGCTCAGGATCTGCTCGTAGTTCTGTAGGCCGACGAAGGTCGTCGGCCGCGATTCGATGATGTACCCCGTGTAGAGGCTGCTCCGTATCGTCTCGACGATGGGATAGAAGGAGACGGCCAGGAGGAACAGCACGACGGGCGTCAACAGCGCCGTCGCCAGTTCCTCCTCCGTCAGCCGGAGTTCTCGGTACCGCTGCCATCGCGACTGGACGGGCGTCGACGCCCCGTCGGACGAGTCACGGCGGGAGCTACTTGCGTGGTCCACAGTGTCTGGCATACGTATACGTCGCACATGAAGCAACCCTCGACAATAAACCTACGGGAGTCCGCGGAGCGCCGCAACGCGAATTTTAAATAGTTCGTCGGAGACAGTGCGAACACGACCATGGTATCAGCAACGTCCGCGTCTCTCGATAGCGACGCTGTCGGTGTCGCGCTCTGCTGGTGGAGCGCGCTCGACCGCGGCTGGAAGGCGACGATTCTGGGTGTGGGAATCGTGTCTATCCATCTCATAGTCGGATGACGGCGCGGACCCACGCGCGACGACTCCTCCCGGGGCTCGCGCTCCTCGCGGGCGTGACGGTCGTCGCTCGCACGCTCGGAACGCGCCTCGCGCATCTCAGCCCCCTCATCGTCGCCATCGCCGTCGGCGCGTTCGTCGCCAACACGGTCGGCGTCCCGGACTGGGCGACGCCGGGCGTGAGTCGACACAAACTCCTCCTGGAGACCGGTATCGTCCTCCTCGGGGCCCGTCTCACTGTCGAGGAACTGGTCACCACCGGCCCGCTCGTCGTCGGATTGGCCGCCGGGGCCGTGGTCGTCGGCGTCTTCTTCATGGAGACGGTCGCCGGACGTCTCCTCGACGTCGACGGACGAACTACGTCGTTGCTCGCCGCGGGTGCGAGTATCTGCGGCGTCTCCGCGGTGGTGGCCGTCGCCGGGAGTATCGACGTCGACGAGGCCGACATCACGTACGCCGTGGCGACGATACTGCTGTTCGACGCGGTGACGCTCGTCGTCTTTCCGGCCCTCGGCAGCGTTCTCAGCATCACCGGCAAACAGTTCGGCATCTGGGCCGGCCTGAGCCTGTTCAGCACCGGCCCGACCGCTGCCGTGGGATTCGCGATGTCGGAAACGGCCGGACGGTGGGCGACCGTCACGAAGCTCGTCCGCAACTCCTTCATCGGCCTGCTGGCCATCGCGTACGCGGTCCGGTACACGGCGGGCACCGACGACTCGACCGGTCCCACGGAGCTCTGGAATCGCTTCCCGAAGTTCCTCCTGGGGTTCCTCGCGGTCATCGTCATCGTGAACGCGGTGAGCCTCCCGTCGTCGACCGTGGCCGCGATCGACGTCACCGGTGACTGGCTGTTCGCCCTGGCATTCGCCGGCCTCGGCTTCGAGCTGGACCTCGACAGTCTCGGTGCGGCGGGGATGCGGCCGGTGGCCCTCGTCGTCGCTCATCTCGCCACCGTCGGCACCCTCTCGCTGGCCGCCGTCATGACGCTTCTCTAACCAGCCGCGCCCGCCAGCGGTACCGCTGACAACAACTGTTAATACGAAGGAGTCTGTTCGCTCGATTGCATGGCCGACCAGCTTATAGAGGTCGTAGAACCTGCAGACAACGTCGCAACGGCGCTTCGTGACGTCGAGGCCGGCGAGACGGTCACCGTCGCCGTCGGCGACGCGGAACGAACCATCGAGATGAACGACGATGTCGAGTTTGGCCACAAACTCGCACTCGAGCCGATACCCGAGGGGGAGACGGTCACGAAGTACGGCAAGAGCATCGGAAACGCCTCGACCGACATTGAGGCCGGCGACTGGGTCCACGTCCACAACGTCGACTCGAACTACGGTCGCGGCGACCTCGCCGACGACCAGAACCAAGCGCAGGCAGCACACGAGTGAACACCATGAGCGAATTCCTCGGATACGAACGCGACGACGGTAGCATCGGCATCCGGAACAACGTCGTAATCGTCTCGACGGCCCCGTACGCGAACGACACGGTCGAGCGCGCGGCGGACATCGTCGAAGACGCCATCCCCATCACCCACCCGCTCGGGCGGTGCCAGACCAAGCCCGACGTCTTCCAGACGTACCGGACGCTGCTGGGCTACGCGACGCATCCGAACACCTACGGCGCGGTCGTGGTCGCCCACGCCGGCGAGATCGTCGACGGCGACGAACTCGCGGACGACGTCGCCGAGACCGGCCGACCGAGCGAATCGGTCAACATCCACCGGGAGAAAGGCGTGATGAACGGTCTGAAGGCCACAGTCAACGCTGCCCAGGAGATGGTCCGGGACGCCAGTGCGCAGCGCCGCGTTCCGGCGGACATGTCCAATCTCACCTTCGGCATCAACTGTGCGACGTCGGACACCACCTCGGGGCTCTGCCAGCATAAGGCGACCGCGGGCGCGGTCTGGCGACTCATCGACGACCACGGCGGTCGCGGCGTCTTCGCCGAGACGCCCGAGTTCTTCGGCGGCGAGAAGGAACTCGCGGAGCGCGCGGTCTCCGAGGAGGTCAAACAGAAGATACTCGACCGCGTCGAGTGGTGGGACGAGCGCCTGCAGGCGACGGGCTACGACGTCCGCGGCGCCCAGCCCACCCCGGACAACATGGACGGCGGCCTGACGACCATCGAGGAGAAGTCGCTCGGCGCGCTCGTCAAGTCCGGCGACGGTCCCATCCAGGACATGGTCGACTACGCCGAGAAGATTCCCGACAGGTCGGGGATGTACATCATGGACTCGCCCGGCCACGGCGCCGAGTCCGTCACGGGCATCGGCGCGAGTGGCGCGCACTTCATGGTCATCTCGACCGGCCAGGGACACACGCTCTCGAACGCCGTCATGCCGACCATCAAGGTCACCGGCAACCCCGGCAGCGCCGAGCGCGTCCCCGAAGAGACCGACGTCGACGTGAGCGACGCGCTCGTCGGCGACAAGTCCTTCGACTGGGCGACCGACCAGCTATGGGACGAGATAGAGGACGTCGTCAACGGCAAACTCACGATGAGCGAGGCCCTCGGCGAGAGCCAGTTCGCCATCCACCGCATCGGACCGTCCACGTGAGATGGAGGTAGACTGTCAGCGCGCCGTGGACGTAGCGACTGCGGCCTTCGAGAACCATGGCATCTCGCCGTCGGACGCCGAACTCACGGCCGAAACCCTGGTGAGCGCGGACGCCCGCGGGAAGCACTCGCACGGGCTCCTGCGTCTGCCGCGGTTCGTCCGCGGCATCGAACACGGGAACGTTGACCCCGACGGCACCATCGAGGTGGTCGCCGAACGTGGCGGCGCCGTGACGCTCTCCGGCGGCTCTCGACTCGGCCCCGTCGTCGCGAGCGAAGCGGCGGTGACCGCGATGGACCGCGCCGACGAGTTCGGCGTCGGCGCCGTTGGCGTCCACGACACGAACCATCTCGGGATGCTCGGCTACTACACCGACCGGATACGCTCGGAGGGGTACGTCGGCGTCGCCATCACGAACACGGAACCCGCGATGCCGCCGTACGGCGGGGCCGAACCGATACTGGGGACGAACCCCATCGCCGTCGGCCTCCCGACGGACCCGCCGTTCAACCTCGACATGTCGACGTCCGCCATCGCGCGCGGAACGGTGCTCCACCGAAAGGAGCGTGGCGAGACGCTCCCCGAAGCCGTCGCGCTCGATGCGGAGGGCGAACCGACGACCGACCCCACCGTGGCGCTGGAGGGGACCATCCTCCCGTTCGGGGGCGCGAAGGGGTCCGGCCTCGCCATCGCCGTCGAGGTGTTGGCCGGCGGTCTGGTCGGTGCGGCCATGGGAACGGACGTGACCGGCACGTACCACACCGGCGACCCCTGCACGAAGGGCGACTTCCTTCTCGCCCTCGACCCGTCGGCATTCGGCCGCCCCGACTTCGCGTCGGAGGCGAGCGCGTTCCTGCGGGAGTTGAAGGCGTCCGAACGGGCAAGCGACGTCGACGAGATTCGCCTTCCCGGCGAGCGGTCGGTGGCGCGCGACCGCAACCGGGACGTCGTCGAGCTTGAGGACGACCGCTGGCACGAGATTCGGACCCTCGCCGGTCTGGCCTGACGCCCTGGCGACTCGGTTCCACCCGCCCCGGGTTTCTTCCAGGGTTAATGAATATGTGTTAACAATAACAGTTATCACACCACCTGACCATGTGTGACAATGTATGTGGAACGAGGATACTAGCCGTTCGAAACGTCAGCTACTGAAAGGAATGGCCGCCGGTGGAACCGCCCTGCTCGCAGGGTGCACCGGTGGTGGCGGCGGCGGCGGTGGCGGCGGAGGCTCCGGCGACCAGGACGGGGGCAAGACCAAGATAAAGTACGTCTACCCCGGCTACTTCAGCGCGGACGCGAAGGACCTGCTGCCGATGTTCAACGAGCAGGCGAAGAACGTCCAACTCAACTCTCAGAAGACGCCCGCCGAGTCGTCGTCGACGCGGAAGTACTACGTCAACCAGTTCATCTCCCAGTCCTCGGCGTTCGACGTCGGGAACATGGACGTCGTCTGGCCCGCGGAGTTCGTCAAGAACGGCTGGGCGGCCAAGGTCGAGGATTCGAACAACCTCACGAACAAGATGCTGAAGACCCCCGTCGAGTCCGTCACCATCGACGGCTCGATGTACGGGATGCCGATTCACACGGACGCCAACGCGCTGTACTACCGCACCGACCTCCTGAAAGATGCCGGGTACGACGAGCCTCCGAAGACGTACATGGAGCTCGTGAAGATGGCGAAAGACATCAAGCAGAACAGCGACAAGGACCTCAACGGCTACATCTGGCAGGGTGGGGCCAACGAGGGGCTGACCATCATGTGGCTCAACTGGCTGTGGGGCATGGGCGGCGGCGTCCGGAAGAACGGGAAACTCAAGGTGAACACCCAGAAGGGCGTCGACGCGCTCTCCCACGCCGTCGACCTCATCCACGAGCACAACGTGACGCCGGACTCGATCCCCTCGTCCAGCACCGACCAGAACCGGAAGACGTTCCAGCAGGGCAACACCATCTTCATGCGCAACTGGCCGTACGCCTACGCGCTGATGAACGAGGACGGGTCGGCGGTCAAAGACAAGTTCGACGTCGCGCCGATGCCGAAGGCCAAGGGCAACCCCAACGCGCAGAACTCCTGTCTCGGCGGCTGGAACATCTTCGTCAACAAGAACTCGAAGAACAAGGGGGCGGCCCAGCAGTTCGCCAATTTCATGGCCTCGATGAAGGCCCAGAAGAACATGGCGCTCGAGCACAGTCGACTCCCGGTCCGGAAGGAACTCTACAAGGACAAGTACCTCGAGCAGGCGGAACACCTGAAGGTGTTCAAGAAAATCGTCGAGCAGACGAGCGCCCGCCCCTCGACGCCGAAGTACTCGACGTTCTCGAAGATCGTCTTCACGGAGTGCAACAAGGCGCTGGTCCAGAATAAGTCACCGAAGAAGGCGCTCGACGACGCCCAGAGTCAGATCGACAGCCAGGTCAACAACGCCTGACGAAACTGCTTCTCTTTCGCCGTCTCCGCCGCAGTCGAGGCGCACCGACGCGACCGCGTTCAGTTCGGCAACTCCGACGATGGCGACGAGCGGAACGGGCGCTCACTGCTCGACGAGTTCGTTCTCGGCGGCGTCGACGATGCGTCCGTAGGACTGCTCCAGTCGCGCCCGCTCGGACTCCGTCAGCGTCGGCAGGGGCGGCAGCGGGTCGCCGATGTCCATCTCGTGGACGGCGACGAGGTGCTTGACCGCCGCGGCGGTCGGGAGGTCGTTCGTCGCGCTGACCGCGGGCGCGACGATGCGTTCCATGATGTGGGAGACAACGTCGTGGTCGTTCGACTCGAAGGCCTCGTACAGGCGAGCAAGGTGTTCCGGAAAGACGTTCGCGGGCCCCGCGATGATTCCGTCGGATCCGAGTTCGAGCGACGCAGCGGCGAGTTCGGTCGCGCCCTGGAAGACGGCGAACTCCTCGGCGGTCCGTTCGTTGACCCGGTGGTGGTAGGTGAGGTCGCCAGAGGTGTCTTTCAGTCCGACGACGTTCCGGTGGTCCGCGAGCGACGTCACGGTCTCTATCTCGATCGCGTTGCCGGTCAGCTGCGGGATGTTGTACAGGACGACAGGAATCGGCGACCGGTCCGCGACGTCGGTGAAGAAGCCGTCGAGACCGTTCTGGGTCGTACTCAGGTAGTAGGGGGTGACGACGACGGCGACGTCGGCGTCCGCCGCTGCGGCCGTCTGTACGTTCTCCACGACGGCGTCGACGCTCGTGTGGCCACAGCCCGCGAAGACGGGAACGCGGTCGTCGGCGACGGCGGCGACGGTCTCTATGACGGTACGATTCTGCTCGGTCGTCAGGCTCGAGAACTCGCCGATAGAACTCCCTGGAAACAGGCCGTGAACGCCACTCTGGACGAGGGAGTCCGTGAATCGCTCGAGCGCAGACACATCGATTTCCCCGCTCCGCCTGTCGGTAGGCGTAGCCATGGGAACGACTGTCCCCGATAGGTCCATGACTATTGACTGGACTAGCACCGATTTATAATTTGGGATGGAGTCACAATCGGTTATAACCTCTCCTTTCTGTCAGAAACGGCGCGTGTCGCAGGCGACGGACACACGGCGACTGCGCGAGCGGCGTTCCCGGGGGCAACACTTATTGTGACGTTGGGCCACGTTGAGGTATGAGCCTGGAAGTAGCCAGCCGTCTCGACAAGCAGATGCTCATCGACGGCGAGTGGGTCGACGCCGACGACCGAACGGACGTCAGCTATCCGTACGACGGATCGACCGTCGGGTCCGTCCCGGTCGCGAGTGCGGAGCAAGTGAACGAGGCCATCGAGGCCGCCGACCGTGCGTACCAGGAGTCGACGCTCTCGGCCTACGAGCGCTACGAGCTGCTCACCGCAGCCGCGGACAGACTCGAAGAACGCGCGGACGAGGTATCGAACGTGGTGACGAGTGAACAGGGGAAACCGCTCTCGGAGTCGCGGACCGAGGTCGACCGAGCCGTACAGACGCTGCGGCTCTCCGGCGAGGAGGCAAAGCGGATGTTCGGCGAGTACGTTCCGATGGACGGCCAGAAGGGGTTCGCGAAGGACCACTGTTTCACCCAGCGCGAGCCGCTGGGCGTCGTCGCCGCCATCACGCCGTTCAACTTCCCGCTGAACCTCATGGTCCACAAGGTCGGTCCTGCCCTCGCCGCGGGCAACGCCGTCGTCGGCAAACCGGCGTCCAACACGCCCCTGAGTTCCATCGTGCTGTTCGAGTGTCTGGCGGAGGCCGCCGAGGAGGTGGACGCCCCCGACGGTCTCGTGAACGTCGTCACTGGAAGCGGGTCGACCGTCGGCGACGCCATCCTCGACCACGAGGCGGTCGAGGCCATCTCCTTCACGGGGTCGACGGACGTCGGCAAGTATCTCGCGAACAACAGCGGAATGAAGGAGCTCACCCTGGAACTCGGCGGGAACGACCCGACCATCGTCTGGGACGACACCGACATTGAGCAGGCCGCGGAACAGCTCGTCGGCGGTGCCTGTTCGAACGCCGGGCAGGTCTGCAACAGCGTCGAGCGCGTTCTCGTCCACGAGACCGTCGAAGACGAACTCGTCGACGCGCTCGTCGACGCCGCCGAATCGCTGACCGTCGGTGACCCCACGGACGACGAGACCGACGTCGCCTCGATGGTCGACGACGACCAGTTCCAGACCGTCGTCGACCTGTTCGAGGCGACGGTCGAGCAGGGTGCGACCGTGGAGTACGGCGGCAACTACGGCGGCGACCTCGGGGAGCGCGTGTTCGAACCGACCGTCCTCTCGGGCGTCACGCCGGAGATGCCCGCGGCCAGCGAGGAGGTGTTCGGACCCCTCGTGCCCGTCATCCCGGTGAGCGACTTCGACGAGGCCATCGAGGAGGCCAACAACACGAACTACGGGCTCGAAGCCGGACTGTTCACGCAGGACATCGACCGCGGAAAACGCGCCGCGGACGAGATCGACGCCGGCGGCGTCAACATCAACACCGTCTCCGGATTCCGCGCGGACCACATGCCCTACGGCGGGTTCAAGGACTCCGGCGTCGGCAAGGAGGGCATCAAGTACGCCCTCGACCACTTCTCGCGCGAGAAACTCGTCGGGTTCCACCAGGGGTTCAACGCCTGACCGAGACGGCCGCCGTCTCCTTTCGGCCCCCTCGGTAACGACGCCCGTCCGATGCACTCCCGAGACTCTCATTCTCTCTCGTCGATAGTGACGTCGCTGAAGTACCGTCGTTCGGTGACTGGAGTCGTATCGCCGCGGATTTCGAACGTTTCCGACGCCCGGACGTCGGCCGACGAGGACCCGACCAGCACCTCGACGTCCCCGGGTTCGACCACCAGTCGTTCCTCGCGGTCGTAGAACGCGACCAGGTCGGACGGGAGGTGGCACTCGACGGTCGCAATCTCCCCCGGTTCGAGCGACACGCGCCGGAAGCCGACGAGCGACCGGGACGGTCGAACGCGACTCGCGACGGAGGTTCGAGCGTAGAACTGGACGACCTCGTCGCCGGCCCGACGGCCGGCGTTCGCGACGTCGACGCTGGCGGTCACCGCCCCGCTCGGCGTGACAGTCGCCGGGTCGATATCGAGGTCGCCGTACTCGAACGTCGTGTAACTCTCCCCGTGCCCGAACGGGTACAGCGGGCCGGCGTCGGCGAACACGTACTCGTGGTCCGACGCGACGGGCTTCCGGTCGTACGCCACGGAGGACTGGCCGACCGAACGCGGAATCGAGACCGGGAGCTTGCCGCCCGGGTTCGCGTCGCCGAACAGCACGTCGGCGATGGCGTTGCCGCCCTCCTCGCCCGGGAGCCACGCCTCGACGACCGCCGGGACGTTCGCCGCCGTCCACTCGACGGCGAGCGGTCTCCCGCCGACGAGTACCGCGACCACGGGCGTCCCTGACGCGTGAACCGCCTGCAGGAGTTCACGTTGCCGACCGGGCAGCCCCAACTCGGCCCTGTCGAGCGCCTCGCCAGACGTGCCCGTTGAATCGTGTTCGACGTCGATGCCCGACTTCCCTCCGACACAGACCACCGCGACGTCGGCCTCCCTCGCCGCGTCCGCGGCGGTGGCGACGTCCGCGTCCGCTCCGTCCGTGAGCGAACAGCCCTCGACGTGCGTGACGGCCGTCCCGTCCGGCGCGGCGGCCTTGATGCCCGCTAGCGGGCTAACGACGCGCACGGAACTGTCCTTGTCGTCGTTCGCTCCGTACGCGTAGTTCCCCAGCAGATTCCGCGGTGCGTCCGCGTTCGGGCCGACGACTGCGAGCGAGTCCACGTCCGTATCGAGCGGTAGGAGTTCACCCCGGTTCTGCAGGAGGACGATGGACTGTCGCGCCGCTTCGCGCGCGAGAGCGCGCTGTGCGTCGGTCTCGAAGGTGTTCCGAGCGGCCGTCGGGTCCACGAACGGGTCGTCGAACAGCCCCAACTGAACCTTCTCTCGGAGGTGACGCCGGACGGCCTCGTCGATGCGACGTTCGTCCACCCGACCGTCCTCGACCGCCGCCACGAGTTCGTCGCCGTAACACTCCGTCTCGGGCACCTCGACGTCGATGCCGGCGTTCATCGCCAGGACGCCCGCCGCCTGCCGGTTCGGCGCGACCCGGTGGTCCGTCGCGAGCATCTCGATACCCCGGCCGTCGGAGACGACGGTGCCCTCGAACCCCCAGTCGTCCCGCAGCAGGTCCGTCAGCAGTTCGCGGGACGCGTGGCACGGGATGCCGTCGACGTCGTGGTAGGCGGCCATCACCGACGCGGCGTCGCCCGCATCGAGAGCGGCCTCGAATGGGAAGAGGTGGCGCTCCCGGAAGACCCGGGGTGAGACGTCGACCGACGCGCGATTCCGGCCACCTCGGGGGGCACCGTGCCCGGCGAAGTGTTTCAGGGTCGCGAAGACGCCGTCCCGGTCTGGTCCCTGGAGCCCGGCGACGCAGGCAGTGGCCATCTCGGCGACGAGGAACGGGTCCTCGCCGTAGGTCTCCTCCGTCCGCCCCCATCTGAAGTCGCGGGCCACGTCGGCCACGGGAGACAGCGTCAGGCCGACGCCGACGGCTTCGAGCTGGCGACTGACCTCGTTCGCCACGCGCTCTATCGTCGCGGGATTCCACGTGCTCGCGAGGCCAATGCTCTGGGGAAACGTGCTTCCTCCCTTGCCCGCGTAGCCACAGAGGCTCTCCTCGCGGACGATGGCGGGAACGCCGAGACGGGTCTCCTCGTCGAGGAACGCCTGGACCTCGTTCGCAACCCGTGCGAGATCGCACGGCCCGAGGTCGCTCTCCCGACCGAACCGGGTGACGCGTCCGATTCCGTCGGCGATTTCGGCCGCCGCCTTCTCCTCGGAGAACGTACCATCCTCCAGGAGTGCTCCGACGCGAACGGTGCCGAGTTGGGCGACCTTCTCGTCAAGCGTCATCCGGGCGACAAGCCGGTCGACGGTCGGGTCCTGCGAACGGTCGCCGCTCATGTCCGGTCGGTGGAGACCCATTCGCGGTCCGCCGCCGACTCGTAGACGGCCTCCATCGTCACCATGTCGATGAGACCGTGCTCGCCGTCCGGGTGCATCGGCGCGTCACCGCGGACGCGGTCGGCGAAGTAGTCGAACTCCTCCAGCATCTGGTCTACCTTCTCGAGCGTGATGGACGACCGACTGTCCCCCCGCGAGACGTGAAGCGTCCGCGACTGGTCCTGGAAGAATGCGGGTTCGACGCGCACCTGGCCCTCCGTGCCGGTCACGGTGATGCCGCTGGACTGGCGAGCGTTGTGACTGGCGTAACAGGACGCGTACACCTCGTCGGGGAACTCCAGCATGAAGGACACCGTCTCGTCCACGTCGTCGAAGGCGTCGTGCGTACTGGCGGTCCGGCCCGTGACGGCCACGGGGTCGGCGTCCAGGAGGAAGCGGGCCGTGTTCAGCGGGTAGATGCCGATGTCGAAGAGCGCGCCACCGCCGGCGAGCCCCTCGTCGAGCCGCCACTGGTCGGGGTCCGGATTGATACGGTCGAGCAAGCGCTGGGACATGTCCCCGCGCACCTCCATCGGTTCCCCGACGAACCCCGACTCGACGAGTTCGCGCGCGCGTCTGACCGCCGGTTCGGTGTGCATCCGGTAGGCGACCATCAGTTCGACGCCGGCCGCCTCGCACGCCTCGACGAGTTCCCGGGCGCGCTCGCTGTCGCGTTCCATCGGCTTCTCGCAGAGGACGTGTTTCCCGTACGCCGCCGCGGTCTCAACGTATTCGAGGTGCAGCGCGTTGGGCGTACAGATGTAGACGGCGTCGTACTCGTCGCGGGCGACGCCGTCGTGGAACTCGTCGTAGTCGATGCCGTCGACCGCGCCGTCCGTGTCGGCCGCCACTCGATCGGCCTTCTCGGTCGTGCTGCTGACCATCACCGTCGGCTCGCAGCGGTCACTCGCTTCCAGCGCCGGCAGGGCGCGTCCCTTCGTGAACCAGCCGAGGCCGATGACGGCGAACCGAACCGCCGCCGTTTCCTCGCCGTCGACCGTCTCCCAGTCGCGCGCACAGCTATCCTCGAAAAGCGCATCTAGCTCCATGTCGGGGGACACTGGGGCATGGCTATTAAGCCCACCCCTGCCCGAGTCCGTTCCTGACTCTCGGCAACTCTCCGGGGCGGGCAGTTGCGACCGGACGGCCGACGCCTCCGCCGGGAGACCCCCGAACCTGACGCTTACACTGGATATACGTGAAGGTTATACGAGCGTTCGATGCGTCGTCCGGACTCGGAAAAAACGACGCGGCGACGCCGGCACCACGCCGGCGCTGTCCTCGCCTGCTCTTCGACCTGGACTCGTCGCCGACGCCGGTTTCGGCACTTTCAGGACGGACTGGCGATATCGTCGGCGTCGTCCGGTTCGTCGCCCTGTCGGTCCTCCTCGCCGATGTCGCGGGTTCAGAGGGACTCGGACGGCATCGAGGGACGGGACCGACCGGAGGGCTGCTCCGAAGGGGAGTCTTCGCGCACGCGTCGACGCGACGCCAGTCACTACGTACCTGGTCCCGTCGCGGGCGCGAGGGGACTTCGAGACGGTCTCCTCGCCCAGCCCTCGCTTCTCGTACGGGCGTTCCTGCTGCCGTCGTGGACTTCCCGAGGGGGTCGCCGCCTCCCGACTCAGGAGACCACTCGCCTCGAGGCCGGCTACCGGAACGGTCCCCTCCGGGTCCTACGGCTTCCCTCCGCCCTCCACCCGCCGACGTCGTCCGGGGGAGTACTCCTCCCAGTCTACGAACAGTAGCGCGAAAACGAACCGAAGCTTACAATATATTCGACTGGAAAAGGTTATGATGAGATTCTTCTACATCTATTGCCACGCTATCGATATCCGTGGTCGACAGTGGCTGGCGAGTTTCGCGCCGTAGCGCTCGACTCGGGGACCGTCGCGTCGATCGGACTGCCGTCCCACCTATTACCTTCGAAACCGTACCCCGCGAGAGGTGAACGGACGATGGACCCCTCGACGAACCCAGCATCGAGCGAGGCGGAACCGTCGATGCTCGTCGATAGGTACCTGCCGGAGTACGACGTGACGGAAGTTCGCCACGCGGTCGTAGACGCCGACCCGGAGACGACCTACGAGGCAATGCTGACGGCCGACCTGCTGGACCTCGGGCCGGTCGTCCGCGCCCTCGGACGGCTACGCGACCTGCCGGTGGCGCTCTCGGACTGGCTCCGGGGAACCGCTCCGGAGGCTCCGCCGGACCAATTGCGGTTCGCCGACGTTCCGGAGACCGACGAGTGGACGTTGCTGGACGAAACGCCGGGCGAGGAGTTCGTCTTCGGCGCCGTCGGGAAGTTCTGGCGGCCCAGTATCGAGTGGCGACAGGTCGACCCCGAGGAGTTCGTGACGTTCGACGAACCGGGGTACGCGAAGCTCGCTATCAGCCTGTCAGTTCGGCCGTTTGGCGAGAACCGGACGGTGCTCTCCTACGAGGCCCGCACCGCGACGACGGACGCACGCGCCAGCCGGAACTTCGGACTGTACTGGCGGGTCATCAGCCCGTTCGCGGGGTACCTGATGTCGCGCGCGCTGGACCGCGTGGCGACCGACGCCGAGACGCGGGCGCGCCAGGCCCACGAGACGACGGCGAGGAGCGTCGAAACCGGCGAACAGCCCCGTTCGTCCTGGACCCGCGGGCGAATCGCGGCGATGGCCGTGCTGGTGCTCGCGGGAACGTACCACTTCCTGGTCAGGCCGTGGCACCGACGCTGGGGAGCGACCGACGAGGAGGCGAGGAAATCGCTTCCCGGCGACGACCTGCTCGCGGGGACGACCAGACAGGTCACGCACGCGGTCGAAATCGACGCACCCCCCGGGGAGGTCTGGCCGTGGCTCGTCCAGATGGGGCAGGGCCGCGGCGGGTTCTACAGCTACGACTGGCTGGAGAACGCTATCGGGGCGGACATCCACAACGTCGAGCGAATCGTTCCGGAGTATCAGGACCTAGAGGAGGGCGACGTCGTACGGCTCGCCCCTCCCGACTACCCGCTATCGTCGCCCGAGTCGGCGCCCGAAGTCGCCCGTCTCGACCCCGAACGGGCGCTCGTCCTCCGGCCGCCGGGCGAGTCGCCGGCGTGGACGTGGGCGTTCGTCCTCGAACCGGTCGGCGATGATACGACGCGGCTTCTGGCCCGAATGCGGTCAAAGCCGGCCGAGTCCTCGATCGGTCCCCTGGCCGGACGTCCACGACTCCTCGACGCGGTCGATTACCTCTTCTGGGAACCGGCTCACTTCGTCATGGAGCGGAAGATGCTCCGGGGGATCCAGCGACGGGCCGAGCGGGAGGCGACGACCGAACCACGGTCGACGGCGTGATACGTGTCCCTTCGCGTTCGGGACCCCCATCGAGACGCGTCCGCCGGGAACCCCCTGGACGGTAACACTCCACCGGTTGTTGACCGCCGAACTCGTTCTCCCGCGGCTCATCGCTCCAGACGCGTGACGCGTCCCTTCCGAATGCCGTGATGGCACGACAGAGGGCCTGCGTTTCTCGTCCGCTCACCGGACCGACGTCGACCATCAGTAACGGAGGTGGTCTCCGCGGTACTCACTTCGTCTGCCAGATAGCAGTCACCACCACGCCGTCGTCCGTGATGGTCTCGTACTCGTACCCTCTCTCGGTGAGTTTCGGGTAGAGGTGTTGGGGCGCACGGTTGTTGACCTGCATCAGCACCGTCAGCTCGTCGAGGTCGGCCAGCGTTTCGAGCGTCCGCGTCAGCGGTTTCGGCGGGCCGAGCGCTCGGACGTCGAGCGTCTCGCGTGGTCGTTCGGTCGGAGCACGAGTCCGGTCGACTGCCGCTTCGGTGACGTCGGTCTGCATAGTCCGAACGACGACTCGTACCGCTACGACCGTTGCCCCGAACACGTTCGACGACTTCCCGAACGTGTTCGGGGAGACTTATGGGAGCGCGAGGTCCGAACATGTACGTACAGATGCCGACCGCGAAACTGCACATCACGCTCCCAGAAGACGTATGGATTCATCAGGTGTCGTCGACCCATCCGAACGCCGAGTTCCGCGTGCTCGCCGCCTTGCCCGCCGAGGAAACGGGCGTCGGCCTGCTGGAGATCACGTCGTCGGACCTGCCCGCCGTCGTGCGCGCGATGGACGACGACGAGGAAGTCGTGAGCCTCGAACTCCACGAGGCCTCCGAGGAGACCGCGCTCGTGGAGTTCGAGACGACCGAACCGCTACTGCTATTCTCGGTGCAGGAGTCGGGGCTACCGCTCGAACTTCCGTTTACCGTGCAGGAGGGCGTGGCGGAGATCGAGATAACCGCCTCGCGCGACCGTCTCTCGGCGTTCACGACGCAACTAGAGGCGTTCGGGATGTCCTTCGACGTGGAGTACGTCCGGGAGATGGTCGACTCCGAGAGTCTACTGACCGACCGTCAGCAGGAGTTGCTGGACGCCGCGGTGGAGGCGGGGTACTACGACACCCCGCGCGAGTGTTCGCTGACGGAACTCGCCGAGGAGGCAGGAGTGGCGAAATCGACCGCCAGCGAGGTCCTGCACCGCGTTGAGGAGAAGATTATCAAGGAGTACAGCGAGGGGTGACGTCGGCGGTCTGGCGCTCGGCCAGGGTTTCCGCCGTCGCCTTCGCCTCCCGAATCCGGCCCGGAATCCCCGCCCGCGACGTGTAGTTCGTACACAGATGAACGCCGTCGGGCGTCGAAACCCCGTCCAGTGCGGTCCAGCTCGCGTCGTAGGCGGGCATCCCGCGTTCCAGTCGATGCACGGACAGTACCCGCGCCGGATGGCCGGTGACTTCTTTGAACTCCTCGACCGCCACTGCTGCCAGGCGCTCGTCGCTCCACTCGACCATCTCCGGACTCCGTGACCCGGCGAGAAAACAGGTGTAGACACCGTCCCTGTCCAGCAGACTCGCGTTCCACGTAACGCCGAGCGTCCGGAACTCCTCGTCGTACTGGATCTGATACCCTGCACCCGTCAGGCCGGCCTCGGAGTGGAGGTGGACGACGACCTGCGGGTTGTAGTTCAGGGTTCGGAGTGCGTCGGCGGAGTCCGGTGCGAGGTCACAGAGGAGACCGGCGGTCACGTCGGCCGGGGTCGTGACGACGAGTTCGTCCGCGACCGTCCCGCCAGCCGGCGTTTCGAGGACGAACCTCGCCCCCGGTCCCTCCCGGCGCACCGCCCGCACCGGGGTTCCGAGGCGGACGCTCTCCTCGTGAGCGTCGGCGAGTGCCGCCGGCAATCGCTGGAGACCGTCGTCGAACGAGGTGATCGGCGGGACCTCCCGGCCGTTCAGGAACTTCCGGACGACCGACGTCAGGACGCTTCCCTCGATGCCGGCCGAGTCGAGCGCCCGGGACAGCGAGTACTCCATCGGCATCTCTCCGGGACGTGACCCGTAGATCCCCCCATAGAGCGGTCCGAAGTAGTACCGGGCGACCTCGTCCCCGAACTTCCGGGTCAAAAACTCCTCGACCGTCTCGCCGTCGCGGGCCGGGCCGGTGAACGGTTCGAGGAGAACCCGGGCCTTCCCGCGCCACGAGAGCAGGTCGGTCGTCACCGCCGCTCGCGGCGTCTGAGGCACCCGCCGAAGCGTCCCGTGATGGTAGACGTACAGGGGGACGTCGTCGGCCTCCCGCAGTTCCTCCGCCAGTCCGAGCGACTCCACGAGTCCGGCGACCTCGGGGGTGAGGCGAGTTCGCTGGGGTCCGAAGTCGAGTACCCGCCCCTCGATTTCGGCGCTCCGGACGACGCCGCCGGGTTCGTCGGCCGCCTCGAAGAGGACGCTCTTGACGCCCGACGCCTGCAGATAGTGGTGGACCGCCAGTCCCGTGATGCCGCCGCCGACGATGCCGACTCTCATACTCGAAAACGGGGAGCGAGGGCCGGTTATCCCATCTCCGAACGTGTTCGGGTCTCCTCGCCGTCGGCGAGCAGTTCGAGCGCGACCGCGTGGTCGACGCCGTCGTCGGCCAGATTCGCCACCCAGCGTTCGACGAGCGCGTCGGTAATCCGGGCCGAGAGGCGGGACACCGTCTGGCGGTCCTCGGGCGCCACCTGGCCGCAGGTCTCCAGCCGTCGGAGCGCAGTCTGGAGCTCCCGGCGACGGATTCGCTCGGCCCGGTCGCGGACCAGGTCGGCCACCTCTCGGGTGTCAAGGGCATCTTCGTCGGCGGTTTTCCGGTCGCACCGTGCTGCGAGTCGGGTCACGAACCCGGATTCGGCTTCGACTCCCGAATCGACTGTCCCGAACACGTTCGTCTCGACGCCCGACGGACGGGAACGTCAGCGACGGACGTCACTCGACGTCCGTCCACAGAAGCGGTCCGTCGTACCCCTCCGGAACGAACGAACAGAGAGGGTCGCTTTCGAGCGGGTCGCCCGTGTAGGCGTAGGCTCTGGACCGACTTCCGCCACAGACGTTGCGGAACGGACAGGCGCCACACTTCCCGCGAAGGGAGTCTTTCTCGCGGAGGGACTCGAACAGTTCCGAGTCCCGGTAGACGTCCACCACGCTCCGGTCGCGGACGTTTCCGGCCGATAGCGGGAGGAACCCCGACGGGTAGACCTCGCCGACGTGACTCACGAAGGCGAAGCCGTCACCCGCGGTGATACCCATCTGTCGGTCCGGCGGTCGCTCGGTCTGCTGGACGGCGACCCGGCGATAGTGGGGTGCCTCGGTCGTCTTGACGCTGAACGGCCAGTCGGTGTCGACCAGCCACTCCATCACTCGCTCGGCCCGGTCGGGCGAGATGGGCGTCAACGCCGCCCCCCGTCCGACCGGGACGAGGAAGAAGACGCTCCAGAGGACCGCTCCGAGGTCGGCCACGAGGTCGGCTATCTTCGGCAGGTCCGAGACGGTCTGCCGACAGACCGTCGTGTTGATCTGCAGCGGCAGTCCCGCGTCTCGGGCGGCACACGCGGCCCGTAACGTCTCGTCGAAACTTCCCGGTTCGCCCCGGAAGTCGTCGTGGTTGTCGGCCGTCGCACCGTCGATGCTGACCGCCATCCGGCGCAGACCCGCGTCGGCGAGTTCGCGAACTGCGTCGGGCGTCAGCGAGGCGGTGCCGCTCGGCGTCATCGTGACGCTCAGGCCGACGTCGGTTCCGTACTCCACGAGGTCGACGACGTCGTTGCGCTTCAGGGGGTCACCGCCGGAGAACACGACCAGTTGATTCTCCCCGAACTCGCGAGTTTGGTCGAGGAGGCGCTTCGCCTCCGTCGTCGAGAGTTCGTCCGGGTGGCGGTCGGGCTGAGCGTCGGCCCGGCAGTGTTCGCAGGCGAGGTCGCAGGCCTGCGTGAGTTCCCATATCAGCACGAAGGGGCGTTCGGCCGTGTCTACGCGTGGCGGTGGTCCGGCGGACTTGCTCGCAGGTGTGGACATGCTAGTGACTCACTCCGCGACGATCGCGTCCCTCGTCTTCGATGTCGTCCGTCGGTTGAGCGTATCGCGTTCCGTCATCGGTCGGGGGTTCGTGGGGTACGTAAATGGCAGTAGCTCCGATTCCTGCCGGGTGAAAATCCCGTCCGAACGTGTTCGGGACCACCGATACCGGACGCCTCGACCTACTCACACACATGCCCGGATTCCCGCGCCCGTTCGCTAGCGAGGATGCCAGCGACGAAACCTTCGACGACTACGACGAGTTCGTCCCCCGACACCTGCCCGAACCCGGTCCGTTCCTCGAGGGAACCGACGTGCTGACGGGCGACGACCACGTCGACTTCCATCGACTCACGCGCGAGATATTCGAAGAGCGGGGCGTCTACGACGCGACGTTCGGCTACAACCTCGCGCGCCTCAACCTCGATTCGCGCCACCCCGGTGCCGGGTTCCGGTACGCGGTTGCCCCTGGAGAGAGAAACGTCTTGCTCGCGGAGTTCACCCCGACGACGAAGTTCTGTCCGCAGAGCGACAGCCTCACGGTCGGCGCACTGCGTGCGTGGAACGGACTGAGCGACCGTCACGACTACGACCGGGTGTCGGTCGCCGTCGCACCGATGCACCAGCAGAGCACCGAGATAAACGGTAAACTCCGCGACCTCGAACGTCGGCTTCGTGACCAGAGCGACCCTCCCGATTCGAACGCCGACGAGGGTCCGTCGCCCCCGTTCTGAGGTGGCGGATCGAGCCGTCGGTCGGTGGTCGCGACGTTGTCGTGCGATTGCGAGGCCGCTCCGGAACAATGTGGTCGGCCGAACGTCTGTGAGGCGCGCTCGTGGTCTCTGCCGTGCCCGGTCGAACATGGTCGGGACAACCGATAGACCGACGTCTCACAGAGAGTGACACATGCCACGAGAACTTGACGTGCGTGAAATCGAGGGCGAACCGTTCAGCGATATCGTGTCGGCGCTCGACGAACTGAGCGCCGGCGAGACGCTGGTGCTCGTCAACAGCTTCGAGCCGGAACCGCTGTACGCGGCGTTGGACCAGCGGGGCTTCGACCACGAGACCGAGCAGACCAGGCCGGACGAGTGGCGCGTCGAGATAACGCCACGATGACCGTCCCCGCAGGCGTCGACGCCGACCGTGGCCCGCCGATGACGGTGCCCCTGGGCCACTTCCTCGTCGGTTTCGCGTTCCTGCTCGCGGGGAGCGCCCTCGGTGTAGCCTCGGCCGCGGGGTTCGACGGTGGACTCGCGGGGCTGGCCCACGTCCACCTTTTGCTGGTCGGGTGGGTCTGTATCACCATCATGGGTGCGATGACCCAGTTCGTTCCGGTCTGGTCGGGCGTGGACCTCCACTCACGGCGGCTCGCAGTCGCCCAGCTCGCGCTCGTCGCGGCTGGCGTCGCCGGATTCGCTGGCCTGCTGCTATCGGGGCGACTCGACTGGCTCGCGGTCGCCGGCGGGCTGATGCTCGCCGGGTTCTGGACTTTCGTCTACAACGTCGCCCGGACGCTCCGGCAGGCCGAGAGCCTCGACGTGACCGAGCGTCACTTCGCGCTCGCGCTCGGCTACGTCGCCGTCGTCACCGCGTTCGGCTTCGTCCTCGCACTCGATTTCGTCCGGCCCACGCTGGCTCCGGCGGGACTCGCCCGTCCGCGAGTCGTCGCCGCTCACGCCACGCTCGCGGTGTTCGGCGTCGTGCTCACGACGGTCGTGGGCGCGCTCTACCAGCTGGCGACGATGTTCACCCAGACCGAACTCCACGGCATGGACGCGCCCCTGCGGCGGTTCGAGGAGGTGGGCTACCCGGTCGGCGTGGTCGCGCTCGCGGGCGGACGTCTGTTCGCGGCCGAGTGGCCCGCTCGAATCGGCGCGCTGCTCGTGCTGGCGAGTCTGCTGTCGTTCGCGGTCGTCTTCGGACGAAAACTCTACGAGACCAGGGTCGCGCGGACGCCGATGCTCTCCAGGTACGCGGTCGTCGCGCTCGCGCTCGTCGTCTGGGCGCTCGTCTCGCTGCCGGCGTGGGTCGCCGACCCGACCGACCCGGCGGCGACCTTCGGACCGCCCGACGCGACCCACCTCCTGCTCGCGGTGGTGGTCGGCTTCGTCCTGCTCGGGACGCTCTACCACGTCGTCCCCTTCATCGTCTGGGTCCGCCAGTACAGCGACCGCGTGGGTCTCGAACCGGTGCCGATGATAGACGACCTCTACGACGACCGGCTCGCCGCGGCGGACTTCTGGTCGACCCTCGGCGGTCTCGCCCTGGTCGTCGGCGGTGGGGTCGCGGAGGTCGAAATCGCCCGTCTCGTCGGCGGGGTCGTGGCGACCCTCGGCTTCGCGGTGTTCGCGCTGAATCTGGTCGGCGTCGTCGTCCGTCACGGCCCCGAGTCGCTCCGTGTCGGCTTCCTCGCGCAGGCCGGGAGCGACCCCGACGCGGACTAGGGGACCTCCATGGTTCGCTTCTCTCGACGAAACCATCGCTGCCGTGGACCGAACACGTTCGGCGAAGCCTCCACGACCGACTCGCGCCACGGTTCTGACATGGTCGCCACCGACTTCGACGCGGAGCGGGAGTACGACGACGAGCAGTTCAGCGCCCGGTCGGTCTTCCGGAGCGACCGGATGAAGGTCGTCCTCGGCTACTTCGAACCGGGGCAGTTCATTCCCGTCCACGCACCCGACAGCGACGTGGCGATAACCGTCCAGGACGGCCGGGGCGTCGTTCGCGACGGCGAGACCGACCACGATGTCGGACCGGGCGACGTGGTGGTCGTTCCCGCAGGGGAGCGTCGAGGCGTGAAGGCAGGAGACGAGCGCCTGGAGGCCACGCTCGTGACGGCCCCGCCGCCGACCGACGCGGAACACGACCCCGTGCTCGAGGGGCTGCGGAAGGGAGCGTTCGACCCCGACGCCGACGCGTAACGCGACTTCCTCCAGGGGATCGACCTCCGGTTCTCCCGGCGTTTGCGTACGGCGACGATGTTCGTCAGTCCGACGCGGGGGCCTCGCTCGGAGCGCACGGTTTCCAGACGCTCCTCCGCCGCGCGGTCCGAACAGGTTCGGGAGAATCCCGAATAGGCCGGTCCGTCTCAGTGTACGTGTATGCCGACGCTAGACGTGCGCGAAATTCCGCCGCCGCAACGCCACCCGAAGATACACGAGACGTTCGAGGAGATGGACAGCGGTGAGGTCCTCGAGATCGTCAACGACCACGAACCCAAACCACTGTTCTACGAGATGCAGGCGGAGGTGGAGTCGTTCGACGCCGACAACTACGAGGTAGAGCGCGAGGCGGCCGAGAAGTTTGTCGCCAAGTTTCCCAAGCAGTAGTCGACTGGAAACCAGTCGCCCACGACGCGCGAGCGGTACGACGGGTTCGAATCGCCGTCACCGCCGTCCTATTTTGAACGTCGACCAGATAGCGTCGCGCACGTCCCTCTCCACGTCGTTTCGACCCTCTTCCCCTCACCTCCTCGACAGTCGCAGGCAGAGGTCGAACACGGGACCCAAGGCTGGGACGAACACGTTCGGACGCCTTCCCAATTTTCAGGAATCGCGTTCCGGTTAAAAGCCCCACGTCGACGAACTCCGACGTGTATGAGAGTGAGACGTAGCACACTTGGAAAGATACTGGCGACAGTCTTCGTCCTGAATCTACTCGTGATGGGCGTCGGCGCGTGGTACTCCTACGAGCAGGCTCCGCCCATCCCGAAAGAAGTCGTCGGTCCGGACGGCGAGACGGTGGTCACCGCCGAGCAAGTGCGGGCGGGCAAGACGACCTTCCAGTCGGACGGACTGATGAACCACGGGTCGATACTGGGCAACGGGGCGTACTACGGCGAGGACTTCACCGCCGACACGCTCGACCTGAAGGTGAAGTTCATGCGCCAGTACTACGCCGACGAACAGTACGGCGCCGACTCGTACGACGGCCTCTCGGCCAGTGAGCAGGCCACCGTGGACGTGGCGGTGAAGTCGGACCTCACCGACGGCGACCCCACGTCCGACATCGAGTACTCCGCCGCAGAGGCGTACGCCCACGAGCAGGTGACGCAGGTGTACGTCGAGCGCTACCACGAGGGGAGCCACGAGCGCGGCGTCCCGACGAACATGATCGACAGCGAGGAGGCGGCCGAGCGGTTCGCCGACTTCGCGCTCTGGACGGCGTGGATTTCCCACACCGACCGACCAGGCGCGGACCACAGTTACACTAACGAGTGGCCCTACCAGCCGGCGGCCGGTAACGATGCGACCGGCGCGTCTATGACGTGGAGCGTCATCGCCATGATTCTGCTCGTCGCGGGGGCCGGGTTCGGCGTCTGGCTGTACAAGTCCATCGAACTCCCCGAACCCGAGACAGAGGGCGTCACGGTGCCCCGGCCCGACGAGGTGAACCTGTTCCCGGGACAGGCCGCGGCGCTCCGGTTCGCGGTCGTCGGCGCGGGTCTGTTCCTCGCGCAGGTCCTGCTCGGCGGCCTGCTCGCGCACTTCTACATCGAGCGCGACGCCTTCTTCGGTCTCGGCGAGATGCTGGGCTTCGACATCCTCCAGGTCCTGCCGTTCACCATCGCCAAGACGTGGCACATCGACCTCGGCATCCTCTGGATCGCGACGCTGTGGCTCGGCGCGGGCCTGTTCCTTCCGCCCCTGTTGACTGGTCGCGAACCCCGCGAGCAGGGCAAGTGGATAAACCGCCTGCTCGGCGTTCTCGTCGTGGTCGTGGTCGGCGCCATGGCGGGCATCTGGCTCGGCGCGAAGGGGTACTTCGGCGACGCGCTCTGGTGGATCCTCGGCAACGAGGGGCTGGAGTACCTCGAAGTCGGTCGTCTCTGGCAGGTCGGCATCCTCGTCGGCTTCCTCGCGTGGGCCACGCTGGTCGCGCGGGGACTCAAGCCGCTGCTCGACCGCGAACCCAAGTGGGGCCTCGCACACATGATTCTGTACGCGGGCGGTTCCATTGCTCTGCTGTTCACCGCGGGCTTCCTCTACACGCCCCAGACCAATATCGTCGTCACCGAGTTCTGGCGCTGGTGGGTCGTTCACATGTGGGTCGAGGGGGCCTTCGAGTTCTTCATCGTCGCGCTGGTCGGCGTCACGCTGGTCAGCATGAACCTTCTCTCGAAGCGCTCGGCCGAGAAGGCGGTGATGGTCCAGGCCCTGCTGGTGATGGGTACGGGCGTCATCGGCGTCTCGCACCACTACTGGTGGGTCGGCCAGCCCGACTTCTGGGTGCCCATCGGGAGCGCCTTCTCGACGCTCGAACTCATCCCCCTCGTCTTCATTCTCTACGAGGCCATCGGCCAGTACCGGGCGATGTCGACGAGCGGCGAGCGGTTCCCCTACACGCTGCCGTTCATGTTCATCGTCGCCAGCGGCGTCTGGAACTTCGTCGGTGCGGGCGTGCTCGGGTTCTTCATCAACCTCCCGTTCATCAACTACTTCGAGCACGGGACCTACCTCACTGTCGCGCACGCCCACGCTGCGATGTTCGGCGCGTTCGGCTTCCTCGCGCTCGGCATGGTGACCTACATGCTCCGCATCGCGGTGCCCGAAGCGAAGTGGGACGAGACCAACCTCCGGCGGGCGTTCTGGGCCTGGAATCTGGGACTGGCGCTGATGGTCGGTATCAGCCTGCTTCCGGTCGGCTTCCTCCAGCTCGAGGTCGCGTTCACCCAGAGCTACGACGCCGCCCGGAGCCTGGCGTTCTACGAGGGCGACCTCGTCCAACTGTTGTTCTGGCTCCGGATGCCTGGTGACACGTTGGTCATTCTCGGCACGGTCATCTTCGGCTACGACGTGGTGAAGAAGGTGTCGAACCGTGGCGAGACGACGCCGACCGACGACCCCGCCGACACTCCCGTGGTGGCCGGGTCGGTCGTCGAGAGCGACGACTGACTGCACTCGGCTCGCCTTTGGGTTCTTCTTTCGTCACGTCGTCCGATTGTATTCGGGATACGCCGCAGGTTCCCAGACTCCGGGAACGGTGCGAATACGTTCGGCAGCCTTCCAGCGGGCTGAGAATCGGATGTCCGCTTCAATACATGTAAGAAACTACCTGTAAGTGTGAGGTGACTCTCGATGCCAGAACTCAATCGGCGCACGGTATTGCAGGGAATCGGTCTCGGCGGTGCGGCCTCGTTGGCCGGCTGTTCGACGAGTTCCACCCCGGAAGCGACCCAGACCCAAACCCAGACGGAGACAACCATGAACGAGCAGAAGATGGCCAGTCGCGTCGCTGCAGACCCGGCGGACATCCCGTCGCCGATAAGCCGAACCGAGCCGAAGGAAGTCGACGTTACCCTCCGTCCGGAGGAGGTCACGGCTGAAATCGAGGACGGGGTGCGGTTCAAGTACATGACCTACAACGGTCAGGTTCCCGGCCCGCTCATCCGGGTCCGGAAGGGTGACACGGTCAACCTCACCTTCGACAATCCCGCCGAGAACGACCTGCCCCACAACGTGGACTTCCACGCGGCCGCGGGACCGGGCGGCGGTGCCGAAGCCACGATGACCGCGCCGGGCGAGACCGCCCGCCTGAAGTTCAAGGCGACCTACCCCGGAGCGTACATCTACCACTGCGCCGTGCCGAACCTCGACATGCACATCTCGGCGGGAATGTTCGGCCTCATCCTCGTCGAACCCGAGGACGGCCTGCCGGAGGTAGACCACGAGTTCTACTTCGGCCAACACGAGATATACACCAACGAGCGTGCGAGCAAGAAGGGGAAACACGAATTCGACATGGGAGCGATGCGCCGCGAGGAACCGACGTACGTCGTCATAAACGGCGAGAAGTACGCCTGCACGCCGGACAAGTACGGCCCCGCCAAGGTCGAGACGGGCGACACCGCGCGGGTGTACTTCGTCACGGGCGGGCCGAACCTCACCAGTAGCTTCCACCCCATCGGCAACGTCTGGAAGAAGCTCTGGCCCGAGGGATCGCTGACGACGCGACCCCAGACCCACATCCAGACCAAACAGGTCGCGCCCGGCAGCACCACCGTCGCCACGATGGACTTCCCGGTTCCGGGTGATTTCAAGCTGGTCGACCACTCGTTGACCCGGGTCGCTCGCAAGGGCTGTATGGCCATCGTCCAGGCCGACGGCCCCGAAAACTCGGAGGTGTTCGACCCCAACCCGGGCAAGTAAGCCAGCTCTCGTCCGTCGCTCCGACTGCACGAGACCGGGTGCTCTCACGCGCTTTCGTGGCCGTTTCGAACCTCTCCTCTCTTCGTAGTCGTCCGCGAACGGGCCGCCCCGTCTGCGCACCGTTCGTAACTCGTCGTCATCACGGCGACCTACTTCGCAGCTCCCAGCCTCCGCGGTCCGTTCCACTACCCCCGACCGAACGCCGCCGTAACCGGCGCTTCAAGGCCGGGGTGCGGTCGCGGGGCTGTCCGGCGTCGCGGTTCAGCTCTCGCCAGTGCGACTCCGGCCGTGACGCCCCCGGACCGTAAGCACGATGGGGAGCCCCAGCGCGACGAGATACCATCGCGGCGAAACCCGCCAGTCGACGATCTGTGCCGCCCACGCCCGGAGGTCACCCCCGCTCGCCCAGGTGACGAGGGCCACGGCTATCATCGGCCCGAACGCGCCCGGGACGAAATGAACCTGTGTCAACTCGCCGCTGGGCAACGCGACGTAGGTGAGGGCCCAGCACCCCCACGATACGAGCAGGGTCACCAGGAAGAACGCGGTCGTCTGGTGGCCGGGCGAGTCCGCGAACCTCTTCTCGCCTGGTGCTGTGGGATCACCCCGGTCCGATGTCGTAACATCTGACATAACACATGTATGTAGAAATGACTGTTTCATAACGCTTCCCACTGACCGTGCCTCGTCCGAACCCACAGTGTTACCCTCTTCCGAGGTCGTGAGTAAGCCGCAGTTCGGACGACACGCGCTCTAGTCTCATTTTGACCGTCAGTCCGGAGCAACGCGGGTGCTGGCATCGTGTTCCTCGATAGCGGCCTCGGGGAGCCAGGTACCGGATACTCGTCGTCGCCGACTCCGTCGAAAGAGCAAGTCCGGAAGCAGTTCGAACGCGAGATTGCGCGCCCGACAGCCGATGCTCGATTGCATCGTCCCGAGCCTCCCCAGTCTCTCCGACTCGGACCGAATCCGGTCGGCTCTGGGCTTTCGTTCGGATTCGTACGTCGCGAAGGCTGCTGACCGATCCGCGTGTGCATCTATCGAGTGGGCCAGCGCGAGTGCGTCCTCGATCGCCTGAGCCGCACCCTGTCCGGCGAACGGTAACATTCCGTGGGCCGCGTCACCGGCGACGACGACCGACCCGCGATACCATCGTTCGAGTGGCGGCACGTCCTCCAGATCGGTGACGATTACGTCGTTCTCGTCGAGCGATTCAACGACGGATGGAATCGGGTCGGGGAACGTAGCGAAGTGGTCGCGGAGCGCCGAGGTCGTCTCTCGTGGGTCGGTCGTATCCTCCGCCAGTCGCTCGGGTGCCGTCGCGAACCAGTAGAACCGGTCGGAGTCGAGCGGTGCACCACCGGTGTAGGTTCCCTCGCCCCATATCTCGAATCCCAGAGCGCGGTATTGCTCGGGCAGTTCGAGCGTGGCGATGGCCCGATAGACGATACCGTCCATCGCTTGCAGTTCGACGTCCGGAGCGACCGCGTCGCGAACGGCGGAGTCGATGCCGTCCGCCCCGACGAGAACGTCCGGGTGAACGTGCGTCCCGTCGGCGAACCGGACTGTCGGCGTGTCCGTGTCGGTCACCGCCGTACACGCCATTCCAGTTTCGACCTCGGTGTTCAGTTCGTCGAGGAGTATCCGCAGCAGGTTGGCCCGGTGTATCGCGACGTAGCCGTAGCCGAAGTCGTTCCGTTCGACCCTGTCTAGGTCGAATCGTTTCAGAACCCGTCCGCTCGGGGACCGAATCTGACTGTCCTCGAGGGGAACTCCCTCGGCACGGATGCGGTCGACGACACCGAGATGGTCGAAGACAAACAACGCATTCGTCTGCAGGAGGATTCCGGCACCGATGGGTCGATATTCCGAGGCGGCCTCGTAGACGGTCGGCTCCAGACCCCGCTGTTCGAGCGCGAGTGCCGTGGTCAGCCCGCAGATGCCGCCACCGACGACCGCGACGTCGGGCGTCTCTCCCGTGTGTCCCATGTGTCTCCGTTCGTCGTCGACTGCGAAACGCCGACTGCAAGTCATGCACGATTCTTTAAGTCCAGTCGGCGCTTGCCTCCGCGCGTATGCGATATCTCACGGTCCTCGCTCACCCGGCCGAGAACGGCACGTTCCATCCGCTCGGAAAGGAACTCGCCGAGGAGCCATCGCTCAAGCGGGAAGCGATTCACCACGTTGAACTCCTCGCAGACGGTACGGTGCTGTTGCTCGCCGAGGGGAGCGGTGACCGGGACCGATATCGGGAGATCATGCGAGACTCGCCCTACGTTGTCGACTATCTCGTCTCCGGGGAGGAACGCTGGATGGCGGTGAGCCAGTTCGAGCCGACGCCCTCGACGCGACGAATCCTGGAACTCGGACGCGAATCGGATGTCATCATCGAGATGCCGATTCAAATCAACACCGATGGGTCGCTTCGAATAACTCATCTGGGGAGTGACCCGGACTTTCAGGCGTTGTTTCGGGACGTCGTCGAGGAGACCGCCCTTGCGTTCGAGGTCGTCGAGACGGGTATCTACGAACCGGACGAAAGTTCGTTCACGAGACTGCTGACGACTCGCCAACGAGAAGTGCTCGAGGCGGCAGTCGAAGTCGGATACTACAGCGCGCCCAGGCAGTCGACGCACGAAGACGTAGCAGACGTCGTCGGAATCGCACCTACGACTGCGGGCGAACACGACGGTCAGACGACACTCACCCTGTACGATCATCTCGATCCGGATGCACTCGACGCGCTCATCGACGCGAGTGCAGACAAACGGAGCCACGTCGAAGTCCGATTCACGATCGACGATAAGCTCGTCGTCGTCCGGAGCACCAACACCATACTCATCTACGAACCGCTGCAAGTCCCCGAGTGAACCGCATCGGCGCTACTTGCCGAGGCACTCGCCTCGTCCGTCCGTAGTCCTGAAGAGAGACGAGAACTCCCGGTGGGCGGAACAGCTGCGGTACCGGACTCACGCCCGTGCAGTCCCGAACGGGCTCGCTCGCCAGCAGGTGTCGGTGGCTCTCGTACCGCCCGGTGTGGAGTTCCGGTTTCCGACCCGCGACGGGACTCTTCGGGACGATAGAGACGGACGGCGGAAGTCGGGGCACTCCGCCGGAAAGCGGCGGGGGGATGACAGCGTCGTCGGCGGGTGGGTAGCCGTGAGCGTCGGTCGAAGCGACCGACGGGCGCAGGGGGCTCCTGATGCGGTGGGCGCAGGCGACGGGTGGCTTCTGTCATCACCGCATCTGCATCCGACTTCCACGTCGGCGCGAGTCACAGACGCCGTCGGACTGTCGGATGCGCTTCGGGAGTCGGACGGGGTGGTATTAGACACCGGGAATCGTTTTGCCCGATGAACTCTTTGAACTGTCTCCGACTCCGTTGAAACGTGTGAACGGTCTCCACCGAACGACACTCTCCGACCTCGTCGCCTCCCCAGCGGCCCGCCGTCCCGATGCCATTCGATCGTCGGCGAGCGATACGTGGGACACCGAGACGCTGGTGCGCAGACGGCACCGCTGGCAGCGACGCGCGACGATTCACGTCGTAATGGTTATGGGTATCACACGGCGACGTGAAAGTACGGTGGGGACGACACAGAAACAGTACAACGTCGGTGGCATGGCCTGTTCGTTCTGCGCCGAGAGCATCGAGAAGGCGTACGACCGGACGGACGGCGTCGAAGACGTCGACGTTAGCCTCGCCCACGAGGAGGTCCTCGTCCGGTACGACGAGGCGACGCTAAGCGAGGTCGAACTGAAGGACACGCTCCGCGACCTGGGATACACGATTCGTGACCTGAACAAGCGGAAGCGATTCGAGGAACGACGGGTGGAACTCGCCGACGGGAAGCGCCGACTCCTGCTCGCCGGCGGCGCCTCCATCACCACCGCCGCGCTGATGCTGTGGATGATACTCGTGACGGGACGCTTCGAATCCGAGTCGCTGGCGATGGACCTCGTCACGCTCGCGGTCGCGCTCGGGACGGTGTTTGGGCCGGGGCGTTACATTATCGAGAAGGCGTACAACAGCCTCCGCAGGGGGCATCCTCAACCAGCACGTGCTGCTCGAGGCGGGGGCGTTCGCAGGGCTGTTCGGGGGGTTCCTCGGTTTGTCCGTCTTCCCTGACTTTCCGACCGTCCACTTCTTCGCCGTCTCGGTCTTCATCACCACCTATCACGTCCTCTCGGAGTACACCAGCTTGCTCGTCCGTACGCGGGCCTCCCAGGCGGTGCAGAACCTGCTCGACCTCCGACCGGACACCGCTCGCCGCGTCACTGTCGAGGGTGACGTCGAAGAAGTCGCCGTCGCCGACCTCGCTGTCGGCGACCGCGTCCGGGTCAAGCCCGGCGAACGCGTTCCCGTCGACGGGGAGTCGACCGTCGACCAGTCCGTGGCGACCGGCGAGTCCGCTCCCGAAGACAAACGGCCGGGCGACGAGGTGATCGGCGGAAGTGTGAACGAGACCGGGACGCTCCTCGTCGAGGTGACCGCGACCGGAGAGGACGCGTTTCTGAACCGGGTCGCTCGTGAAATCGAGGAGGCCCGTGCGACGAAGCCCGCGGTCGTCCGGCTCGCGGATCGCGTCCTCGAGTACTTCGTCCCCGGCGTGCTCACCGTCGCGGGACTCTCGTTCCTGCTCTGGGTGGTCGCCCCGCCGACGTGGGGCGGTAGTCCAAACGTCCAGCGAGGTGCCTTCGCCGCACTCGCCGTTCTCGTCCTCGGCTACCCCTGTGCGCTCGGTATGGCGACTCCACTGGCTCTCGTCCGCGGCGGCGGGAAGGCCGCAAATCGGGGCATCCTGATGCGTAGTGGCGACGCCTTCCAGATATTCCCGGACGTCGACCACGTCGTCCTCGACAAGACGGGCACCGTCACCGTCGGCGAGCCCGGGGTCTCCGAGGTCGTGGCGTTCGACGGGAACGAGGCGGACGTGCTGGCCGCGGCAGCGAGTGCGGAGGCATTCAGCGAGCATCCGCTCGCCGCCGCCATCCTCGCGTGTGCCGACGAACGTGGCGTCGAGTACGGAGACCCCGAAACGTTCGACTCTACGACCGGAAACGGCGTTGCTGCCACCGTCGACGGCTCGGACGTGCTGGTGGGCAAGCCCGGTTGGCTCGAAACCGAAGGGGTCGACCTCTCGGCCGCGAGCGACGAGATCGAGCGACTTCAGCACCGCGGGCTCACCGTCTCCGGCGTGGTGGAGGGCGGTGCGCTCGTCGGCCTGGTCGGCATCGGCGACAAGATAAAGAGCGACGCCGCCGAAACCGTCCGGCGGATAGAGGACGCCGACGTCACGCCCGTGGTGATCACGGGCGACAACGAGCGAACCGCGAACGCGGTCGCGGACGCGGTCGGCATCGACCGGGTGATGGCCGACGTCCTCCCCGGCGAGAAGCGCGAGGAGATCGGCCGCCTGCAGGACCTGGGCTACCGCGTGGCGATGGTCGGCGACGGAATCAACGATGCGCCCGCGCTCACGCAGGCGGACGTCGGCATCGCCATCGGCGCGGGCACCGACATCGCCATCGAGTCCGCCGATATCGTGCTGATGGGCGAGCGACTCGGCGGCGTGATGGACGCCTACGAGATCGGTGCGGAGAGCCGTCGGAAGACGCGACAGAATCTCGCCGCCGCGTTCTCGTTCAACGGCATCGGCGTCGCCGCCGCGACGACCGGCCTCGTCCATCCGGTGTTCGCGATGATCGTGATGGTACTATCGGTGTCGGCGGTGCTGGCCAACAGTTTCGTGGGACAACTGCTCGGCGGCGAAGAGGTGAACACGGATTTCGCGGTTGAGGGTGACGAAACGGGACCCGCGACGGAAGAGACGCCGGACGACTACGCCGGAACGTCGTAGCCCGCGCTCTCGATCGTTTCGCGGATGTCGCGGTCCTCCACGTCGTCATCGACGACTATCTCGACGGTGTTGTCCTCGTGGTCGGCCTCGACGCGCGTTACGCTGTCAAGCCTCCCGAGAGCGCTCTCGACCGTTTGTTCGCAGTTGCTGCACGACATTCCCGTGACCGGGACCAGCTTTCGGGTCATACGTGTTCCTGGGGAGCATCGCCGAAAGCTATTGCTACTCGTGGTTCGCGCCCGACATCTGGACGACGAAGGGTTACTGTCCAACCCAGCCTCCGAGTCCTGCTGTGTACGTACCGCTACAAAGGGGTACGTTCCCCCACTACACCTACTCACACAAGATATATTAATATTATAAATACTGAAATAATTATGGTAGGACTCCCACTTGCATGGAGTTAGACAATCCATCGAACCCGGATCCGACGGACCACAGCCGACGACAGTTTCTGAAGCGGACCGGCGGCGCGACGGCGCTCGCCGCCGTCGGCACGTCGGGCACGACCACCGCAGTGATGGACGACAGCGGCCGGTTCGAAGAAGACCCGTACTCGCTGGGGGTCGCCTCGGGCGACCCCCTGCCGGACTCCGTGGTGTTGTGGACTCGTCTCGCGCCGAACCCTATCGAGAAAGGCGGCGGGATGCCCCGGAAGAAAGTTCCCGTTCGGTGGAAAATCGCATCGACGGAGGACATGGCGTCGGTCGAGAAGGCCGGCGTCGTCTTCGCGAAGCCGGAACACGCACATTCCGTCCACGTGGACGTGACGGGTCTCGACCCCGACACAGAGTACTACTACCAGTTCACCGCCGCTGGACACCGCAGTCCAGTTGGTCGGACGAAGACCGCTCCGGCACCCGACGCCAGTCCCGAGGAGTTCAGGTTCGCGTTCGCCTCCTGTCAGTCCTGGGACAGCGGGTTCTACACGGCCTACGACCACATGGCCGCGGACGACCTCGACCTGGTCGTCCACCTCGGCGACTACATCTACGAGTACGGCATCGGGCCGAACGGCGGCGCCCGCGATACCGCGGTTCCGCAGGCCTACCGCTCCCAGACAGAGACGCTCGACCGATACCGCCTCCAGTACAGTCTCTACAAATCCGATCCCGACTTGCGGGCCGCCCATGCGAGCGCGCCGTGGCTCGTCACGAGGGACGACCACGAAGTCGACAACAACTGGGCCGGTGACGTGCCACAGGACCCCGACAAACAGACGCGGGAAGCGTTCCTCGAGCGCCGGGCCGCGGCGTTCACAGCCTACTACGAACACATGCCGTTCCGGCAGGCGCAGATGCCGGACGATTCGAGCCAGAAACTGTACCGGAACTTCACGTTCGGCGACCTGGCCGAGTTCAACGTGCTCGACACGCGTCAGTATCGAACCGACCAGGCCTGCGACGACGCGTTCAACGTCGTCGATTGCACGGAGCGGTTCGACGAGAACCGAACCATCCTCGGCGACGCACAGGAGCAGTGGCTGGTGGACAACCTCGCCGCTTCGAACGCGACCTGGGACGTCCTCGCGAACCAGGTGCCCATGGCCTCGATGGACTTCGAAGAAGGGCCCGAGGAGGGGTACCGCACGGACCAGTGGGACGGATACGTCGCGGACCGGAACACGGTCCTCGAAGCCTTCGAGCAACACGTCTCTAACCCCGTCGTCGTCACCGGGGACTTCCACGCGAACTTCGCCACCAACCTCAAGCGAGAGTTCGACGACCCCGACTCGGAAACGGTCGGCACCGAGTTCGTCGCGACCTCCATCAGCTCCGGTGGGGACGGTACCGATATGGACGACTTCGGCCGGCAAGTGACGTCGGACAACGAGAACGTCAAGTACTACAACAACCAGCGCGGATACGTTCGCTGCACACTCACGCCGGACCAGTGGTGGACCGACTACCGCGTCGTCGACTACGTGACCCGGCCAGGGGCCCCGATTCGGACGGACGCGAGCTTCGTCGTCGACGACGGGAACCCGGGCGTCTAGGGACTCGCCCTCCCACTTGGATGCGTCTCGGTCGGGGTGACCCTCGGGAATTTTCGAGCAGGCGGTGACACCGGAAACGCCCCTCGCCGCTCGCCGAGTGGGCAATCCTTTTCTCTATCACGAACGATAGCTAGGTAGTCAGGTGGGGAGGGATGGCCACACACGGTATCGCCGTTAGTAATCTCTCGAAGACATTCGGTCGCGAGTCGGTGCTCACCAACGTCGACCTCACGGTCGACCCGGGCGAGTTCTGCGTCGTCGTCGGTCCGAGCGGTTGCGGGAAGAGCACCCTGCTGAAGTGTATCGCTGGCCTACACGATATCGACGCCGGCCACGTCGAACTCGACGGACGCGACGTGACGACGATGCCGGTTCGAGAGACGAACGTGGGCTTCGTCTTCCAGGAGTTCGAGCACACGCTCTTTCCGCACAAGACTGTTGCCGAGAACGTCGCGTTCGGCCTCGAACAGCAGGGCGACCTCACCTCAGAGGCCATCGACGACCGCGTCGATTCGATGCTGGAGTTGCTCGCGATCGCCGAGACGAGAGACGACACTCCGAACGAGTTGAGCGGCGGCCAGCAACAACGGGTGGAACTCGCCCGCCAGCTGGTACGCGACTGCGAGACGATGCTGCTGGACGACCCGCTCGCGGATCTGGACTACAAACTCCAGAAGCGGATGGAACTCGAACTCCGTCGATTGCACGCCGACTCCGGGAGTACGTACGTCTACGTCACGCACAACCAGGAGCAGGCGCTCGAACTCGCCGATACGCTCGTCGTGATGAACGACGGCCAGATCGAGCAAGTAGGCGCGCCAACGGAGGTGTACGACCGGCCGGCCACCGCGTTCGTCGGTCGGTTCGTCGGTGATTCGAATCTCTTTCGGAGCCAACTACGGAATCAGAACGGCGAAGCGGTCACCGTCGAGACGGACGTGGGCGAGATGACGGCGACGACGATGGCACGCTCGAAGTCGCTCCCCGACGAGTCGGTGACCATCGTCCGCCCGGAGAACGCGGTCCTCGGCGAACCTGGGAAGGCCAACGCGTTCGAGGGAACGCTCGAAGGACGGACGTACACCGGCGAACGAACGGAGTTCACGGTGGCCGTACCGGCGAGAGACGGGATTCGACGATCGCTGACGGTCGTCGAGCCGGGGGAGGCGTCCGCTGGCAATCTCCATGAGTCCGTTACCGTCGGCTGGGACGCGACGGACGCCGTCTACTTCGACACCATCAGCGTGACCGAAACGACGACGATCGACGACCTGGAGGTGCTCTGACCGATGACCGACACGCCACGAGGAGAGGAGGTTCCGCAGTCCTCCCGTCCGGACGACTCGACCACGGGCGGAACGCGGCCGGACGTCCTCCAGGTCCGGGGCTTGACGAAGATCTACGACGACGGAACGCTCGCCGTCGACGACATCGACTTCAGCGTCGCGGCGGGCGACTTCTGCGTGTTGATCGGGCCGAGTGGCTGTGGAAAGTCGACGACGCTCCACTCGATCATCGGGAAGGTCGAACCGACCGAGGGGGAGATCGTGCTTGGCGATACGGACGTCACGGACGTCCCGACGTACCGGCGCGACATTGGGCTCGTCTTCCAGGACTTCCAGCTGTTTCCGCACCTCTCCGTCGAGGACAACGTCCGATACGGGCTGGAACGGACGCGGGCCGACCGTGCGACCCGCGACGACCGCGTCGAGGACGTGCTCGAGTTGATGCAGTTGACGGCCCTTCGCGGCAGTTCGCCGGAATCGCTGTCCGCAGGGCAGAAGCAACGCGTCGCGCTCGCTCGGAGTCTCGTCCTTGAACCGAAGCTGTTGCTGCTGGACGAGCCGCTGGGCGACCTCGACTACAAGATGCAAAAGCGGATGGAACGCGAACTGCTGCGAATCCACCGCGAACTGGACACTACGTTCGTGTACGTCACCCACGACCAGTCCCAGGCGATGCGGCTCGCCGACCAGATCGTCGTCATGAACGAGGGCCGTATCGAACAGTCGGGGTCGGTTTCGGCGGTCTACAACCGTCCCGCGACGGCGTTCGTCGCTGCCTTCGTCGGCGACTCGAACATCTTCACGGGTCGCGTCACGGACGTCTCACCCGACGCCGCAACCGTCGATGTCGAGACGCCGTTCGGGGAGTTCACCGCGAGTGTACGCACGGTCCGGTCCGACGTCGGTGACCTCCTCGACCGGGAACTCCCGTTCGTCGTGCGACCGCAGGCGCTCCGGCTCGATTCGAACGCCGACAATACGCTTACGTGCTCGGTCGTGGACGTCATCCGACAGCCGAGTCGAGGGACCCGACTCGTTCTCGAGGCGCGCAGCGACGGCGGACAGGAGATGGAAGTTCAGGTCAAGATTCCGGAACGGGTCGACGTCGACGAGGATACCGTAACCGTCGGGTGGGACGCCAGCGATGGACTCCTGCTGGAGGAGACGAGCGTCGTCCCCGACGTGGACCTCCAGAAGGACATCCTCGGCGAGTGACCGGCCGGACCATCGCCGTCGTTACCGGCGACCCCAGGCGGTAGAGACGGGCGGTCCGTTTCGACCGTCCGGGTCACCCCTGGCTGATCTCGGTGATGTCGACGAGGCGAGTCAGTCCGTAGACGAACGCGAAGATGACGACGAGGAGGGCGATCGAGAGCGCGGACGCGGCGGGGTAGTTGAGTCCGGAGTTGACGGAGAGGTAGATCAGCGTCGTGATGGTGCTTTCGCCGCCGCTCAGGAACTGCGGGACGGTGAAGTTCCCGATCGAGAGCACGAACACGAAGATAGAGCCGATGACGACGCCGGGGAGACTCAGCGGCCAGGTCACGTGCCGGAACGTGGCGAGCGGATTCCCGCGCAACGTCTCGGACGCGTCGAGGAGGTCGGGGTCGATCTGGGCGAGCGAGATGTAGATGGGGGCGGCCATGAAGACGACGTAGTTCTGGAGATACCCGACGATCTGCGAGAACGGGGAGAACAACAGCCAGCCGAGCGGTTCCTGAAGGAGTCCGCTGGAGACGAGGAGTTTGTTGACGACGCCGGTCCGGCCGAGGACCGGATACCAGCCGAGCGTACGGATGACGCCGGAGGTCCAGAACGGAATCACGAGAAACAGGAGCAGGACGATGCCGCCGGTCTGGCTCATGTAGAAGCGGAGGAAGTACGCGAGGGGATAGCCGAACAGGAGGGTCACGATGGTGACGGTCGCGCCGATGGTGAGCGTCCGGACGAAGACGTCGTAGACGGTCTCGTCGAAGACGCTCGTCCGCCATGCTTCGAGCGTGAACTCGTGGATGACGCTGAAACTCGAGTAGGTGAGGAAGCTGTAGTAGAGGATCACGCCGAGCGGAAACAGCAGGAAGACGGTGAACCAGAGGAGCGTCGGCCCGACGAGAAGCGACGTTTCGGCCTGGCGAACCCGGGAACGGAGTGACGGTGACATGACGAGACGTGAGAGACGGTCAGGCGCTCGTGAAGTCCCGCCAGCGTTCGATCATGTAGTCGGCGTTGCTCGGCCAGATCTGGAAGAAGCCGATGCGGTCGATTCGCTCCTCGATCGGGCCGGAGTCGCGCTGCTGGCCGTTCTGGTCGGGTTCCCCCTCCTCCATCGACCAGTCGTAGCTCTGCGGGTCGAACAGGTTGGGGTTCTCCACGGGCTGGTACGTGCGCTCGCCGCGGTACGCCCAGTCGTAGTACTCCGGCCCCATCCCCTGTCCGGAGTCGTCCGACCCGGTACGGACGAGTTCCGTGTTGGGGTACTGCGGGACGGAGTAGCCCCACCCCTGGATGAACCCCGGGAACCAGGCGCCGTAGTGCACGTCGTTGATGAGGGAGTTGACCTCGTCGACGTTGTTCCGCTGCTGGGCGCCGGGTTTGGTCGGGATGATGCCGGCGTACCAGAAGCGGTAGCCCTGGACGCCTTCGCTCATCGTCGCGTACTTGCAGGGCGTCCCCGAGCGCCGCACGTCCAGTGCGGCCGGTTGCCAGATGTCGCCGACGACCGCCTCTTCGCTCGCCATCAGGTTCACCGAGTTCCCGTACGCGGTCCACGTCGAGCGGAACTGGCCACTCTTTTTCTCCTTGACGAGGAAGTCGATGGCCTGGTCGAGCTGGTCCTTGGTCGGGTCGTTGAGCTGGCCGACTTCCCCCTGGACCATGTTGTTGTCCATCATGTGCATGAGGGCTTCGGGAATCCCGATGGCGGCGATGGCGTCGTACAGGACCTGCCCGCTGTACTGGTCGTCGAAGAGCGCCGACCACTTCGAGACGCTACCGGGTTCGACGAACTTCGGGTTGTAGCCGATGGCGTCGAAGTTGTAAATCGTCGGCGGGAAGCGCAGCCGTTGCTGGTCGTTCACGTCCATCCAGAGCTGCTGGCTGAGCGTCTCCGCCTGTGCGCCGATCTGGTCGGACAGCCGTTCCTCAGGACTGGTGAACAGGTCGGCGATGGCGTCGCTGTCCCACTTGTCGAGCGCAGAGGTCGGGGTAGCCGCGGTCACGTCGTTGTCCATCGTGAGCGCGCCGGCGCTCGAGGTGTCGACGGAAACGGCGTCGAAGGTTTCGTTGCCGCCGCCGAGGATCCGCTGCTGGGTCGTCGGAAGGTCGCCAATCGTCCGGTTGAGCGGGATGTCGGTCATCTCCTCGAACTTCTGACTCTGGCCGTCGCGAGCAGCGTAGGCGGTGCTCGCCCATTGAACCGGCCGTTGTCCGTTCTGGAGACCGTCCTGACTCTCTACGCGGCTGGCGTCCGCGTCTGCGGCGGCGCCGTCGGCGACCGCCAGACCGGCCGACGCCGACCCCGCGTACTTCATGAAGTTGCGTCTCGTTAAGGGGTCTCCCATGATGCATGTGAACATCCAACGCCATCCATAATCATGATTGATGTCGGATGCTGTGAGTCACGCGTTTCAAATAGACCCGAATCGGACGGCAGTTAATCGCGAGTATCGTGCGTCGAACGGCCGTACGCGCAAAAATATCCTCGTCGTGTCCCGAAAACGGATAAACTCACTTACCTGAGAATCCCGTACCCTGTTCCATGCCACCTGTAATCAAGGTGCTCGGAACCGGGGGAACTATCGCGAGTACCCGGGACGAAGGCGGTGCCTCCCCCACCGAACCGGGAGCGGCGCTGCTCGACGCCGTCCCCGGTCTCGACGCGTTCGCCGAGGTCGACGTCGAACAGGTCGCCCAAGTTCCCAGCTTCGAACTCGACGTCGACACCGTCGCAACTATCGGCCGACGAGCACGGCAGGCCATCGCCGACGGCGCGGACGGCGTCGTTGTCACCCACGGGACGGACACGATGGAGTCGTCCGCGTACTACCTCGACCTCGCGCTCGACATCGACGCGCCGGTCGTCTTCACCGGGGCACAACGCCGTCCCGACGAACTGAGCCCCGACGGACCGGCCAACCTCCGCACCGCCGTCCGCGTCGCCACCGACGATCGATTCCGGACGACGGGCGGCGTGTACGTCGCGTTCGACCAGCAGGTTCACGCCGCCCGCGACGTTCGGAAGATGCACACGAGCGCCCTCGATACGTTCCAGTCCCCCGAAACGGGGCCGGTGGCGGTCACCACGCGCGACTCGATTCGTCACTTCCGGCAGCCGGGCAGCTACGCCGATCACATCCCCGTCCTCGACCCCGACGCCCGGATAGCCGTCGTCACCTCGGACGTTGGCGTCGACGACGCGGCAATCAGGGCCGCCCAGGACCGAGGCGTCGACGGAATCGTCGTCGAAGCGACCGGCCTCGGAAACACGACCGCACCGCTCGGGAGAGCTATCGCGGACGTCGTCGACGCGGGAACCCCGGTCGTCGTCGCGTCACGGTGTCCGGCCGGCAGCGTCACCCCGGTTTACGGCGGGGACGGCGGCGGTGAGACACTGCGCGAGCACGGCGCCATCTTCGCGGGCGACCTCCCGGCGCACAAGGCCCGAATAAAGCTCATGCTGGCCTGCGACCAGCACGCCGGAATCGACGGCGTTCGCCAGCGGTTCGAATGACCATGGCCGCTCGCTCCGACCGCACTACGCTCGCCGCCGGGCGCCAGAGCGTCGCAACGCTGTGGAGGAACTGAACGATGGGGGGACGAGAGGTGGGACGCTCGCAGTCCGAACCGGCGCCTCAATTTCCACAGGCGAACATCACTGCCGTCCGGGCCATCGCGGAGATCCTTCGCACGACGCTCGGCCCGACGCCGCAGGACACGCTCGTCCTGTCGCAACTCGAAACGCGAAGCGGCGACGCCGACCGCGGCATTCCCGGCACCGACGAATACGTCGTCGCGAGCGACGGCGCGACCGTTCTCGAAGAACTTCCGCTCGAACATCCGATCGCACCCGTTCTGTTGCGCGTCGTCGGCCCCGAACGCCCCGGCGATACCGACGTCGAGGGGGAACGGATTCCGGACGGAATCACGACGACCGTGGTCCTCGGCGCCGCACTACTCAAGGAGGCGGCGACGTTACTCGAGAAGGGACTCCACCCGACGACCGTCAGCATGGGCTACGAGACCGCCCTCGCCGTCGTTGCGGACGTCCTGGACGGCGCGACCCGAAGCCTGTCCGCGTTCCCGAGTTCGACGGCCGCCGCCAGCGCCGTCGCCCGAACGGCGATGACGGGCAACGACGTCGGAGCGTTCGCGGACGACTGGGCCCCGCTCGCGGTCGAAGCCGTCGAAACCGTCGGAACGCCGGACGAGACGACGTTCGCCGTCCGACGGTTCTCGAACGGCCGAATCGACGAGTCGAGACTCGTCCACGGCGCAGTGCTCGATCGCTACAGCCGAGCCCATCCCGAGATGGAGCGGGAGAAGCGGGACGCGACGGTGCTCGCGCTCGGCGGACAGGACAATCGAGGACTACAGGTGTGGGAACCGGAATCGATCGCGGGGGTTCGAGTCGACTCGGTCGCGACCGAGGCCGCGCTGGCCGACGCGGAGCACGCTCGCCGCCGCGAGGTCGTCGACCACCTCGTCGAACTCGGCGTCGACGTGGTCGTGACGCGGTCGGGAATCGACCGCCACTATCTCCGGCTCCTCGTCGACGCGGGCGTTCTCGGGGTACGTGGCGTCACGAGCCTCGATTTCTCACACGTCTGTCGCGGGACGGGGGCGACCGAGATACTCAAACCCGACGACGCGACGGCGGCGGATCTCGGCCACGCGGGCGTCGTTGAGGAGCAGCGCATCGGACGACGCCGACATCGCCGCAAACGACGGCGCATCCTGGTGTTCGACGAATGCGACGCTCCCGAGACCGTGACGGCAGTACTGACCGGCGTCTCGGGACAGCCGGGCGACCAGATGGCCCGACAGGTCCGGAAAGCCGCGGCCGCAGTCGCCGCCGCTCGAGGACTCGGTGGTCGTCGTCCAGGTGTCGTTCCCGGGGGCGGGGCGACGGAACTGCGTATCGCACGGACACTTCGAACCACCGCGCGGTCTACGGACACGCGCGAGCAACTCGCCATCGAGGCGTACGCCGATGCGGTGGACCGAGTCGTGACGACGCTGGCCAGGAACGGGGGCCGTGACCCGGTGACGACGCTCGCGGACCTCCGGGCAGCCCACGAGACCCGCTCCGAACGGGTCGGGTTAGTCCTACCGGACGGAACGATCGAGGATACCGTGGACGCAGGCGTTCTCGATCCCATCGCGTACCGTCGGAAGCAGTACGTCTGTGCGACCGAGGTGAGCCAGCTACTCCTCACGATCGACGATGCCATCGACGCCGAACGCGCTGACGAAGGAGCGAGTCCGGGCGAGGCGTTGTACGATACTCCCGGGTCTCGACGTACGGACTCCACGGACGGGTGAGCGATTCGGGCGACCCCCTGCTTTCTTCGGTTCAACGCGTCCCGACGGTACTTCAGCGGCGATTGCGGGATGCATGACCCGCGGTCCTACTGAATATTTTATGATATTCTTATCTCCCATCCCGGTGTGCGGTAACGTATGACAGGTGCCACCGTCTGTCTCTCATACGACTTCGACGCGGTATCGACGTGGCTCTGGTCGTACGACTCCTGGGAGATGCCGACGAGACACTCACGGGGCGTGTTCGGTGCGGAAGTAGCCGCTCCTCGATTGCTCGACCTTCACGACGAGCACGACATTCCCGCGACCTGGTTCATCCCCGGTCATACGATCGACAGCTTCGAGGAGATCTGCGGCGAGGTGTGGGACCGGGGGTACGACATCCAGCACCACGGGTGGAGTCACACCGGTCCGGCGACGTTCGAGAGTAAGGAGGACGAACAGGCCGACATCGAACGCGGCATCGAGAGCATCCAGGACGTCACCGGCCGGGAACCGACCGGCTATCGCTCGCCGGCCTGGGATTTCTCCCAGCACACGCTCGACATCCTGCAGGAGCTCGGATTCGAGTGGGATTCGAGCAAGATGGCATCCGATTTCAGACCGCACTACGTCTACGGGAACTGGAGCGCGCCGGAAGATGGCCCATACGACCGTGGGGAGCCGACCGACCTCGTGGAGCTCCCCGTCTCGTGGCAGCGCGACGACTGGCCGCCGTTGACGTTCACGTGGTCTCGCCCACACCGGATGGGGTACGCCAGCGAAGATTCGATCTTCCAGCGCTGGTACGACCAGTTCGACTGGATGTACGACCACGTCGACGACGGCGTGTTCATCCTCACGATGCACCCCCAGGTCATAGGTCAGGCGCACCGACTTCAGCGGCTGGAGCAACTCATCCAGCACATGCAAACGAAAGACGACGTCCAGTTCGAGGAGATGGACACCGTCGCCCAGAACTTCGACGGATAGCCCCGGACGCCGGGCGGCCCGGGACGGGCGGACGCCCGCTGAACGCCGACCGGCAACCCGTTAGACGGACCACTGAGAGATGGCAGCCGACACCGAAGCGACCGAACGCGAGACGCGCCGCCCGACCGGCGGGCGCTCGCTCGCCGAAACGGCGACCTCGTTCGCGGAGCGCCTCGGCGTGAAACGGTTGTTGGCGGCGTACGCCGTTCTCATCTCGCTCTACATCTACCTCCCGATGCTGTCACTCATCGCCTTCTCGTTCAACGAAGGCGGGCTTACGTTCCCGTTCGTCGATTTCAGCACGCAGTGGTACGCCGAGTTGCTCGCCAGCAGCGGCATCGTCACGGCCGTAGAGCGCTCGCTCAAACTCGCGTTCGTAACGATGATGATCACGACGGTTCTCGCGACGGCGACCGTACTCGCGTACCGCCGACGGTTTCCCGGGCGACGCGCAGTGTTGTACCTCCTCTTGCTCGGTATCATCACGCCCGGTATCACGTACGGCGTCGGTGCGACGCTCTTTCTGAATCAACTTCTGGGGTTCTCGAAAGGTCTGTGGCTCGCGCTTACGGTGCACGTCGTCTGGACGCTTCCGTTCGCGATGATCGTCCTTCTGGCGGGGATTCCGCCGAACCTCCCGGAGAACGAACGGGCGGCGCGCGTGCTGGGCGCCGACGAACGAACGGTGTTCAGGGAGATAACGCTCCCCCAGATCGCTCCGACCGTCCTGGGGGCGGCGGTCTTCGCGTTCACCCTCTCGTACAACGAGGCGACGCGGAGTCTCCTCCTCGTCGGGCGCCAGAACACCATGCCGATTCAGGTGTTCTCGATCGCGTCGTCCCGGCGAGCGACGCCGGAGTTGTTCGCACTCGGCAGTATCACGACGGTCTTCTCGACGCTCCTGTTACTGCTCGCGGGAATCTTCGTCGTCTATCGTACCCGCTCGTAGCCGCCCGCCGTTCGAGACGGGCAACGCCGGTTGCGAACGAGACGGCGTGAGCGACACGGCCCGTGCCGTCTCGCGTGACTGCTCGGGTAGTCGTCGCAGCCGAGGGTGCCCATCGTCCTTCACGCTGCCTCTCCTCGGAGCGAGGTCGTCGTTTCGGCGGTCGATTCGTCCCGCAGTTCGGCGAGCGTGCCGTCGGCCCTCCAGGTCTCGACGACCTGCTCCAGGCCGTCCCGGTAGGTCGGATACTCCGGCTCCCAGCCGAGTTCACGCTTCGCCTTCTCGTTGGTCGTCGGCATCGGGCTAGTGAACCCCTCGGAGTTGACCTTCCCGACAAAAAATCGGGCCAGCCAAGCTGGGATTCGACCCGGCTCCGGGGCCTCCAGCAGGTCCGCGAACGTCTCGAAGAACGCGGCCCCGGTCACCGGTTCGTCGTCGACGACGTGGTACGTCCCGCCTGCTTCGGTCTCGATGGCTGCGACGAACGCCGCCGCCGCGTCGTCGGCGTGAACAAACGAGAGTTCGGCGTCCTGCCGGCCGAGCAGGCCGCCGCCCACTACGGGCAGGTCGCCGTCGAGCAGTCGTTCGCCCCAGGCGCGCGTGTCCCTCGCGTCCGGCGCGTAGAAGAACCCGCAGCGGAGGACCGTCGCGTCGAAGCCGTCCCCGGCGGCGCGTTCCTGGAGGAAGTCCTCGACGTCGGCAGCCGACCGCGTGGCTCTGTCGGGGTGGCGGTCGGCCGTCTCGTCGAACCGCGAGCCGTCGGGCTGGCGAGCGACCCAAACGACGCTCGGGAACAGGACCTGCCGGAGCCCGTCAGGGGTTGCGTCCAGTAGATTCCTCGCACCCTCGAACCGGACGCGGTCGTTTCGCGCCCACTCCTCGTCGCTGGGCTTGGTCGAGTCCGGGATGGCCGTCGCGGCGTGGACCGCCACCTCGACGTCGTCGTCTATCGCTCGCTCCAGCGTCTCGGGGTCGAGGACGTCACCGCGTCGTGCAGTTCCACCCCGGCGTCCGACGATGCGCTTGCCCGCTTCGTCACGAACCAGTCCGACGACCTCGTGGTCGCGGTCGGTGAGTCGGTCGACGAGTCGACGGCCGAGGACACCCGTAGCACCCGTGATGAACACCTTCATACAGATGTGGATAGTCGCTGGCGCTGCGAAATACTAACGCCGGATTCGCACGGGAGGTTTAAGAGGGCCGACACGGTGGTCTCCGACATGAAGCACGTCCGGGTTCGCATCACCGCGGGCGGTCGCGAGACCGAGATTCACCCGATGTACGACGTGTGGGCCAACGCTTCCTTCGTCGAGCGCGCGACTGCCCTCCAGTGGAACTTCACGGGCGACGCGCTGGGAATACTCCACTACGCCGTGGGCGACGCCGACGCCTTCGAGGCGGCCGTCGAGGAGATTCCGGAGGTTCTGGGTTACGACATCGCACGGGTCGGCGAGGACGCCTTCTACGTCTACGTCAGGGACGCCACGACCGACGCGTTGGGTGAACTGTTCGGTCCCATCACGCAGGGCGGACTGGTCGTCGTTCCGCCAATCCGGTATCACGAGGACGGGACGGTGACGTTCTCGCTCTTCGGCCCGGACGCGGAGATACAGGCGGCTATCGAGACCGTGCCCGGCCCCGTGGACGTGACCATCGAGGAGATCGGCGGGCTGGACGCGACGGCCGCGACCGTTGAAACGCACCTGAGCGAGCGCCAGCGCGAGGCCATCGAGACCGCGTTCGAACTGGGATACTACGAGATTCCGCGCGAAGCCAGCCACACGGACATCGCCGCTGCAATCGACTGCGCGCCCAGTACTGCCGCCGAACACTTGCGGAAAGCCGAGTCGAAGCTCGTCTCCTCGATGGTCGGGGAGTAGTCTCGTTTCGACGCGTCGTCTTGCCCGGAGTGTCCGGGCGACCGCAAACGAACACTTTCGTCTCCTGGCGTGGAACGGGTTCACATGGTCGATATCGAATCCGTCGACATCGACTCCGTCGCCGTCGAACCCGATCACTGCCACCGGTGTGGCGCCGCCGTCGGAAGCTGCGAGTTCGAGGACCGGGAGCATCCCTGGTGTTCGGAGTGCGAACTCGTGCTCTCCCGGAATCCGGTTCCGGGCGTCCACGTCGTCGTCCACGACGACGACCACGTCCTACTGCTCGACGAACCGATACCGCAGCATGAGGGCGTCTGGAGCCTTCCCGGCGGCCACGCCAAGTACGACGAGGGACCGAAGCGGGCGGCCGTCCGAGAGCTAGAAGAGGAGACCGGTCTCCGGGCAGACCCCCCGGACCTGCAGTTCCTGACCATCCTCCACGCCGAGCGTTCGCGCGTCGCCTTCTACCTCATCACGTACGTCCTGGAGCGCGCCGAGGTCTCGGGGGAGCTAACCCCTGAAGCGGAGGGCTTCGAGGCTACGTTCCTGTCTATCGAAACCGTCAGGGAGTCGCCCGACCGGATACGGGACTCGGATCTGGAACGCATCGAGATGGCGCTGCGAGCATAGCTCTCTCATCGACGCTCTTGATTCCCGGTGACGGACGACCAGCGGTCGACCGAATCGGGGCCTCTGGTCGTCTCCTCACCGGGGTCGGCGGACCGCTGTCGCGAGCAGACCGCCGGTTCTTTTCGCGTCTCCTGTGCGTCGTCGGGAGCTCCGGTCGTCGTCCCGAACGAGTCGTTCCTCCACCCATAGACAAAACGAAATTTCAACTTAGTAATCATAAATTTCTCTATCTTACCCTCCGATAGGCACTGCTAGATTGAACCCTTCTGTTTGAGTGCTTCGACTGGCGGTTGATTGTCGAGTGCGTGATGACTGCGGTGGTGGTTGTAGTAGGCGGTGTAGGCAATCAGCCAGCGCTCGGCGCTGGCCTGACTGCCGTTCCATGTTTCGTGGAACCGTTCGATTCGCATCGTATAGGTCTGAAAGAGCTTTTCAACGATGTTGCGGTCAGTGTAGTTGAGATCGCCGCTGAGATTAGTTCGGACAAGGGCAGTCAGGTACCCCATCCCATCAACGAGAAACTCCGCGTCTGCGACGCGGTGTTTCTCTTTCAGCTCCTCTAAGAACTGTTCAGCGGGATCTCGACCCCTGTGCTTCGAAAGTCGTGCATGGAGCACGACTTTCGAATCGACATCAATCGCAGCGTAGAGCCACGCTTTCTCTTCGTTCCCGAGTTGAATCTGTTTCTCATCGACCGCAACACGGTCCGGTTCTGCTGTGAAGTCTTGCTCGTAATAATCAGCGTAGGCTTGGTACCAGTGCTGGATCGTGGCTCGGCGTCGTTCGACGCCGAACCACTTACAGAGGTCTCGACACTCTGCTAACGAGGCCGCTCCAGCATGGACAGCGCACGCCAGCCTGATCAGCCAGGCTGGCGTGCGCGTCCGATCACTATCCAAAAATTCCACATCAGAAGAACCCGTTACATCGACTTGGAGTTCTTCGAACAGCATATTCCCACTTCCCTCGAAGAACTCCGCTCAGTTCAACCTCAATCTAGCAGTGCCCTCCGATACCATCACCTATTTCCCCGATAAACGACGACAGAGTCCTATGATATCGGTAACAATGGACATGGTCCAGTACGACTGTCCGTACATCGACGTGACGGACGTCGCCGATGTCTCCTTTCACACGATGCACTGGGACTTCAACACCGCCCAGCAGGAACTGGAGACCAGAATCCTCGTCACAGGGGACGACCACGGCGCGCTGACGAACGGCCTCAACGAGTTGCAGGACCACGAGCGGATGCTGGGATTCGAGCTCCTGTCCCGGCGGGGGGACACGGCGGTTATCAAGTCGTTCATCGGGCAGACGAACGCGATGCAGACGATTCGCGACCACGACGGCTACATCACCGGGCCGTTTCAGATCCAGGACGGAAGCGAGCTCTGGAACGTCGGGTTCGACACCGGCGACGACGCGGACGACGCGCTCGCCGACCTAGAAGTCGAGAACGATTTCCGGGTCGAAGCTCGAAACGCCACGTCGTTCGAGGATTACCTCGACGTCATCCAGCACCTCGACGCGGCGAAGGGGCTCCTCGACGGCTGTCGGGAACTCTCCGAGACGGAGCGTCTGACCCTCCAGAAAGCCGTGGACGGCGGGTACTTTCGAACGCCGCGCGACGCGACGCTCGAAACGCTGGCGGACGCGTTCGACGTCTCGAAGACCGGGGCCTCGAAGAACCTGCGACGAGCCGAACAGAAGGTCCTTCGTCGAATCGTCGCGGCGTTTCCGGCCCTCGTCGAAGAGGACCGACCGAATCGAGACGAAGGGAACTCCGTCCTGGAACGATAGGAGACGTCAGAGCAGTCGACCGCTCGTCTCGACGCCGATATCCACGTGCGATAGCGCCGGCTCTTCTGCGAGCGCTTCGACGACGTCGACCTGCGAATCGCTCGAACGCGTGCCGTACAGTTCGACCGAGGTCGAGGCGTCGTCGTCGCGCCACGTCACCGTCAGCGCCGTGCGCCGAAATCGCGACCCCTCCCGGAGTTGGACGGACTGGAGCGATTCGAGCTCGACCGCGAAGTTTCGGTCGTCGAGCGCCAGCGCTCGCTCGGCCGACGAGCGCTCGACCTCGCGGCGACCGCGTTCGCCGATGTCCGCCCGCAGGAGGAGCGATTTGAACGACTCGCCGACGAAACACCAGACGACGCGTCTGTCGGTCACGAGCAGTTCCCAGAACTCGAGCGACGTCGGACGTCGCCGGAACCATCCCGTGAAGCGCGCGAGCCGGGTTTCGTTCGATTCGGCCATCGTCATCGTTCGATGAGGACGGCGATGTCCCGTGGCACCGTCCGGTCTCCCTGCGTCGCTAGCGAGACGACGACGAAGAGGACGACGGTGACGAGGAGTGCGACCGTTCCGACCGGGAACGATTCCGGGAACGGGTAGAGACTCGCGACGGTGCTGGCGAGTCCACCGAGACCGGCCGTGTCCGCGATTCGAGGGACGGCGCTGTAGAAGAGGTTGACCACCAGTCCACCGACGAGCGCGGCTATCGCGCCCTCCTTCGTGGCCCCCTTCCAGTTCAGTCCGAGCGCCGCGATGGCGAAGAACGCCGCCGCGAAGAATCCCCATCCGATGGTCCCGAGGATACCGACTAGCGCCTCCGAGAAGTAGACGATGAGCGTCGACACGATGGTGATACCCGCCAGCGCGGCTTGGGTCACCCGCAGTTCCGTCTTGTCGTCCTCGATGGGCCGTCCCAGCGCACGTGGGATGTCCCGGGCGACGGCCGCCGCCCCGATGTTGAGGAACGAGTCGCTCGTGCTCATGATCGCCGCCAACAGCGCCGCCAGGATGAGTCCGGCCAGGACGCCCGGCGTGTGTTCCAGCACGAACACCGGACCGACGACGGAGGCGCTCTTCGGTGCCGCGGCCTGTCCGGACTCGACCATCGACCGCATCGACAGCCCGGTCGAGAACGCGAGGAGACTCGAAATCGCGTACGTCACCGCGGCGATCGGCGCTCCCCAGCGGAGGATGCGGAGGTTACGACTCATGTAGAACTTGGTCACCAGATGCGGTTGACCGGCCGCGCCGATGGAGAAGAGGATCCACCAGCCGAGTGCCGTGAAGATCGTCGCGACCGGGGCCCCCATGGCTCCGAACGGCGAGACGAATGCCGGGTCCGCGCTGGCGAGATTTCGCGAGATGGTCTCCATCCCGCCCCCGAACGAGATTGCGAAGGCGAAGACGAAGACGGCGCCGACGATCATCGTGATGGCCTGCACGAAGTCGGTCCAGACCCCTGCGATCATTCCGCCGAGCATGCTGTAGAGCAGGAGAATGAGCGCACCGATGAACAGCCCCCACACCACCGGAAGGCCGAAGATCGCCCGCATCACGTACTGCAACGCGGCGAGATTGGTCGCCAGGTACGCCATTACGCCGACGACGACCGCGACCGCCGTCAGTCCGCGTACCCACGCACTCTCGTACCTGACGTACATCCCGTCCGCTATCGTCATCACGTCGCGGATGTCTGCTAACAGGCGCATCCGCTTGGCCAGCAGTATCCACGTGACGATGAACCCGAGCGGGGCGGTGAAGAAGATCCACAGCGCTGTCGTCCCGAACGAGTAGACGAGTTCCGGCCCGCCAACGAAGCCGAACCCGGACTGGATGACCGAGAACGCCGTCAGCGCGAGCACCCACGTCCCGATGCTCTTGCCGGTGATGAGGAAGTCCGCCGTGCTCTCCGTCTGGAGGTAGCCCCAGACGCCGATAGCCAGCACCAACAGAAGGTACAGACTGCCAAACAGCAGGACGTACGGGCTGTCCGTGACCGGAATCTCCTGTAGCGGGACGAGCGGTGGCGCGGTCATCGCCGCTCACCTCCGTCGGGGCGTTCCGTCTCCTGACGTGATTCGTTTACGCGTGGCCCTCCTTCAGTTCCGTCCGAACGGCGTCCCGACGACGCTCGCGGCGTTTCTGCCTCCTCGCCGCCGTCGGCCTCTGGTCGAGACGACAGCGGGTAGCGTCCCGTTCCCTGAACCTGCCGCACCTCGCTCATGATATCGTCGACGACCTGCTCGTCGCCGATACTCGGAAAGACGAGGGCGTAGTACACCGCGCCGAGGATCGGCAGCAACCAGAGGAAGACGACGTACGCTAGCGTCGGAACCGGCAGTCCGAGTACGTACGTGTACTCGGTCGTTCCCGGCCGCCAGGTGAACCAGATGATAGTCAACCCGGTCACGAAGACAGCGCCGAGCCCGACTACCAGCCACGAGTACGGCGCGAGGTCGAGTTCGCCGTCGTTTCGCTCGACCGAGGCGGTACCCAGCACCGCTGCGATGAAGAACGCCGCAAGGTACGAGAACGCGCGGTACGTTCCGGTAGCCGCCGAGAGTAACAACCCGGCCGCCAGCAGGGCGAGCACGCCCATCACCTTGTTTCGCGCTCCCCGTTTCGACTGTGGTCGTGAAGACACCATCTTTCCATGAACCAGGGTAGCAAATAGCGAAAAACGGCGGGTTGATATGTAAACAACAGTCTCGATACCGGGTCAGTTACGGAAGTGCGAGGAGAAAGCCCCGCCGTTTACGGCGGGGATAAATCCTCACCCCCACCACAGACCACGTTCGATGTGCAGGACGGCTGTTTTAAGTCACCCAATCCCGTACTATTAGTCGACCGAGGCGGCCTGCCCGCCCACTTACTCGGACAATATCGGGATTCCCTGATTCCACTCAGAAAGCACCCTCTTTCTGTGGTGGGACTTCGGGGTGCAGTCAGCAAAAGTACCTCCGAATCCCCTGCCAGGATAGGAGTAACGGCTGGTTGGCACAGCCAGTAGCCGTCCAACGCGGTGGCTACAAACCGTAAACATCCCACCCCAGCGGTGCGGTGCCGTGGGAATCCTCGCCCTTCAGGGCGAGGAGGATGTCAACAAGTAACACTCGTTTCGAATCGTGCCCGTTATTTACTGCTATCTCCGAGAGCCGGTGTGACAACCTCTGAATCTCCCGACGAGGGTCTCGAATTAGCGAGTCGGGGCTACAAAATCACCGTCGACGAGGGCCGCGATTCGTTTTTCGCCATCTGTATCGAAGAACCGGAGAGCGAGACGGCGTGGATCATGTCGGACACCGTCAAAACGCTGGAGGAAATGCGGTAGGTCGTCTGTCCTCATCTGAGCGTTCGTGAACGAACACTGTCGGAATACCAGTCTCGATCACTCACCGCGATGGCTGTCTGGACGGGCGCGGTGGCAGCAGGAGTTCTTCGAGGTCCGGCATGTGCTTCACGTTGTAGATCACGTGCAAGTCCTTCGTGATGGGGATTCCGTTGCAGGACAGTCGGATGTTCCGCTCTAGCATCTCCGCGGGGAGCACGTGATTGACCGGCATCGACAGCTCGCCGGCGGAGACCGCGATCGCACAGTTGGCGCAGGCGCCACCACGGCAGGAAAACGGCCACTCGAGACCGTTGCTCTCGGCCGCTTCTAAGAGCGATTTACCGGGTTCGGCCTGAAACTGGCCGTAGTCCGTCTCGTCGAGGTCTACAGCGGCCGCCTTCTCGAAGAGCCGTTCGTCAGTGGGCTCCCAGCCGTAGTCGGCGAGGACGTCGTAGTTCAGGTACGTGACCTGCGAGGGCGTCGCTCGGTAGTCCGGGGTGTCGTTCGAGTCGGCCGCCCGGTTGCGGCCGGGTATCTCGTCGCTACCCCGTGAGCCTGCTTTGAGTCGTTCGTAGGCCGTTCTCACCGCTCGAAATGCCTCTATCGAGCCACCCTGGTCGGGATGCGTTTCTTTCACCCGTTCTCTGTATGCGCGTTCGATTGCCTCCTCGTCGGCGTCGGGATCGAGACCCAACACCGCATACGGGGTGTCCATTATCCCCTCTAGTGACATCAACGGCATAAGCAGCACGGCAGTGCCCCGGAGGATGGACGGGAAAACGAACTGCTTGCGAGCGCCCACCGGAGAGACGGAATCTTCTGGCCAGTATTTCCATACTGCTCCCGCCCCTACTAGAGCCTGCAGATGACCTCGAGACAAGCCGAAACTCACTGGCAGGATGGAAAGGACGGAAGCGGTGACTTCGAAACCGAGAGCGGGCAGATCGAGGGAACCTTCCGGTTCCCGACTCGCTTCGAGGACGAACCGGGAACGAACCCAGAAGAACTGATCGGAGCCGCACACTCCGGCTGTTTCTCGATGCAGTTGACGGCGTTCCTCGACGAGGAAGGATATACGCCCGACCGCCTCGACACGCAGGCGGACGTGCATCTCGAACGAGCCGACGGTGGCGGATTCGAGATCCCGCGTATCGAGCTGACGCTGGAAGCTGCCATCCCCGAGATCGACCAGGATACCTTCGACGACCTTGCCCAGCGCGCCAAAGACAACTGTCCCGTCTCGAAGGCACTCGCCGGACCGGACATCACGCTGGACGCGACGTTAACGCAGTAAGCGACCATTGAAAGGGGTCGCTACCGGGGACTGAGGACGCAACTGCGTCGGTGGCAACCCCTCATCGGTAGTTGTACCATGGCCGGGGCACCTCGAGCGCACCACCGTCACTCGAACCTCGAGCATGGGAGCGTCGTCAACCCGAAACCATCGACGCGGACGCGACGTTGACGACGATGAACGTAACGATGAGGACGACTGCAATCGCCACGAACACCAGCGCTGCCGAGGTACCGCCGGGGTCGAGACCGAGACGCCGTCGTCCCCACGTCGTTCCGACGAGAACCGAGGCAAGGAAGTTCGCACCAATGGCCGCGATCCAGAGTCCGGTGAGGCTAGACTGGGGGAGCAAGAGCACTCCGATGGCGGTACAGAAGAGCCCAAGCGAGGTGACGACGACGCCTGCGAACCCGTCAAGTGGAGACCGCTGTTCCGAGGCCACGGCCACAGTAGCAATCGCTGCCGATAAGATTATGTGCCAAAAGTAGCAACGAAGGCTGGATAAAGAGTCCCACTAACTATCGTCTGCACATCCAGTAAGTCGCGGTTACCCCTCCGGTAGTCGTCTCGTCGATGCGCTGTGCGAGCGCTACCGGCCGGCCCGTGCGTCAGCGACCGGTGACGGGACAGAAAGCGAGAGAGGAGTTCACCAGCAGTCCTCGAGGGCGCCGTCGATGGTGGCGTCTTCAACACCTGTCGTATGCGTGGCGATAGACGTCGTGCAGACGAGCCACCGGTCAAGTGAACTACCCCACCCTACCGCTCGCCTGACGGCTCGCGCGTGAGGGTGGGGCTTCCTGCTTCGATGACGCGCTTTGCAGGGACTGAGGTGGTCCCCGTAGGGAGCGCAGTCTCCACAGACATTGATTCGGAGCGTCCCGCTCCTACGTGTTTCGCACCGCGAGACAGAATGTTCCACGCCGCGTTCGCGTCCCTGTCCGCCTCAAACCCGCAGGCGGGACAGGAATGTTCACGGACCCACAACGGCTTGTCCGTCGAGATGCCGCATGACGCGCACTCTTTGGTCGTCCCTCTCGGGTTGACCGCCACGAAGTACGTTCCTGCTCGCTTGCACTTGTATTCGAGCAACGAGAGGAACGTCCGCCACGCGGCAGATGCGGTAGTGCGGCTGTTCGACGGCGACTCCATCATCCCCTTCACGTTCAGGTCTTCGACCGCTACGAGGTCGTACTCTCGGGCGTAGTAGTTCGAGAGTTTGTGTAAGAAGTCACGGCGCTTGCGTCGGAGGTCGGCGTGACACTCCGCGACTCGTCGCCGTTGGGTCTCCCAGTTGTTCGACCCGTGTTCCTTCCGCGAGAGCTTGCGTTGCTCGCGTTCCAATCGCTCTCGTTCGTCCAAAAGGTCGAGAGACTCGACTGCGTGACCATCGGTGTCGTGAGCGTACTTCAGGATGCCCACGTCGATGCCGACCGTCTCGGTCAACTCGTCGGGTTTCTCTGGTGGTTCGCGGTCAACTTCCACGCCGAAAGTAGCGAACCACTCGCCCGTCGGTTCTTTCTTGAGCGTGACCTGCTTGAGTTGGGCGTCGTCGGGGATGGAGCGGTGAAGCCGGATCGGTATGTCCCCGAGTTTCGAGAGGGACAGTACAGCCTGACCGCCCTTCTTGTCGAGCTTGAAGCCAGACTGACTGTACGTGAAACTGCAGAACTCCCGTGGGGGCTTCCACTTCAGTTGGCCGACGCCGTAGCCGTTCTCCTTGAGTTTGGAGAGGCTATTGAGGTTGTCGAACAGCCGTTCCACGACGGTTTGGAGAACCTTCGAGTACACATCCGAGAGGTCGTCCCACCACGTCTTGAGGTCGGGTAGCTCTGACCGAAGAGTGGTCATGGACGGCAATTCACCGTGGTTGTCTTGGTACTCGTTGAGGCGGTAGCGGGTGTGGTTGTACAGTTGCCGACAAATATCGCGGTGGCGGTCCAACTCCTCACGGTGAGCGTCGGACGGCTTGAGGCGATATTTGTAGGCGTAGTACATCCGCTATTCGCGCTCCTCAATGAGTTCGTCTATCTTCTCTTGGATGAACGACGAGAGATTGAGGTGCTGGTCCTCAATCCATTCGTCTTGGTCTTCGCGGATGGTGATAGTCTTCCGTTTCACCGTATGCACACATTGCACGCTATGCACTATAAACGTGTCGATTGCGTGGGCCTGTGGGTCTGCAACAGAACAGTATACGAACAGCTGATGACGGCGCTGTATCCCCGCCCTACTGCGCTCCTTGTCCGCTTCGCGGCCTGCGGTGCTCCTTGAGGACGGGGGCTTAGCGCCTGCATTCAGCTAATCGGGGATAATGGCGTGTGGAGGGAGAGTGGCCTCTGCTTTCGGGCGGCGCTAGATATCTCAGCCCGTTTGACGAGCGGTCGTCGAGAGGAGGTTCAGTTCCGAACTGAACACCTGGGCGCTCCCGGAGAGTCGGTGGCGTGCGTTCGTCTGTAGCGCGTCTCGGGTGAACAGCAGCGTCGTGATGCCGGCCGACTGCCCTTCCTGCCCGCCGAGGCGGTAGTTGATGACGTAGCCGTTGTAGTCGTCGGGCTGGCTGATCTCCGGCACCGTCCTGCCACTCGGACGGCGGAGGACGTTGACGGTGGTTGACGCCTGCAGTTGCTGGATGACGTCGAAGGCCACGTTCGGATAGTAGTTGTACGTGTACACCAGGACTTGCGTCGGGCCCTCCTGCGCTGCTGCGCTGTCCACGCTCGAAAGGCCAAGTGCGGTCGCCCCCGAAGCGAGCGCTCCCTTCTTCATGAACGAACGGCGCGATTCTTCCGTCGTTTCGCCTCCGGCGCTATCGTCCATCTCGATGCCGTCGTCGTGTGTCTTGTTTTCTTCCATCGCGCCAGTCCGGTTCGGTTGAGGACTGCATAAAGAGCCGCCATCGTTTAGCTATCGGCGACGAGTTTGCCGTCCGAAAACGGTGGTATTGTTCGTTACGCTGTTCGTCGGGAGATAGGCAGGTATTGACCATAACACAGATGTGGATGTCTCGAAACTCCTCGGCGATGAAGCGAGAGGATTCCTCCGTTGTGGTTCGCTCTGCACCGAACCCTGGCGGCGGTATTCGGTACGTATCTCCTGTTCGGTACCAGCGTGGGCCTCTGGAACCTGGTAGCCCGCCCCCGTTCTCGTTTCTCTTCACCGGCCGATTCACGGCGTACGAGTCGTACGTCTATGCGAACGAACGGGACCGCTGTGGTTCTGGGTCACCGATCATCTCAATCCCCTCGTCGCACTTCAGACGGTCCGTGAGGGCCTCTTCATACTAGTCGGTCACGAGTCTGAGTCTACGAGTGTACCTCTGCCAGTTTTCCTGTTCAGTGTCGCCGTCTCCCTGCGGTTCGCGACAGTACCGTTGTATACCGGGTACAGAGGGTTCGCACAAGCGGACCTGAGCTAGCAAACCTTTCGATTCGTTCCGTCATCGTAACTTAGCCAGCTAATTCCTGGTCTACGATAACCAGCGTGCTTCCTGACTCGAACAGCGATGGCAATATTTCCGATAGCAGTTTTCGGCACGGGCTCGCGGAACTGGCTGAACTACGTCGATGTCCGGAGCAAAACACCGCTGTCAACGGCAACCAGGTCCAGCAACTCCCCGGTGACGATAATAGATTACGTTTTGACAACGAGCCAGTGTAACGACGTCGCCTCGGTCGGCGTGCTCCCAACCGCCGGCATCGACTGGTTGACGTCCGGTCTTTTAACAGGCAGAACAAACGATTTACCGCCATGGAAAGAAGGGTCGATATCCTGAACCAACCGAGCGGTCTCGTTCAAAAAACAGACGGTGGTTCGACATCCTATTGGAACAGAAATATTGGGATAGATACCAGTGCTGTAAAATAATACTTATCTTATATCTATACCCCGGAAACATCGCCCGGCAATTGCGGTGTCGAACACTGTCGGTAAACTATCTCACTAGTCTAACTAGACAGCCTAACGAAACAACCTAACTGGTTGCTGGCCGTTACCTGGTCGTACTACCCTCGTAGAGAGCCCCCCCTATCTAGCCTCAGGAGAGCCTCTTGGGGCCTTATACTAGCAGCACTAATTCTGGTTATAGAATATAACTAGTCAGCCTAACTAAACTAGATAGCAACATGTTCTAACCAGGTTGTCTGACGGAATTTTATAACACGCTTCTTCGAGTAGCCTACCATGCTCACGTATACGTCCTACAGCGAGGCAGGCGGCGTCGGCAAAACGACGCTCTCTGCAAATCTCGCGCGCGCACACGCCGACCACGGCCACCGCGTACTCGTTGTCGACCTCGACCCCCAAGACGGCTGCCTGAGTTACCTGCTCGGCGTCGACGTCGGTCGCGACGACGACGCGGACACGCTCGTCCACCACATGATCGACAGGCCAAAAGGCGACTTCGACGACCTCATCCGCACGACGGAAGGCTTCGACGTCGTTCCGTCGCACAACATGCTGGAGCGTCTCGGCGACCTGCTCGGCGACGCTGCCAGCATCGCCGAATAGACGGGCGAAACCTTCTCGAGATACGGCCGACTACGGCACGTACTCGCGAAAAACCACATTCCCGACCAGTACGACGTCCTCATCGTTGACCCGCCCGCCACGTCGGGCCCGCACTTGTTCAACGCCATCAACGCGACGCGCTCGCTTACCATCCCCGCCGAACCGTCCGGAAAAGGCGACCAGTCCATCGAAGGCCTCCAGTCGGTGGTCGCCGGCATCGAACACAACCTCGATATCAACGTCGGCGTGCTGGCAGTCGTTCCGAACCGTTTCGAAGGGACCAACGACCAGAAAGCCGTCCTCGAGGGAGTCTCCAGCCTGGGGTTCAACGTCCCGGTGGTCCTCGGGAAACGCTCGTCGATGTTCGAAGGCTGCTGGCGCAAACAGTCCAGCGCGTTCCAGTACGTCGATGAGCATCGCGACCGTGAACGCGACTACGAACGGGAAACACTCGCGAAGATCGACGAGCTGGCCGGCCACCTCGAGGAGTTGGCCAATCTATGAAAGGGGGGACCGGGGACGATCCGTTCAGCGACGAACTCGACGAGACGGACGGATCTGTGACGGAAAAAGAGGACGTGGACGCAGACGCGAACTCGGCCGAGCAGGTCGAGACTGATGCCGATGACGATGGTACTGAAGCGGAAAGGGTGCCGTGGGCGGTCCGTCGGAACAGCGTGAAGAGCGAGCGAGAGATGGTACAGTTCTACTTTCGGGAACGTACGCAGGAGCGCGAGAGCGAGTTCCGGCGAGATGTCGAGGCCGACGCAGGATTCTCGACGTACCTGACGGACGTGCGGGAGGCTGCCTACCTGGTGGCGATGGAGCATCCGGAGGAAGTCGCCGAACTGTTGGAGGACTGGGGGTGCGAGTACGACTAGCGGGTGAACCACGAGACCGCCGAACGGGAGCCAAAGCGTCAGCGCGGGGGTTCCGCACTGAACCGCATGAACTGGTCGGCAACACTGAGATTTGCCCGTACTTCCGTAGAAGTCGGCGTGCAGTGCCGTGCGTGCCCGCAGCGCTTCTTCTGTCGGGATGACGATATCTGGCGGACCGTCACTCTGGTCCGCCACAATCGATATAGCGATATACCGTATATGAAACGCGCAGGGTGTTCGAAAGTAGCGCTGTCGGTGGGAATACGGTCGAGTTCCTCGCCTCGAGCCTGGGCGTCGTCGCAGTGACGAGACGCGAGACAGTCACACTCGGTCGGCGGGCCAGATGAAGAAGTCGAGCGGGAAGATCGTCTCGAAGACGGGATAGTCGGCCTTGAGTTCCGCTTCCCGGTCGTGCATTCCGAACAGGAGGCCTGCCATCTCTCCTCGTGGCCGCCGAACCTCGGGAGTCCCGTCGAACGCTTCGACTGTAATTCCATCCCGGTCGTAGACGAGTTCGACTCCCTCTGACTCCGCTTCGAGACCGAGCGTAACCCGGCCACTGGCCGCCACTTCCCGTCGCGACCAACGGGCCTCCATCTGGTCGGCGAAGCGAGCGAGGACTGCTTGGAGGTTGCGGACGTTCAGCTTTCGATGTTCGCTCACCGACCACGACCGACTGTGGCGCCGAAACTCCGGGTTTCGTGGATGACGCGGTGGCACGATGGCGGTCAGGGAGTCGACGTCGTACGCCGAGAAGAGGTGGGCTATCAGGGCCTCGATGCCTCTTGCTGCCCCGCCGAACTCGGCGATGGTACGCTCTCGGCTCTCACGCGTGAGACTGAGATAGGCGGTGTCACCGTCGCTCTCGTAGAGGAGAGTCTCCAGCCCTCGCTGTCCGAACACCGTCCGGCTTCGTTCCCGACCTCGTCTCACCCGGTACGGTTCGTCTCCGTGGAGTTCCCGGAGCGTCTCGACCTGCTCGTCACCTCCCTCGTACGTCGTGATCATTCCTGCCCCGGCGCTCCCATCGAAGGAGCGCTCGCGTATCTTGTAGTGGTGTTCCCGGCCCGCTTGCTCCCAGCCGAAGTGGGCGTATCGCTGGCGATTTCCGCCGAGGTCGGCGAGCGCCACCCCTTCTTCGGCCATCCGGTCGAGCCAGAACTCGAGCAACTGCGTCATGTAGCCGTTTCCACGGTGGCGCTTGTCGGTCGTAACTCCGGACACGCCCCAGCACTCGATTTCGTTCCCCTCGCCGACGGTGAGCGTCTGAGGTATCGCCCCGACGTGACTCACGATGTCGCCGTCCTTCCTGACGATAGCGTGGTTCTCGGGCGTGGCCTCGTCGTAGGCGTGTGGAAGTCTGGCGGCCATGCCGCCGCGCTCGTAGGCGAAATACCGATCCAACAACGACATCATCTCGTCGAACTCGTCCGGTCTGGCGAGTCGCGGTCCGTCGATACTGACCATTGATAACAATGAGATACGGTAGATATATAAATATTCGTGACGCCCGAATCGGTCCCTGGCCGTTCACGTTCAGTAGTCGACCGAAACCGGTTCGCCCGCCTCGGCCGACTCGTAGGCCGCCACGCAGACGGCGGCCTCGCGGAAGCCGTCCTCGCCGGTAATCGTGGGGGACCGCCCCGTACGAACCGTCTCGACGAAGTCGGCGAGTAGTTCCTCGTTCGGGAGCTCCCCCCAGTAGACCGAGTCGATGCCCGGGTCTTCCCCAACGTCCCGGGTTTCACGGAGTTTGTAATCGAAGCAGTCGACGGTCAGTTCCCCCGCTGTGCCGACGAGATTCAGCGTTGCGTCGCCCCAGTAGTCCCAGTTGTCCGGGCGGTCCCACGACCCGTCGAGCGTGAACGGCGTCCCGTCGTCGAGTTCCATCGAGAGGACGTTAATGTCCTCGACCTCGGGGCCGTCGCGCATCGTCGCGAGTTCGGCGTGCACTTCGGTCACCTCCCGCCCCGTAATCCAGCGGACCAGGTCGACGACGTGGACGGTGTGGTCCATCACCGCACCGCCCCCGGCGCGTTCGGGGTCGGCCGACCAGCCGTCCTCGTGACGATTCCGGAATCTCGCACGGTTGGTTCCGGTCGCCAGCGTCAGGTCACCGATAGTGTCGTTCCGGTAGGCCCTTCGCGCCGCCCGTGCTGGCTCCGAAAACGGTAGCGGCATGTTCATCCCCAGGGCAACGCCGGCGTCCTTGCAGCGTTCGACGAGACGCCGGGCCGTGGAGCGGCTCGTGGCGAGCGGTTTCTCACAGAGGACGTCCACGCCCGCATCGGCGGCGGCCGTCACCCACCGCTCGTGGGTGGTGTTCGTCGAGAAGACCAGCGCCCCGTCGACGGCTGCGAGTAACTCTTCGGTTGCCATGTACGGGACACCGTATCGGTCGGCCGCCTCGCGACCGCGGTCGGCGTCTGCGTCCGCGACGCCGACGAACTCCACGTCCTCGCGTCGGTCCAAGAGCGCGGCGAACCCGTCGGCGTGGACGTGGGCCGTCGACAGCACTCCGAGCGAGACGGTCACGCGCCCACCTCCGTCGGGTCGACGGGAGTACCGCGCTCGGCCGACGCTCGCGCGGCGACGCACGCCCGGAGGGTCGCGAGGGCCTCTGCGGCGTGACCTGCCTCCTGCTCCCCGCCGGCAACGCAGTCGAGGAAGTGTTCGATCTGGCGATAGTGTTCGTCCCGGCGAAGCGGGACGAACCTGTCGTCGCGGTCCGTGCGAGAAATCGCCAGCGGTGTCGCTTCTTCGCTGTCGAATTCGATGAGACCGTTGGTTCCGGCGAGTTCAAAGCGACGGACCGGGCGGCGTTCTTCCGCTACGGTCCGTCGCACGTCCAGATGTCCGACGATGTCGTCCTCGAACCGGAGCGTTATCAACGCTCGCGCGTCGCGGTCGCTCTCCGTCGTTCGGGTGAAGACGCGGTCGACGTCGCCGCAGACCCGGCGCAGGAACGCGACGTCGCGGCCCACCAGATCGAACAGTCCGGCCGCCTGCTCCTCGCCGACGCGGCGCGACGTGCGGGCGTTGCCGACTGCTCCGATTTTGCCGCTCTCGACTCGTGTCGTCGCCGCGTCGTACTCGGGCGCGAACGGCGTCGCGTGGCCGCCGACGAAGACGACACCGGCCGTCGTTACCGCCTCCACGATAGCTGCTCCGTCCGCGGGCGAGTCGGCGAGAGCGCCCGGACAGAGGACGTGGAGGTCACGGTCGGCCGCGGCGGTCACCGCTCTTCGCCGACCGGTCGACGAGCACACGTCCACGGCGTCGAGTGCCGCGTCGTCGAACATCTCCTCGGGGTCGTCGTACGTTTCCGCGTCCGCGAGGATATCGCTATCGAGAGGGCCGCTGCCGGCGACTGCGACGATGTCCGCGCGAGGTAGTTCGGCGCAACGTTGCGCGTGTTTCTGGGCGAGGGAACCGTGGCCGATGAGACCAATTCGCACCATCGAGTGAGTCACTCCGCTCGGCGGGATTAAGCGTTGTCATCCGCGTCCGAGTCTGGATACCGCTCGGGACAAAGTTAATACACAGCCGGTCCGTCGAGATGGCATGGACGAACTCGCCCTTCGTGGCGGCCCAGAGGCAGCGCAAGCGCTCGACATTCCAGATTGGCCGCGGTGTCCGGACGGCGCGCGCGAGAACGTGCTGGACGTACTGGAGTCCGAAAGCTGGTGTCGCGTCTACGACGATGCGCAGTGGGTGGACCGATTCGAGGAGCGGTTCGCCGACTACCACGACGCCGACCACGCCATCGCCGTCGCCAACGGTACCGTCGCCCTGGAGGTGGCGCTCCGGATGCTCGACGTCCAGCCGGGTGACGAAGTGCTCGTACCGCCGTACACGTTCATCGCCACGGCGAGCGCCGTCACTTCCCTCAGTGCGGTGCCGCGGTTCGTGGACGTCGACCCCGACACGTACAACGTCGATCCCGACGCCGTCGCCGACGCGGTGACCGACCGAACGGTCGGCATGGTCGGCGTGCACGTCGCCGGCTACCCGATGGACTTCGACGCTCTCCTTCCCGTCCTCGACGACTACGACCTCTTTCTCGTCGAGGACGCCGCCCACGCGCAGGGCACCGAGTGGCGCGGCGAGAAGGTCGGAACGATCGGCGACGTGGGCACCTTCTCCTTCCAGGAGTCGAAGTCGCTCGCCGGCGGCGAAGGGGGAATCGTCGTCACCGACGACGACGTCCTCGCGGAACGAGGCCAGTTGCTCCACAACATCGGTCGGCAGGACGGCAGTGTCTACCGCCATTACGAGTTAGCCTCGAACGCCCGGATGACGGAGTTCCAGGGCGCGCTGCTCTGTGCACAACTCGACGAGCTCCCGGCGGAGAACGAGACCCGGCGACACAACGAGCGGGCGCTGCGCGAGGAGATAGCCGACGTCGACGACATCAGTGCGAAACCCGAGGACGACCGCATCACTGCTCGCGGCTACTGCCTGTTCGACCTGGCGTACGACCCCGACGCCTTCGACGGACTCTCGCGGGACCGGTTCATCGAGGCGTTGAACGCGGAGGGCGTCCCCGCCGGCACGGGGTACGCGATACCGCTGTATCGCCAGCCTGCGTTCTCCCGGGCGACCGTCGAGGCCCTCGTTCCGGCGGACGCCGACGTTCCCGCATATCGCAGTCTTCACCTGCCCGGGGTCGAAGAGGTGTGCGCGACGACCGTCACGATGCCTCACGAGGTGTTGCTCGCGTCCGAGGCCGGCGTCCGCTCCGTCGGGGACGCCGTCCGGAAGATTCGGCGCTGTGCTCCGGAACTGGTGTGACCGACCCGACCATAACGGCACTCGGTCGAACCGCCGCGGACGAACCTTTCCCTGCTCGCTGTTCGATGGTCGGAGCGTGATGAACCCATTCGAGCGGAACGTCGACGGATACTACGACGTCGAAGACCAGCTACCGACGTACCTGCGGTCGATGGCCGAACGCCAGTTCGCCGCCGCCGAACGCGAGCGGGCGACGACGCACGACGTCTCCGTCGACCACGGCGTGAAGATGTACGACGTGGTCGACGCGCTCGACGTCCCCCACCTCCTGGCGGCGCTTTCGAACCGGGACGTCGAACGAGTTCCGTTCCCCGACGGGGCCGTTCCGGCGGAACGCTTACGTCGGTGACACGCGACGGTCCGGTCATGCGAGTAGGACTCTGTACCATATCGAACGCCGAGGCGGCGGTCGAGACGGTGCTATCGCAGGCCGCCCGGGCCGGCTACGACGGCGTCGAGATATGGGGTCGTGACCACGTCGGCGACGGCTCCGAACGGACCTGTCGTGCCATCCGGCGCGACGCCGACCGCCTGGGCCTCGACGTGCCGGTCTACGGCTCCTACCTCCGAGCGGGCGGGGACGCCTTCGCGGACGCACGCGAGCATGAACTCGCGGTCGCGGAGCGACTGGCCGCTGACCGCATCCGTGTCTGGGCGGGTACCCAGGGGTACGCCGAACGGGACTCCGACCACTGGGAGCAGGTCGTTGCCGACCTCCGGGACCTGACTGCGCTCGCGGCGGACCGCGGCGTCGAGGTCACCGTGGAACGACACGCCGGGACGCTGACGGACGAGCGCGAAGGAGCGCGACGACTCGTCGAGGCCGTCGACGATTCGAACCTCGGTCTGAACTATCAGCCCTCGTTCGACGCGGCGCCCGACGCCATCGTCGCGGAGGCCCGGGAACTCGCGCCGCTGAGCAACCACGTCCACCTACAGGCCGTCTCCGAGCGCGGTGGTGAGTCGAGATGTCCGCTTTCGGAGGCGTTTTACGACGTTTCGGGGGTTCTGGCTGCCTTCCGGGCGTCCGACTTCGAGGGATACGTCAACGTCGAGTTCGTCCACGACAGCGCTCCGTACGCGGAAGCGATCGCCGCCGACCTCGACTTTCTTCGGTCGGCGGTCGGCTAGAAGCGTTCGACCGTCGGTCTGCACGCCCTAGACGGTGTAGTCAAAGTTACCGCGTCCCAAATGTTGAAATATCACCCTTCGTACGGTCAACGTGACCATGCGAGTTGCATTTATCGGAGCGGGTAAGATGGCGTCCGATCTCATGGCGTGCGTGGACGACGTCGATGGTGCGGAGATCACGGCCGTCTGTGACGTCGACGAGTCCGCGGCTGTGGCCGCGGCGGACCCCCGCGGGGCCGCCGTCTTCACCGACCACGAGGCGCTCTTCGCGGACCACGATTTCGACGCCGTGTTCCTGGCGATTCCTCCGTTCGCGTACGGAAACCAGGCAGAACTAGCCGCTGAACACGGCGTCGACCTGTTCGTCGAGAAGCCGGTCGGTCTCCGTCCCGAGGACGCCCGCGAAGTGGAAGAGCACTTGAGGGGCGCAGACGTCGTCACGGGGTCCGGCTACGTGTTTCGTTACGACCGGATCACCGAACGAACGCTCGACCTCGTGGGGGACCGGGATATCGGCCTCCTCCACGCCCGTTACTGGAGCGGACTTCCCAACAGCGAGTGGGGCTACGAGATGGCCCGCTCAGGCAGCGACGTCAACATCCGGACGACGCACGTGCTCGACACGATGCGGTATCTCGCCGGCGACGTCGACCGGGTGTACGCTACCGATACCGATCGAATCGGGACCGACGAGGTGGACTACGCCGACGGCGTCGCCGCCACCGTCGAACACCAGAGCGGCGTCGTCGGGACCGTCAGCTCGTCGATTACGGCTCCGGAGTGGACGGTCGAAATCGACGTTGCGGGTGAGGACTTCCAGTTGTCCCTGGACTACGCCGCGCAGTCGCTGACCGGCACCGTGGGTGGTCAGGAAATCGACTTCGACGGCACCTGCGACCGCTACTGCCGCGAGGTAGCGGGGTTCATCGAGGCCTGCGAGCGCGGCGACCAGAGCCACGTTCGGTCGTCGTTCTCGGACGCGACGCGGACGCTCGAACTCAACTGGGCCGTCATCGAGTCGGCCGAGCGGGCCGAACCGCTCGAACTATCGTAGTCCGGTCTTTCCGCTCGTCGTCCAGTTATCCCCTCACCACGTCGTCTCGGTGAGGAGACCTTCCTCGTCCGCGCCGACGTCGTAGTAGTGCACCGCTGCGCGGTTCTCGTCGGTGTCGACGTTCATCCAGCGCACGTCACCCCCGTAGTCCGACTCCTCGCTCATGTGGCTGAGGTGGCGGGCGAGAACGTACTCGACGCCGTCGATGCGGCGGCTTCCCCGACCGTGGTCGTAGTAGTAGTGGCCGCTGTTGACGAAGACGGTGTTTCCGCGTTCGAGGACGTTCTGGACCGTCCGGCAGTTGAGGACGTAGAAGTACGGCTTCGCGTGCGTCTCCCAGTTCTCGTCCAGCTCCGTGTGTTTGCACAGCGGTGCGTGACAGAACACGAACGTCGGTATCTCGGGGTCTTCGTCCATCAACCGCTCCAGCATGGAAATCTGCGGAGCGGTGACGAAGTTCTGTATCTCGCCGAGCGGGTGATACCCGTCGTGAGGGTTGGAGTCGAGGAAGACGTAGCGCGCGCCGTCGTCCTCGAAGTAGAACCAGGGCGGGAACTCCTCCGCCGGGAAATGCTTGCGGTACGCGCTCATCGGCCGTTCGTTGTTCCCCCTGATGACGTGGTAGCCGCTGTCCAGGTGGTCCTCGAGCAGTTCGCGGGCCCGCTCGAACTCGCTGTGGTAGAACGCGTCGTCCGGGTCGCCGTGCCACTCGCCCCACTGGGTCTGTTCCTCCCAGGGGGAGAGCAGTCGAAGGTCTCCGCCGGCCAGCGTCCAGTCCACGCCCACGTCGTTGAGTTTGTCGATGGCCGCGCGCTGGACGGACTCGTCCTCGTGCTCGTATCGTCCGATTCCGACGTGCAGGTCGTACAGGAGGCCGATAGTACGCATCGTCACTCGCTCCAGAGGTGGACGGCCGTCCCTTGGTCGAGGTACCCGGTCCCGTCGATGGCTCTCGCGGAGAGGACGTAGCCGCCGTACATCTCGCGACCGATGAACGTATGTTGGCGGTAGTCGGGGGCATCCGGTGTGAACTCCACCATCGGCGTCACGAACGGCGCGTCGCTTCCGTCGGCCAACTCGACGGTCGTCCGGTACTCCTCGCCCTCCAAGTGTATCGGTTCGAGCCGCAGTGCGAGCGTCCCGTCGCCTTCGACACGGCCGCGACCCCGGACCCCGACGTAGAGTTTCGTGAACTCGACGGGTCCCAGGAAGTGGTTCACCGTGAGATTGCGCTGCAACTGGACGAACTCCTCGCTTTCGACCTTCCAGTCGACGTTGCCGGGTCGGGACTGTCGCGGCGGCGTTCCGAGCGGCCACGAGGCGACCAGTTCCGGTCCGCCCCGTCGGGGTTGGTAGTCCCGCGAGACGAGCCCGCTCTGGCTCCGGTCGACCGGGTCTCGGCGGTCTACGAGCCGATTATCGGCGGTGTCCGGCACCTGCGGACGGGGAACATCCCTGTCCGGGGCTCGTTCGCTCTCGGCGCTTTCACGACAGTCCCTGTCCTGAATCCTATCGCCCATGGCGCGTGTTCCGTCACCCCGTACGTAAAGCTTTCCCACACGGACGGTCGGAGATAATCCACTACCGTCGCCATCGCCGGCGAATCGCCCTCCTTGTCCGGTGATCCGGCGAGCTACTGCCCGTCTTCGTTTAGGAATGTCAAACAGCACTTCGGCTAGATGCCGACGACATCGTAAATCGGCGCGTACCGTCGGGGGTGATCGCGCGAACGACATTACTGATAACCCTGTACGATTACAGAACTAATACTGTAATGACCTGCCTGCAATCGTCTGACGCTACCGAACGGACGAGGGCATACCGTTGCTGGCCGTCAGGCCGTCGCTGACCGACGGTGTACCGTCGGATGTCCGGGACGGTCTCGGCCGTTACAGCGTTAGGGGTGTAATCGAAGACGCCCGGAGTCGGCTACCCCGATCGTTTGGAATAACAAAACAGACGGTACGGTGGCTTAGAGCGACGTAGCGTTGATTTCGATGACGTTGACGGCGTGGTTGAGCATCTCCGAGAACTCGTCGAGGCGGTCGTTCATGCGACTCGTCGGCCCGATGATGGCGATGGCACCGTGTACGTCGTCGTCGTGGTCACGAATCGGTGCACCCACGCCGACGAGCCCCGGGATGGTCTCCCCGCGATTGTACGCCAGTCCGCGCTTTCGTATCTCCTCCAGTTCCTCGCGGAGTTCGCGCTCGTCGGTGATCGTCTCGTCCGTCAGGCTCTGCAGATCCATCTCCGCCAGGATCTCGTCGATCTCCTCCTGAGATTTGAACGCGAGGATGGCCTTTCCGACGGCAGTGTGGTGGAGTTCGTTGCGGTAGCCGACGTACAGCTCGGTCTGCACCGCGTTCTCCCCACTCGCCTTGTAGAGACAGACGCCCTCTCTCTGTTCTTCGACGGTGAACAGCGTGAGCTCGCCGCTCTTCTCTGCCAGTTTCTCGACCTCCTCCGTCACGATGTCGTAGATGGGGACGCGTCTCCGGACGTGGTGTGCGATGTCCACGAATCGCAGCCCGAGACGGTAGCGCCCGTTCGTGTTCACGACGTAGCCGTCGTTTTCGAGCGTTGCGAGGTGACAGTGGACGGTCCCCTTCGTGAGACCGACCTCCTCGGCGAGCTCGGTGACGCCGATCTCGTCGTGCTTCTTGATCGTTTCGACGATTTCGAGCGACGTTTGCACCGATTTGACCGGGTTCCGGGCGTCGTTCATCTGTATTAAGGGTGACGGCCCAATGGGACTTAAGCGTTTGGAGTGTTCAAACGACGACGCCCGGTCGCGCACCGTACGGCCGGACATCTCCGGAGAGGGTTCTCGACGGAGCGGTTCAGCACCACCGTTCGACGGACTGCGGTCGGAGGGTAGCCGGTGGTTACGGCGAGACAGCCATCATCGCTACGGAGAAATCCGAACGGTCTGGAACGTCGCGTCGCTCATAGGCGTAGTCGTGCACCGACGGTCCACGTGGACTACACCTGGCGAAGCCACCAGATGGCGGCGTACACGACGGCCGTGAAGAGGGCGACGAAGAGGGCGATCGTTACCGTGATGCCCGCGACCTCCGGATGGCCGTTGTTCTCGAAGTAGACGGCAGCGCCGAACAAGGTCACGTCGAGCAACGTGATGGCGAGGACCCAGAAACGCTGAAACGGTTCGGGGAGGACCGCTAACGGATCGACCTGTTTCACCTTCGGTAACATCGTACACGAAAACTCCTTCACGTATCCTTTTAGTCTTACCGATGAACGAAACCGACCTGACACGACGACGGAGTTAGTCTCCGAACTGCTTTCGGTACGTCTGTTCGTCCTCCGTGTTGTCGAGTGGCTGGCTCTCCCAGTACTCGTGATTCTCGAGCACGCGATAACACGCCGCCTCGTGGTCGGCCGAGTCGTCGACGGGGAATGCCTCCGGCGTCTCACCCTTGCACGCCTCGCGTGCGACTGGACACCGCGTGTGGAATCGACACCCCGACGGCGGGTCGACGGGGTCGGGGATGTCGATTTTCCGCATGGGGAGTTCGTCGTCGCTCGGGTCGATACGAAGGTCAGGTGACGACCACCGTAGGGCCTTCGTGTACGGGTGCTGGGGATCGTTCAGGATCTGTTCGGGCGGTCCGATTTCCACGAGTTTGCCGAGGTACATGATACCGATGCGGCCGTCGGCTTTCTCCGTTATGTACCGTGCGTTCGAGAGGTCGTGGGAGATGAAGAGGTACGACGTATCGAACTGGTCCTGGAGTTCCAGCATCAGGTCCATCATCTCGACCCGTAGCGAGACGTCGAGGGCACTGACGGACTCGTCGGCGAGGATGAGGTCCGGGTTCATGAGGAGCGACCGAATGAGCGCGACGCGCTGTTTCTCCCCGCCCGAAAGCTGGTGTGGATACCGGTCGGCGTAGTCCTCGGGAGGAGTCATCCCCACGGTTTCGAGCAAGTGGAGGATACGGGCTGTCCGGTCCTCGTCGCTGAGGTCCTTCTGCCACCGCTTCAGCGGCTCCTCGAGGTTGTTCTTCACCTTTCGGTACGGGTTGAGTGCGCTCCCGGGGTCCTGGTGGATGATCTGGAGCGCCTTCCGGATGTCCTGGTACGGGACGGTTACGTTGCCTCTGCCGTCCTTGGCGTCCCAGATGTCCTGTCCGCGGTATCGAACGCTCCCACCGGTCGGTCGTCGCATCCCGATGGCCGCCTTCCCCAACGTCGTCTTCCCGCAACCGGACTCCCCGACGAGCGCCACGACGTCGTTTTCGGAGATGTCGAGAGAGACGCCGTCGACGGCGTGGACGGTGTCCGGTTCCGAGAACAGCCCGAGGAGGCTGTCGTCCTCCTCGAAGTGTACCTCGACGTCCTGCAGGGAGACGACGGTGTCGTCGGCGTCGCTCATCGTTCCTCCGTCTCGACGGACTCTCTCGTGCTGAGAGGCAGCTCCCGACGCGCCCGCTCCCAGTGATGACAGGCGGCACGGTGTCCATCGCCGACGTCGTAGTAGTCGGGGTCGTCCCGGGTGCACTCGTCCGTCGCCAGCGGGCACCGCGGATGGTACGAACACCCCTGGGGAACGTTCACCGGATCCGGACTCGAACCCTCGATCGGTTTCATCTCCTCGACGTCGGTGCTGAGGTTCGGCGTGGCGTTCAGTAACGCTCGCGTGTACGGGTGGGTCGCATCTTCGAGGATGTCCTGGCACGCTCCGACCTCGACGAACTCGAAGGCGTACATGACGGCGAGACGGTCGGCGAGCTCTGCCACGAGCGGGAGGTCGTGCGTGATGAACACGAGCGTCAGGTCGTACTTCTCCTGGACCTCCCGAAGCATCTTGAGGATGGACCGCTGCATGAGCAGGTCGAGTGCCGCCGTCGGTTCGTCCATGACGAGTACCTCCGGTTCGAGCACGAGCGACAGCGCGATGAGCGCGCGCTGTTGCATCCCGCCGGAGAGTTCGTGTGGGTGGACGTCGAGCACTCTGTTGGGGTCGAGGTAGAGGTCCGTGAGAATCTCCCTGGCCCGCTCCATCCCTTCCTTCACGTCCGCGTCGTGTGCCTGAAGCGTCTCCTCGAAATGCGTGCGAATCGTCGTCGTCGGATTGAACGAACTCATCGCGCCCTGGAACACCATCGAGATCTCCTCCCAGCGCAGTTGCCGGAGTTCGCGTTTGTTCAGGTCGAGGACGTCGATGGGTTCGCCGTCGGGGGGATGATACGTGATGTCGCCCGTGAGCACTCCCGGGTCGACGACGGCGTCCAGGAGCGACGACGCGAACATCGACTTTCCGCTCCCGCTCTCGCCGACGATACCGAGAATTTCGCCGCGCTGGATGTCGAGTGAGACGTCGTCGAGGACCCGGGACTCCCCGCGGTCCATGTCGAAGGTTACGCTCGCGTTCTCCACTTCGAGTACCGTTTCTTCGGTCGTTCGCATGTCGTACGCGTGTTCGCTGACAGTCATTGTTCTAGCTGTTGATGTTAGTCTCGTCGTCGTCGTCGACGGTCTTCGCGTGCCGCGCACGGATGCGCGGGTTGAATATCCTGTCCGTGCCCTGGCCCAGCATGATGAGGCCGTAGGACAGCAGAACGATGGCGACCATCGGCACGGCGAACCAGAAATAGAGGCTCGGCGCGATCAGGCCGCCGTTGTTGTACGCCTGGTTCAGCATGACGCCCCAGTTCTTCGTTCCCGACTGCGCGGGCAGGAAGCCGAGGAAGTAGAGCGCAACGGAGGCGAAGATGATGTTCCGTGCGGTCTGCACGAAGTGAACCATCACGTAGGGCATGATGTTTGGCGTCACGTCCTTGGCGAGGATGGTGGCCGTCGAAAGGCCCATCGTCCGCGACGCCTCGATGTACGGCTCCTCGCGCAGAGAGAGAACCTGCGACCGGATGTTTCGAGAGAGCCCCGCCCAGGCGGTGATAGAGAGGACGAGGCCGACCACGATCGGGTCTTTCGGCTGCAGGGTTGCCGCCAACACGATGACCAGGGGGAGGCTGGGAATCGTCATCACGATGTCGACGATGTACATCGAAACCCGGTCGACGGGGCCGCCCTTGTAACCGCTGACCGTGCCGATGATGGTCGCCATGAACGTCGAGAACACGGCCCCGGCAATTATCATCTGTAGCATCGGGGCGGTGGCGTGAACGACCTGGCTCATCAGCCCGCGGCCCTGATGGTCTGTTCCCAGCGGGTGAGCCATGTCCACGAACGGCTGGAGATGCTTCGGCGCTCCGTGGTACTCCGGTTCGGGAACGACCATGGTCCCGACCGTCCCCAGAAGCAGGAAGAAGCCGATGATTATCAGCCCGATGCGCGCACGGTAGTCGCTCCAGAGCACGCGGAACGGAGCCAGTACGTACTCGTCGGTGAGCCGACGGGCCCGTTCTTTCCGCGTCAGTTGCACGTCCGATACCGTCTCGAAGTCGAAGGTCTGGTCGTCGTCAGTATGACTCACGGTGATCACCTCGTTCGACGCGGGGGTCGATCTTTCCGTACGTCAGGTCGGCGACGTAGATGCCGAGTATGACCATGGTGGTCGTGAGGAGGAAACTCCCCATCAACAGCGGATAGTCCCGGGTCTGGAACGCGCGGTTCATATACCAGCCCATCCCGGGATATGTGAAGATGGTCTCGAGAATTATCGAGCCGCCGAAGATGGAGGCGATACTCATCATCAGGCCGGTGTAGAGCGGAAGCAGTGCGTTGCGACCGACGTACCGCAGAACGATGAGTTTCTCGGGGAGACCGCGGAGGCGAGCGACCCGCAGGTAGTCCTCGCCGAGGATGCGGATGCTGTTACCCCGCATCGAGAGCGCCGTTCCGCCGAACCCGGCGACGATGAGGGCCGCGAGCGGCATAACAGCGTGGTAAACGATGCTTCTTATGAACGCGGTGTTGAGTCCTGGCTCGACGGCGTCCGAAACCCGGCCGCCCGTCGGGAACCATCCCAGGTCGTACCCCAGTACGGCGAGTAACGCGATGGCGACCACGTAGAACGGAATCGAACTGAGCAGGATGGACAGCGAGGAGCTCGTGAAGTCGAAGCGAGTTCCTTCGAAGTAGGCCATCGTGGCGCCGAGGACGATGGCGAGGGAGAACGAGATGGCCAGCGAGACGATGGAGAGGAATATCGTCCACGGCAGCGCTTCGGCGAGGATGTCAACCACCGGCTTCTGGTACCATATCGACTGTCCGAAGTCGCCGTTCAGGACGGCCGTGAGGTAATCCAGGAACTGGACGTAGAGCGGGTCCGAGGGGTTGATGTTCGTGTACGTCTCGATCTGGTCGTTAACCTGTGAAATCGAACTCGTCCCGGGCTGGGAGATCATCTGCGCTCGCAGGTACGAAACGGGTCCACCGGGCATGAGGCGGAGCAGCGCGAACGATATGCCGATCGCGCCGAGTACCGTTACGAACACCTGCGCTGTGCGTTTTAAGAACCACCTGTTCATGTGTTACCACTACCAACATTCCGATGCTATCTGTTATACCTTTTGGTGCCATTTCCAACCGTCGTACGGCTATTAGACCACAATATGAACCGTCGGAAGAAAACGAATAGATTCGCGGAGTCGCTCGGCGGCGGAGGACCGCCGTTCGCGAGTGCCGGCGGAGTCGCGTCTCGCCCGCGTCGCCTCAACCGCTGGCGGTGACCTGCGTCGTGTACGTGTACCCGTTCGACTCCAGTTCGAGGACGTAACCGTCGATTTGAGACGCCGTCCGTCCGATAGCGCCGGCTTCGATGTTGAACGACGCCGTTTCGCCCGCATTCACGCCTTCGAGCGTCTCGCTGTAGTTGTTCGCCTTCTGGCTCTTTTTGTAGAAGGTGACGGTAACCGTGACGTCTATCGGGTCATCGCTGACGTTCTTCACCTTGCCGACGAGGCGGACCGTCTCGTTCGTCTTGCCCTCGTTTTTCCGCTGCAGTTCGGCATTTACCACTTCCACGTTCTTCTTCGCCCCCCCGCTGTTGGTACACCCGGCGAGGGACACAGCAGTTAGCGCCGAGACTGTCGTCGAAACGAACGTACGTCGTTTCATGGTCAGTTGATATGCCATTATTGACTTAAAGGTATGCCTCGCGATGGTAGTACGGCCGAAAACCATAACGGAAAGACCCTAAACTATAAATACTCTTAGTAATGTTTGTGAGGACGAAGCATGCCAGACCATTCCAAAATGGATAGCACTACGAGCCGTGTCTCTCGCCGGAAGTGGATGAAGATGGCTGGGACGACCGGCTTGGCAGCCAGCGTTGCGGGATGTAGCGGAAATCAGGGCGATGGTAACGACGGAACGACCGATGGTGGAACGCAGTCGACCGGCGACAACAACAAGAATGGCGGTGGGAAACCAGTCGACCCCGTCTACTCGACGCGCGTCCGATCGGGAATCCTCCCGAACGAACTGCAGTGGAACCAGTACAACTCCAAGAACAAGTCCTGGGTTACCAACCAGTTCTGGTTCGACCGCCTCGCGATAAAGCGGAACGACGGAGAGTACGTTCCGAGCCTCGCCAAGAGCTGGAAAGTGACCGAAAACAAGATGACCATCACGCTCCAGGACGACGCGCACTGGCACGACGGAACCCCCGTCACCGCCCAGCACGTCAAGGACAAGATGGACATCGAACTCGGCATGGGCGCGACGGCGTCCAACTTCATCGACGGTGCGAAGGCGGTCGGCGAGAAGACGGTCGAACTGTCGCTCCCGGAGCCGAGGAACAGGGACCTCCTCCAGACGGTCATCCTCAGCATCAGGATCAACACCCCGCCGAACAGCAAGTTCGGCACGTTCGCGAAACGGTTCCGTAACGCCGACAGCGAGGAGAAGAAAAAGGAGGTGCAGAAGGAGGTCAGCTCCTACAAGCTGACCGACCCCGTCGGTAACGGGCCGTTCAAGTTCGAGAAGGCGACGCCCTCGAAACTCACCGCGAAGAAGCACAGGAAGTACCACTACGCCGACCGGGTCGCCGTTCCGAAACTGGAAGCGCACAAGGCGAAGGGTGGACAGCCCTGGGCGGAGATGCGCAACGACAACGTGGACGGAGTGGCTGGCGACGCAGATCCGAAGGTGTCCAAACAGTTCCCGGACCACATTCGCCACGATCTACTGCCATCCGTCGGCGGCTACGGCTTCCTGCTGAACTTCGACCATCCCAGCTTCCAGGACTGGCGGGCCCGCCAGGCGATGTGCTGGCTCCACGACCCCAAGCGGACCCAGTCCGGCTCGTCGAACCCCGACAACCTCATGACGCCACCGCCCGTCGGCCACAACTTCGCCAATCGGCTCTCGGACAAGGTCCGGAACAACTTAAACCAGTACAACGAGGGCCCGAAACCGCAGAAAGCGGCGAGTCTCTTCAAGGAAGCAGGATTCACGAAGCGAAACGGCAAGTGGTACCAGCCCAACGGAGAACGGTTCAAAATCGTTCTCGACAACAGTGGCGACCCGACGTACCAGACCCCGTTCAAGAACCAGTTGGAGGAGTTCGGTATCAAAGCGGAGATCGACACCAAATCGAGCTCCGTCTGGGCCGAGGACTTCTTCAACGGCGACTTCCAGGTGTTCGTCAGCTGGTGGGGTGCCTCGATGGGTCCCGACCATCCGTGGTTCCAGATGCAGTGGGAGTGGGACCCCGGAATCGACCAGTACGTCGAACCGATGGGAAAGGACGTCGAGAACTTCCCCGTGCCGATGCCGGTCGGCGACCCCAACGGTACTATCAGGGAGGTCAACGTCCTCGAGCGCTTCCGCAAACTCGGCAGCGCGGTCAGCGAAGACGAGTTTCAGAAGCATCTCGACTTCCTCTCGTGGGCGTGGAACCAGACCGGCTGCAGCCCGCAGATCTGGACCGGCACTCACAACCACTGGGCGGACACGAAGGATTGGAACTGGCCGTCGACCAAGGAGATGCAGCGCGGTCCCATGATGCCGTACTTCACTGGGTTCCGAACGGGCGATCTCACTCCGAAGACCAAGTAGCCGGTGTTACGGCACCGGTCGGCTGCCGCCGCTTCCGCGTTCCGTCGCTCTCTTTCCATCCTTCGAGCGCCGCAGACAGTTCGTGCGAGCGAATCACCGGGAGCAACTTATTTAGCCTGGGGGGTCACATCACCGAGTATGCGATCTGGAAACGGTAGCCCCAGAGAAGTCGCGGCCCCGCGGCTGACTGGAACTGGCGAGCGACATCGAACCGTGGTGATGGCAACGTGAAGTTCGGCGTGTTCCTCAACCAGTACTACACCGAGAACGACGCCTTCGACGCGACGGACCTCATCGAACAGGCCGAACTCATGGAGTCGGTCGGCTTCGATTCGGCGACGTTGGGCGAGCGCCACGTTCACGAGGAGGGGTTCGTCGAGCCGCTGACGGGTCTGGCCGCGCTCGCCGCCCGGACCGACTCGCTCGAACTCGGGACGGCGGCGATGCTCCCGGCCCTGTACGAGCCGCTTCATCTTGCCGAGACCGTCGCTACCATCGACCGTCTCTCCGGTGGCCGGGCGGCGTTCGGCGCGGCCCTCGGCTATCGAGAGCGAGAGCTGGCGGCGTTCGGCGTCGAAATGGACGAGCGCGTCGGGCGCTTCCTCGAATCCGTGGAACTGCTGAAGCGCTTCTGGGCGGGCGAGGAAGTCACCCACGACGGCGACTTCTGGAACTACGACGAGGCGTTCGTCAGTCCCGCCCCGGACGACGTTCCCGTCTGGATCGGTGGCCACGCCGACGTCGCAATCAAACGCGCCGCCTATCGGGGGGACGCCTGGATCGCCAGCGCCTCCTCGACCACCGAGGACCTCCGGGAGCAGATCGGAACGTACGAAGACGCCCTCGACGAGTTCGGCATGGACCGCGCCGACAACGACGTCGTCCTGATGCGGGACTGCTTCGTCGCCGACTCCGTCGAGGAGGCCCGCAAAACTATCGAGCCGTATCTGCTCAACCTCTACAAGCTGTACGCTCGCTGGGGCCAGACGTACATGGACGAACACGAGGTCGAGGTGGACTACGACGAACTCGCCGAGAAGTTCGTCATCGGTTCGCCAGAGGAGTGCGTCGACCAGCTCCGGACGTACGAGGAACTCGGTGTCGACCACGTGCTCGTGCGGTGCCAGTTCCCCGGCCAACCGCAGGAACCGACGCTGGAGTGCCTGGAGAGGTTCGGAAACGAGGTAATCCCGTCGTTCCACTGACCCTATGACGGACATCGCCTACATCGGACTCGACCACCACCACTGCCCGGCGTACCTGGAGAGCATCGCGCAACTCGACGCCGAAGTGACCTGCGCCTGCGAACCGTCCGGCGACCCGACGCCGGCCGACCTGGACGGCCTCGGCGACGTGGCGTTCTACCGCGACCCGGATCAGTTGCTGGCCGAGGAGGACGTCGACCTCGTCTGGGTGACCCTCTCGAATCGGGCCACTCCCGCAGTACTCCGGTCGGCCGTCGAGCGCGACGTGGACGTGTTCACCGAGAAACCTGCGGCCCGGACGGCGACGGAACTGGAATCGGTCGCCGAAGCCGCCCGGCACTCCTCGTCGACGGTCGGCGTCTCGTACACCTGGCGAGGCCACCCCGTCTCGCGACGCCTCCGCGACCTGGCGGACGCCGGGTTCTTCGGGGACGTGGACGCCTTCGACGCTCGCTTCGTCGCCTCGGCGCTGGACGCCCGGGACACCGACCACTACCTGTTCGACGGACCGGCTAGCCGTGGCGGCATCGTCCAGTGGCTCGGCGTCCACTGGCTGGACCTCGTTCCTTGGATGCTCGACGATCCGATAGTCCGGGTCAACGCTCGGACGTCGGCTAGCACGCCGACGGTCGACGTCGAGGACGGGGCCGCGCTTCAGATCGAGACGGAGTCCGGCGCCATCGGCACGCTGACGTGCGGGTACTTCCTTCGCCAGGGCCGCTACGACACCCACATCGCCGTCTACGGCGACCGCGGTCGGAGCGAGTGGGACCCGATGGGGAAGACGTTCGGGTTCGACGGGGAGACGACCCTCGAACTCGACTCCGCCGACGACGGGTGGGCGAGCACGCCCCACCGTTCCGAGACCTACGAGTACGACGGAACCCCCGGGTACGGCGGCAAGTGGGGACTGGAGTTCTTCGAGGAGTACTTCGCGGCTCGGAACGGCGTCTGCGAACCGCCGGCGACCCTCGAAGACGCGCTGACGGTGCTCCGCGTGCTCGACGCTACGTACGAGTCCGCCGAGACGGGCGAGTGGACCCGCGTCGCCGGCCGCTGAGTTATCAGATCCAGCGTGCGTCGCGGCCGTAAACTCCGTGATGGCCGGCCCCCGAGCGGTCCGGCACCCGTCCGTCGGGAGCGACCCGACCCGGCCAGTACCCGAGGAGTCTGTCGACAGGGGTCATTCGCTCAGTAGTATGGGTCGTAGTCTGCGAGAAACGATTCGCCGGTCACTTCGAACATGTCGAGGACGGGAGAGTCGGGGGTCACACTGTGGCCCTCGGCGAGCGCCGCCTCGATGGCCAGCGCGAGGCGGCCGGAGTCGAGGATGCGGCCGGTGTCGTCGCGGTTTCCGCTGGTGACGTCGAGGAACGCGTCCAGAAACCGGTCGTACGTCCGGGAGAGAACGTCGGAACTGCTCTCCATCTCGACGGTCCGGGTCGTCTCTCCGATGTCGAGGACGCTGAACGTGGCGTCCTCCGGCGATCCGTCGAACCGGAGCGTGGCGTGAACGTCGTTGGTAAAGTGGACGTCGGCGGTCGTTCCGGGCTCCGAGCCGGGGACGACCTCGGTCCAGTCGTCGTCCGCGAGGAAGCGGACCGTGTCGGCGAGATGTGTCCGGTAGTAGAAGTAGTCGTTGTAGCCGGCGGCGAACAGCGTTCGTTCGCTCCCACCGCGCGGGAGCGCCGTGAACCCCTCGTGGAACGGGACGGCCGAACAACCGAACAACGGCGTGTCACCCGCGGCCGCTTCGAGGGTCGCGATGTCTTCGAAACTGCCCGCCAGCGGCTTGTCGACGAGCGTCGGAACGCCCGCTTCGAGGAACGGTTCCGCGAGCGCGGCGTGGGTTTTCCAGTCAACGGTCAGCACCATCGCGGCGTCGACTGCTTCGGCCATCGCCGCAGGTTCGTCGAACCGGCGGGCACCGTACTCGTCGCAGAACGACTGCACGTAATCTGAATCCCGAACGGCTCCGCCGTCCCAGACCCCGCGAACCGACGCGTCGTCACGTCCCGACAGGACGTCTGCGAAGGCCTCGGCGTGGCTGGTGTCTAGACCTACGAGTCCCATGGCTGTCATGCGTTAACGAGAATACTTCGGGGCTTCCTCTTAAAACCATTGCGTCGATTTCGTGGAACGGTCTTCGTCGAACTGGCGAAGCCAGGTCAGCGGTGGGACAGTGACCGCTCTCCTCGGACCGTCCGGACGGCGATGGTCGTATCGTTCCGCCGCGTTCCGTTATCGTCCGTCCTCGTTCCCGCCGTGACACCCGTGAGTCTCCCTTCGGGTCGTGCGCCAACCGGGGAGAGACCATTCCCGGCGCCCCTGCAGCGTTACGCGTCGAACGTCCAGTCCTCGACCGGCGTGAATCGCGAAGGGTCCACTTCGACGTCGTAGCCGAACGGGACGTCGACCGTCGAGTCGACGCGGACGCGCCCGTCGGTCACGTCGAGCGTCGCGTACCCGGCCTCGTGTTCGCGGTAGAGGTCGCCGTGCTCCGCGAGCAACCGCGACTGCACGTCGTCGGGCAGCATCGAGAGCCCGGTGAAGTAGTGGTGGCCGTTGCGTTCGACGTGGCCGACGTCGAGGGAGGCGACGACCGCGAGATCCTGAAGGAGCGACACGGGGCCGACCGTGGTGAGGTCCTCGCCGCTGAGCACGTAGTCGCGGTCGGGGTTCTCGCGCCGGCGACGTTCCAGCAGGCAGGCGTTGACGACGCCCCGGAACACGCCCTTGCAGTTCTTGTGACTCGTTCCGTCGTAGCCGCAGTCGAGGGCGCGCCCGAGGCTGTCGTTCAGCGCGTCGGACTCGTCGACGATGGTTGGCGGTCGGTCGTCCCACGACGCGAAAGTCCGTCGAGTCTCGGCCGTCATCGCCTCGTCGCGGGCCAGCGGTTGCTCGACGTACAGTGTACGGTCGAGCAACGGCGCTACGTCGGGGTCGTCGACGAACGTCGTCCACGCGTCGCGGAACGCCGCCGCGTCGTCGAACTGCTCGTTCGCGTCGAGCGTGACGGCGTACTCGGCGAGGCCGCGGTCGTCGAACAGGGACGCGAGGTCCCCGAGGCGGTCGGCGTCGGCCGACGGGTCACCGCTCAGCTTCACCTTGAAGTGCGTGAGGCGCTGGGCGTCGAGGTACTCCGCAAGCGTCTGCGGTAGTCCGTCGTCGAGGCGGTCGTTCGGGCCGAGGTCCTCGTCGGTCAGCGGGTCCGTGAACCCGACGGTGTGTCGCAGCGTCAGCTCGCGGGCCGGCGTCTGCGGGAGGAGGTCGGCCGGGTCGGCACCGTCGAGTTCGGGATAGATGCGTCCGGGGTCGACGCCGAACGCACCGGACCGAAGCGCCGAGGCGAACGAGACGTCGTGGTGGCGACAGTAGGCGTCGACGAGGCCGCGCTCGACCATGCTGACGCCGAACCCCCAGAGGAGCGGCGGATGGTCGGTGTCCGACGCCCACTCGCGCTGGGACTCGTAGAGGCGGTGCCAGTAGTCGAAGACCGACGCCGTCTCCGCCTGCTCCTCCGCGAGGGAGCGGGCCGAGTCGACCACGTCGACCATGTCGGCGAGGCCGCCCGCGAACGTCAGGTCGGGGTCCTTGACGAACCACAGCGGCGAGAGCCCTTCCGCGGCGAGGCCGGTCGCCCGCTCACCGTCGAATTCGGCCTCGACGACGAGAAACAGGTGTGGGAGCGACGTTATCTCCGTGTCGCCGAAGTGGAACGGCATCCGGAACTCCATGTCGAGTACGTACCCGGCGGTGTCTCTGACCGAGAGCATGAGGCCCCGTTCGTAGGCCCGCCGCAAAAACCCCCCGGGAAAACGACACGGGGATTCAAATACCTCCACAAAATACGAACAACAACAGATGATCAATTATCGTGTAGCGTTTATCGGGACCGGTCCGGATCCCGGGGACCAGAACTGGGGCACGAGCGCGGCGATGGCCTACCGCCACGCCGCGGCCTACGACGACCTCGATGACTGTTCGCTCGTCGGCTGTGCGGACCTCGTCCGCGAGAACGCAGCGGCGTTCGCCGACCGATTCGACCTTCCCGCGTCCAACGTCTTCGAGGACTACATCAAGATGCTGGAGGCCGTCGAACCGGACGTCGTCAGCGTCTGCACCCCGGTTCCGACGCACGCAGACATCGTCGTGGACTGCGCGGAGAGCGGTATCCCCGCGGCCATCCACTGTGAGAAACCGATGGCCGACACGTGGGGTGACTGTCGCCGGATGACGGAAACCTGTGACCGGGCCGACGTCCAGTTGACGTTCAACCACCAGCGGCGGTTCAGCGGCGCGTACCGCAAGGCGTACGATCTCATCGAAGGCGGCTTCATCGGCGAACCGCGGCGCTTCGAGGTCGGCGGTCAGAATCTCTTCGACTTCGGCAGCCACCTCATCGACATCTGTAACGGAATCAACGCCGAGTGCGAGGCGGAGTGGGCGCTCTGCCAGGTGGACTACCGGGAGGAGAACGTCCGGTACGGGTCACACAACGAGAACCAGGCGCTCGCGCTCTGGCGGTACGAGAACGGCGTTCACGCGATTCTCTCCAGCGGCGTCGGTCACGAGAGCGTTCGCTGTTACGTGCGCGTCCGCGGAACCAAAGGCACCGTCGAACTGTGGCCCGACGAGGGCCCGGAGCTTCGGGTGCGACAGACCGGCGAAGAGGAGTTCGAGGCCTACGACGTCGAGGAACCGCACGAGACGATGCTCCACGGTGCCGTCAGGGAGGTCGTCGACTGCCTGGAATCGGGCGAAACGCCGGACATCGGGGCCGAGAACGTCCTGACCGCCAACGAGATAATCTACGGCTGCTGGGAGTCTGCGCGGCGGCGCGGCCGCGTCGAGTTCCCGCTCGACATCGCGGACAACCCGCTGGACGCGATGGTGGAAGCCGAGGACCTCACCCCGCGTCCCGCCGAGTCGGACGCCGGCGACTAGCGCCCCGTCCAGGCGAGCAGCGCGTCGACGCTCTCTTCGACCGACTCGGTTCTGCGGTCGGAGCGGTTGCCGCTCAGCACTTCGAGCGCCGTCGTCACGACGGCGCCGTGTGACTCGTTCCGAAAGAGGTTCAGCAGCGTGAGCAGTTCCCGCCGTCGCCGTTCAGGGTCCCAGAGCGGACGCTGGGCGTCCGGGTCGTGCGGGTTGGTGCGGGCGAGTGCGAGGTTCTCGCCGACGCCGGTCATCAGCCAGTTCGAGTACCGCTCGTAGAACAGTCGGACGGCGATGGCCTGCCAGTGGGCCTCGTACCGCTCCTCGTCGGCTACCACGTCGGCCGCCCTGTGGAGGTAGTCGCGGTACTCGTCGGCGGCGTCGCCGTCGAGAAGCCGAACCGACCCGTCGAGCACGGTCGGGACGAGGTCGACGGCTGCCACGGCGCCGTTGGCGAACCGAACGTCGAGGGCCAGGCCCCGTGCCGTGTTCTCCTCGTCGGCCTGCCTGTCGAAGACGAAGTTGCCGAGGCTGTAGAACACCGGTGCGTCCTCGTACAGTTCCCATCCCTGCGCGACGTGCGGATGGTGGCCGACGACGAGGTCCGCGCCCGCCTCGACGAACTCGCGAAGGCGCGCCCGGCGACTCGGCGGCGGGAGTGGCACGTACTCGGCACCGCCGTGGGAGAGGACGACGACCGCGTCCGCGTCGTCGGCCGCCCCGCGAACGGCCGCGACCGCGTCGCGATGGCCGCTCCAGGCCGTTCCCGGTCGGTCTGCAGTGGCGACGCCGAACTCGCGTTCGCAGACGCTCACCACCGCGACGTCCACGCCGCGGACCTCGAACCGCGCCGGTTCGAGGGCGTCGGTTCGGTCCTCGCCGGCACCCGCCGTCCGGACGCCTGCCGTCGCACAGGCCTCGCGGGTCGCTCGCATCCCGGTCGCGCCGTAATCCATCACGTGGTTGTTCGCCAGCGCGAGGACGTCGAACCCGGCGTCCGCGAGACGCTCGGGGGCGTCGGGGTCGGCCGTCAGGGCGGGGCCGCTCTTGGAAACGGGGTCGGCGTCCGTCTCGACGGGTGCTTCGAGGTTCGCGGCCGCGAGGTCGGCGTCGGCGATGCGGTCGACCACCGTCGGGGCGACGAGCGGGGTGTCGTCCCGGTCGGGGACGCAGTCGCCGGCGACGAACAGCGACCACTCCGAGCCAGCGCCTCCGGCGTCGAAGGAAAGGTCGTCAGCCATGGAGATCACCGCCGCGTCGCGTCCGGAAGGATTCGATGCACAGCACACCTCCCTCACGGACTCCCTGCGATAAATAGGTTGGCCCCGTGCGGCGCCAGCGGGTCGCGCGGCGGCCGCCGTACGGTTCGGCGGTGCGAGCGAAGCGGTTGGGGCGGCTCGCCACCGGCAAGGGTGCTGGAATCCGCGGATATCCTCGACTCGATTTCCGTTTCCCGCGATTCGAACGCCCGCCCGCGACCGGGCACGGGTGGTGGGTCTGGCCGGTCACGGTAGCGGAACGCTCTAATATAATGACCTGTATCTACCGTGCATGACCGGCGTCGACATCGAGGACGTACGTGCCGCGGCGGAGCAATTCGACGACGGTATCGTCGAGCGGACGCCCGTCGACCGGAGTCGCTCACTGGGAGAGATGGCCGACGCGGAGGTGTTTCTGAAGATGGAACACCTCCAGCGCACCGGCTCGTTCAAGACCAGGGGGGCGTCGAACAAGATGGCGAGCCTGCGAGTGGCCGACTCCGTCGTGGAGCGGGTCGTCGCAGCGAGCGCCGGCAACCACGCGCAGGGCGTCGCGCTGGCCGCGTCTGCCGCGAATCTCGACGCGACCATCGTGATGCCCCAGGACGCACCGCAGGCGAAGATAGACGCGACCCGGGAGTACGGAGCCGAGGTCGTGCTCCACGGGCGAGACTTCCGGACGGCGATGGACCACGCGGAGTCGCTCGCCGAGGCAGACCGCACGGAGTTCGTCCACGCGTACGACGACCCGGACATCGTCGCCGGGCAAGCTACCGTCGGCCTCGAAATCCTCGAGGACGTCTCCGAGGTGGACACAGTCATCGTTCCCATCGGGGGTGGCGGCCTCATCGGCGGCGTGGGCGTCGCGCTGAAGGCGCTTCGACCGGACGTCCGTCTCGTCGGCGTCCAGGCCGAGTCGGCGGCGACGGTTCCCCGGAGCTTAGAGAAGGGCGAACCGCACACTGAGGACGAGGTGGACACCATCGCCGACGGTATCGCGACGGGCGGTATCGCGTCGCTGACCCTGGACCTCATCGACTCGCACGTCGACGAGGTGGTGACCGTCTCGGACGGCACCATCGCGCGCGGAATCATCCTGCTGATGGAGCGTGCGAAGCAGGTCGTCGAGGGGGCGGGGGCCGCGGCCGTCGCACCGCTCGTCACCGACGCCATCGACGTCTCCGGGGAAACCGTCGTACCAGTACTGAGCGGCGGCAACATCGACGTTTCGATGCTTCAGACCGTCCTCACCCACGAACTCACCGAACGAAACCGGCTACTCCAGTTGCGAGTGCTCATCGACGACCAGCCGGGCGTGCTCGAGGAGATATCCGGCGTCGCCAGCGACCACAGCGCGAACATCCGCACCGTCCACCACTACCGGGCGAACGCGGACCTCGACGTCGGCGAGGCGTACATCACGTTCGAGATGGAGACCAGCGGCACCGAACACGCCGAGACCATCAAACGCACCATCCGCGACCGCGGCTACGAAATCACGCAGGTGAACTGATATGAGAGACGACGACGCGTACGAGCGTGCCCGGGAACTGCGCGAGGCCGCGGGCGTCGACCCCGCGACCGTCGACGTCGAGGCCGTGGTCGACTGTCTGGCGACCGAGGACGAACGCGCGCGCCACGAGGCTGCGAACGCGTTCACGACCGTCACCGAGGCGCGCTCGGATTGTGTTCCGGACGCGGCCGACCGCCTGACGACGCTCCTCGAATCCGAGGAGGCCGGCGTCCGCCAGGGCGCGGCGCGCACCGTCGCCCAACTGGCCGACCGCCATCCCGACGCACTGGAACGGACCGCGCCGGCGCTCCGGGCCATCGTCGAGCGGGAGTTCGACTACGCCCGGAACACGGCGCTGCTCGCGCTGGCCGACCTCGGGAAGTCCAACCCGGCAGTCGCCGCACCGCTGACGGAGTCGCTCCGTGAGTACGTCGCGGAGGACTACGGCCTGCCGACGCGGGAGCGAGCGACGCGAGCGCTGGCGGTGGCCGCGGACGCTCGACCGGACGCAGTCGCCGACGCCGTGCCGGCCCTCGTCGAGCACCTCGGAACGGACGACGCCGAGGACGACGCGACGGCGCTTCCGGCCGAGTTGCCGTCCGCAGACGAGGCGGACGACCCCGCGCTGGCCGCCTCGTTCCGCGAGCACGCCGCCCGAACCCTCGCCGTCGTCGCCGGCGACGACCCCGAGGCGGTCGCGCCGCACGCGGCGACGCTCGCGGCGCTCCTCGACGACGAGGCGGACGGCGTCCGTCGGGCCGCGCTGGACGCCCTCGCCGCGCTCGCGGAGCGGCGGCCGGACGCGGTGCTCGGCCATCGGGATGCACTGCGCGAGACGTTGACGACCGACGGGAACGAGGGGAATCGCGCGACGGCGGCGTACGCGATGAGCGCCCTGGCCGAGGCCGCTCCCGGGAGCGTCGCCGAAACGCTCGATGCGGTGGTGCCGTCGCTGGTCGAGTTGCTGGACGGCGAGTACCCGCGGACCCGCGGGACGGCGGCCGGCACTCTCTCGTACGTCGGCGAACGCGACCCGTCGACCGTGGCCGACGCCGTGCCGTCGCTGGTCGAGTTGCTGGACGACGAGACGGCGTTCGTCAGAGCGAACGCCGCGTACGCACTCGGAACGACGGGGGTCGAGGAGGCACACGAGGCCCTCCGGGCGTGTGCAGAACACGACTCTGACCCGGAGGTGCGCGCCGCCGCTCGGGACGCCCTCGAACTTGCTCCGGACGGGTAGTCAGGCATTCGTCGGTTCGGTCGCCAGGCGCTCCATCGCGGCGAGTTCGCACTCCGCGATGGACCGGTCCGTGAGCGCGTCGTGCGGCGGGAGGTGACATTCGGCGACGACGTAGCCGTCGTAGTCTCGCTCCGCGAGCGCCGCGAACAGCGGGCCGTGGTCGGCCGCGCCCTCCCCGAGGAGGCGGGGCTGGAACAGTTCGGTCCCCGCTGGCGTCTCCATCTCGAAGGTCCCGAGCGCCTCGTCGGCGACGCGGAGTTCGTCTTTCACGTGGACGTGCCGGAGCCAGTCGCCGAGTTCGGCCACCGAGTCGCGGCCGAAGTCGGCCCGCGAGATGTACATGTTTCCCGCGTCGTGGATGGCCCCGACGTTGTCCCGGTCGACCCGCTCGAAGAACTCGCGGGCCGTCGACGCCGACTCGATTATCGTCACCGAGTGTATCTCGACGAGCAGTTCCTTGTCGTACTCGTCGGCGAGGTCGGCTGCGCGCCGCATCCACTCGACCGCCCTGTCGTAGTCCGTGTCGGTCGCGCGATGCTCTGGCGGACCCCGCGGCCCGTGGCGAATCATGTCGCAGTCCACGAGGTCAGCGAGTTCGCAGAACCGCTCCAGACGGTCGAGTTGCTCCGCACACTCCGTCTCGTCCATGTCGACGTACCCTCCGGTGTACGATGCCACGCAGGAGACGTCGAGACCGAGCTCGTCGAGGTGCGCCCGCAGTTCGCGGGCCTGTTCGTCGTCCGTCTCTACGCCGAAGTGAGGGTCGCGCCCCATCAACTCCACGGCGTCGAAGCCCACCTCGGCGGCCACCGAGCAGGCGTCGCGGAGGTCTCGCTCGCCGAACATCTTCGTCAGTACTGACGTCTGCATCGAGTGCAACTGCACGCGGAACGACCTTGTATCTTACCCGACCGGCATCGGGATTTATGGTACCGATGCACGTACCCTCGCGTGACGACCTTCAACATGTCCGAGTACGTTCCGAAGACGCGGCCGACATACTTCACGCCCGAGCGAGTGGCCGCAGCGCGACGAAACGTCGAGGAGTACGAGTGGGCGGCCCGACAGCGCGACGAGGCCGTCGAAGCCGCAACCGAGTTCCTGGAACGGGGTCTCGACGGCCTCTGGCGGATGGTGACCGGCCAGGCGATACCTCGCTCCGGTTACGCCGGCGACGGCACCCAGGACGACCGCTGGACCCCCGGCGAGGAGCCCTGGACGGTCACCGACGGCGAGACGGTCCTGCCGACGAACGACTTCGCGGCGTACCGCGAGAGCGGCCGGGACGCACGCGGGTGGTTCGATCCCGAGTTGGCCGACGACTCGCTGCTCGTCAACGAACGCTCCCCCGAGCGGGGCGAGGACTGGGGTGTCGACGACGGCTTCGGCTGGGAGGACGAGGCCGGCGACGTGGCCGACCCCGGATCGACGATGACCGTCGTTGCCCAGTACAACCACTACTACGTCTGGTACCGCGTCCGCGACGCCGTCGTCGCGCTCCGGGACGCGTACCTGTACACCGGCGAGCAGCGGTACGCCCGCGCCGGGACGGTGCTCCTCGACCGCATCGCCGACGCCTACCCCGACCTCGATATCTCGGCGCACGACGGCGACAAGTTCTGGAACTCTCACGGTGGCACCGGCGACGGGAAGGCCGTCGGATCCATCTGGGAGACGAACCTCGTCCGGGCATACGTCTCGGCGTACGACGCGTTCTTCTCCGCGATGGACGGCGACGACGAACTCGTCGAGTTCCTCTCGGGGAAGGCCGAGGAGTATCCGGACCTCCCGTCGAAGGACTCCGTCTCGGCGATTCGGAAGAACGTCGAAACCCGACTGGTCCGGCGGGTGCTCCCCGGCGTGAGGCGGGCCCAGATTCGCGGCAATCTCGGAATGCACCACTCCGCACTGGCGATGGCGGCGGTGGTGGCCGACGACCCCGGAGGCTACACCGGCGACGCCCTCTCATTCCTCTTCGAGTCAGGCGAACTGCGCAACGCGGCGGGGGAACCGTGGACGGCCAGCGAAACCGGATTCGAGGAGGCCAGAGCCCAGGAGTGGCGCGTGACCGGCTGTAACCTCGCCGCCGCGCTGGTCGACCGCCTGGACCGCGACGGCTACGCCGACGAGGCCGCGCCCAACTACAACCTCATCATCCAGCGCCAACTGCTGCGCGTCGCGGACATCCTCTCCGTGTACGCCGACGTCGTCGACGCGGACCTCTCGGTGGACCCGGACCTCTACGCCCACCCCAAACTCAGGCGGGCGACGGGGGCGCACTTTCCGCTGCTCACGCTCGACCGGTACATGCCCTCCATCGGCGACAGCGGGAAAGCCGGCGAACCGGATCAGGGTATCGCCGTCGAGACGGCGCTCCGGGGGTTCCAGCGGTACGGTGACCCGGAGTTCGCTCGAGCGGCCCACCTGTTGAACGACGACTCGGCCGAGGGGCTGCACGGGGACGTCTTCTCGGCGGACGCGGGGTCGCTCCCCGACCGCATCGCCGACGTCGTCGCCAGCGGCGGCCGCTTCAACTCGGAGAGCCGGATGCTCCCCGGCTACGGGTTCACCGTGCTCCGGGGCGGGACGGCCGGGGCGGCCGGAACCGGCGAGCGAGGTGGAGGGGCCGGAGCCAGCGAGCGGGGTGGAACCGGCGGGACGGCCGGAACGGACGACGACCGGCGAGCGCTGTGGCTGTACTACGGACGCAACAGCTTCGAAACGGGGACGAGCCACGCCCACCAGGACTCGCTGAACCTCTCGTTGTACGCTCACGGTCTCTGTCTCTCGCCCGACCTCGGCTATCCCGAGTTCACGGGCAATTGGCCGAAGGGGCGCTTCTGGACCAAAAACACCGTCAGCCACAACACCGTCGTCGTCGACGCGGAGCGCCAACGCCCGCAGTCCGTCGGCGTCCCCCGCCACTTCGCGGACGACGACGGACTGGCGCTGACGGACGTCGAAGCCCCCCGCGTCTACCCGCAGACGGACGTCTACCGCCGAACGACGGCGATGGTGCGGATAGACGAGTCGGACGCCTACGTCGTCGACCTGTTCCGGGTGGCCGGCGGCGAGGACCACGTCTACAGTTTCCACGGCCCCGAGGGGGACGTCGCGACGAAGGGTCTCGACCTGACTGCTCGGGACGGGACCTTCGCCGGGGTGGACGTCCCGCGGCCGGCCGACGAGGAGGTCACCGACTACGACCGCGCGGTCGGCAGCGGGTTCAACTACCTCACCGACGTCGCGACCGCCGGTGACCCATCCGGGGCGTTCGAGGTCGAGTGGGACGCGACCGACACCTGGGACGTCCGGGACGACGACGCGGACGTTCGCCTCACCCTGACGATGCTCGGCGACTACGACGAGGTGACGCTGGCGGACGGCGAACCACCGCGGAACAAGGAGGGCAATCCCGAGTCGCTCCGCTATCTGCTCTGTCGCAATCGCGGCCACGACCCCGACTCGGCGTTCACCGCCGTCCTCGAACCGCACTGCGGGGAGCGCCGCGTCCGTGACGTCTCGGCGGTGCCGGTGACCCGCCGGGACGACCGCGGCGCGTCGGGGGACGACCCGTCGAACGGCGAGGGGGAAGACGGCGCTCTCCCGGACGCCAGGGCCGTTCGCGTGGAACTCGACACTGGCCGCGTCGACTACCTCGCGTGGGCGTCGGACCCGGACGCCACCCACGAGGTCGGCGACGCGTTCGCCTTCAGCGGGTTCTTCGCTCGCTACTCCGCGGTCGACGGTGCGCCCGTGGCCGCCCAGCTCTGTGATGGCGACGAACTCGACACCGCCGACGGCGCGACGCTCGTCTCCCGCCCGTCCCGCCACCGGTTTGCCGGCCGCCTCGTCGAGTTCACGCGCGACCTCTCGTCGTCGAACGAACTCGTCGTCGAACTCGACGAGGCGGTCGACCCCGAGGCGGCCGTCGGCGACTTCCTCTACGTCGACGTTGCTGGCGACGCCAACGGCGTGTACCCGGTCGAATCGGTCGAGCGGCGGGGGGAGAACCGCGTCGCCTTCGACGTCGGCGGTGCGACGACCGTCGAGGCGTTCGTCGACCCGGAGGACCCGGACGCGGGGTACGAGTACGTGGTCGAGGTTGGTGCCCGGGTCCGGTCGCCGGCGTTCGAAACCTGGTCACCGGAGCCGTAGACGACCGGCGTTCGGGAAGAACTAAATCCCGCGTCTCCGAACTGCGCGTATGAGCGAGTTCAGGGAGACGTTCTGGACGGTCGCCTGCGAGTTCGACTTCGTCTGGGGACTGATGTTCGCGCTGAACGTCGTGTTCCTCGTGATGCTCGGCTTCGTGGCGCTCATCGTCGAACCCGGGACGGGGAGCTACTACGTGACCATCCTCTCGGCAGCGCTCGGACTGCCGTTGGCCATCGCGACCGGCTACATGGTTCGGAAGTGCGGCTGACCCGAACACATAAGGTCTCCGACGGGCATCTCGTACCGTATGCGATTTTTCGTCGTAACCGACATCGAAGGCGTCGCCGGCATCGACTCCTTCGACCGCACTCGCACGCGAGACGAAGCGCAGAAGGCTTCGGCGATGGACCAACTCGCCCGCGAGGTCGACGCCTGCATCGCCGGCGTCCGAGACGTCTATCCCGACGCCGAGGTCACCGTCTGGGACGGCCACGGGTCCGGCGGACTGCGCGAGGACGACGTCCAGGACGCGACGTACGTCGCCGGAGATAGCCGGCCGTACTTCGACCTCTCGGAGTACGACGGCCAACTGTTCGTCGGCCAGCACGCGATGGCCGGAACGGTCGCCGCGCCGCTCCGACACACCTACTCCTCGCGGTCGGTCGAGTACTACCGGCTGAACGGCACGTTCGTCGGCGAGTTCGGCTGTCGCGCGCTCGTCGCCGGTTACCAGGACGTCCCGACCGTCTTCCTCTCGGGCGACGACAAGGCCTGCCACGAGGCGGAGATGTTCGTCCCGGAGATCGAGACGGTGGCGGTCAAGCGCGGCACCGGCGAGGAGTCGGCCGTCCACCGGGACCCGGACGACGCCTGCGCGGCGGTCCGCGACGGCACCGCCCGCGCCGTCGAACGACTGGACGACGTTCCGCCGTACACCGGTCTCGAACCCCCGTACGAACTCGACGTTCGACACTACGACCCCGTTCCGCCGGGCGAGGGGTGGTGGGACGAGGACGCCGACCACGTCGAACGCGTCGACGACCGGACCGTCCGCATCACCGGCGAGAGCGTCGTCGCGCCGCACGACGAGTTCTACCTCGCGTTCTGAGACGGCGCGACGAGCGTTCCGGTCTCGCTGGAGCGATAAATCGCGTCGACGACCCGCTGGACGGCCAACCCCTCTTCGACGTCGCTGACGGCCGGCGGTGCGCCGACCTCCACGGCGTCGACGAACGCCTCGTCCTCGGGCGCGAGCCAGTCGTGGTCGGCCGTCTCGACGCGTTTGGCGTCGTCGGCGTCGTCGTACACTCGTAGCGTCCCGTCGCCGACGTCGAGGAGGGCACCGCCGTCGCTACCGCGGACGGCAACCGACTGGCTCGGGTCGGCGTTCGCCGCCCACGACACGTCGAGGCTGACCGTCGCGCCGTCGTCACACCGGACGAGCGCCGTCGCCGAGTCCTCCACGTCGATGTCCTCGCGTTTGGCCCAGGTGCGACCGTACACGCCCTCGACGGCGGGGAAGTCGAGGGCCGCCAGCGCCAGGTCGAGGACGTGAACGCCGACGTCGACGAGCGCGCCACCGCCAGCGAGGTCCGGGTCGATGAACCACCCGCTCTCGGGCACGCCGTCGCGGCGAACGTATCTGGCCTCTACGTGGGTGACGTCGCCGAACTCGCCCGACTCGATGCGACCCATCAGTTCGGTCACCTCCGCGTAGAATCGCATGGTGAACCCCGTCATGCAGAACCCCTCGGAGTCGCGAGCGGCCGCGACGACGCGTTCGGCGCTCGCCAGGTCGTGGGCGACCGGTTTCTCCAGCAGGACGTCGAGGCCGGCGTCGAGCGCTACGACGGCCGCCTCCTCGTGGAACGCGTTCGGTAACGTGACGACGACGCCGTCGACGTCTCCGGCGTAGAGGTCGGCGTAGTCCTCGTAGACGTCGGCTTCGAAGGCGTCGGCGAACCGCTCGCGCGCCTCCGGGGCGACGTCGACGCCCGCGACGATGTCTCCGCCCGCGCGTTCCATCCGCTTCGCGTGTTCGGTACCCATCAGTCCGCACCCGACGATACCGATTCGTGAACTCATACCCCTGGCGAGAACCCGACGTTAGAAAAAGGTTCGCCGGTCGGGATAGTTATTAGAGCGCCGATGCCGTCCCTTCGCGCATGGTCGACCGAATCGAGTACTGCGTTGACAACCTCCCGAGCGACCTGCGGGCGGCCCTTCCGGCGGAGTGCGTCGGGTGGCCCTGCCTGCAGCGTTGCGGACTGTGCTACGACGAACCGTTTCTCGCCGTCGACGGGGAACTCGTTACCGGCGACGACCACGAGGAACTCCTGGCCGACGCGGGAGTGTCCCCGGACCGATGAACGTCCTATTCGTCTCCGTCGACAGCTTGAGTCGCCGCTTCCTCGGCTGTTACGACCTCGACGTGGAGTTCGACGTCGAGACGGACAACCTCGACCGGTTCGCCGAACGGTCGGCGGTGTTCGACACCCACTACGCCGGCAGTCTCGCGTGCATGCCGGCACGCCGCGAGTGGCTGACCGGCGTGAAAGACTTCCTCTGGCGGCCGTGGGGGCCGGTCGAAGCCTACGACGTAACCCTCCCTCGGGCCGCGCGAGAGAGCGAGGTCCTTACGCAACTGGTCACCGACCACTACCACTACTTCCAGCACGGGTCGAACGGGTACTACGAGGACTTTCACGGCTTCGAGTTCGTTCGCGGTCACGAGTGCGACGCGTGGCAAACTGCCCCGCGCGTCCCCGACGACGAGGCGTTGCTCCGGCAGGCGACGGACCCGGACCGATGGGCACCGGACGGCCTGCAGTACATCAACCGCGCGCAGTACGCCCGGAACGTCGCCGACTTCGACCAGAACGACGAGACGGAGTTCTTCGCGCCGAAGGTCTTCGACTTCGCGTCGAACTGGCTCAGGGAAAACGCCGACTGGGACGAGTGGTTCTGCTACGTCGATAGCTTCGACGTCCACGAGCCGTTCCACTGCCCGGAGCCGTACGCCTCGATGTACACCGACGAGGACCCCTGTGACCCCGCGCTGACGTTCTGGCCCCACTACGGCCGTATCGACGAGGGCGTGGCGGAGCTTTCGGAGCGGGAACTCGACTTCGTTCGCGCGCAGTTCGCCGGCAAGGTGACGATGGTCGACCGCTGGTTCGGTCGCGTGCTCGACGCCCTCGACGACACCGGCGCCTGGGACGATACGATGGTCGTCGTCACGGCCGACCATGGCCACTACCTCGGCGAACACGGCTGGATAGGGAAACCCGCCGCGCCGCTGTACGATGTCCTCGCTCGGACGCCCCTGCTCGTCTGGCATCCCGACGGTGCGCACAATGGCGACCGCGTGGACGAGTTGACGACGGCGGTCGACCTGTACGCGACGATACTGGAGGCGCTCGACGCGCCGGTTCCCGACAACGTTCACAGTCGGAGCATCCTCCCACTCGTCCGCGGCGAGCGCAACCACCACCGCGACCGGGCGCTGTATGGCTACTGGGGTTCCTCAATGAACGTCACCGACGGCCGGTACACGTACTTCCACCCCTGCGACGAGAGCGTCGACACCGCGCTCCACTCGACCTCGATGATGAACGCGCGCGGCAACTTCAAGCCGAAGGAGCCGAAGGGGGACGCCGAGGCCGGCGAATTCCTGCCGTACACCGACTGTCCGGTCTGGCGGTTCGAGGGGCCGTCGTACGCCCGCCACGACGACCCGATGCTGTTCGACACCGACACCGACCCGCGCCAGGAGACGAACCTCGCAGGCGAGGAGCGGTCCGAAGAGGACGCGATGTGGGAACTGCTGGTCGACGCGCTGCACGAGCTGTCGGTAGCCGAGAACCAGTACGACCGACTGGGACTACCGAAACCCTAGCGCGTCGTCACGTGATTTTCGAGCGTGCCGACGCCCTCGAACTCGACCTCGACTGTGTCGCCCTCGCTCAGCGAGTCCGGGCCGTACGGCGTCCCTGTCGCGATGACGTCGCCGGGTTCGAGCGTGACGAGTTCGGAGACCTCCGCGACGAGCTCCGGCACGCTGAATATCATCATCTCGGTCGTCGTCTCCTGTTTCACCTCGCCGTTGTGGCGGAGACGAAGCGTCGCATCTTCGGGTACTTCGTCGGGCGTGGCGACGACCGGCCCCATCGGAAGCGACCCGTCGAACGCCTTCCCGCGCACCCAGTTTCGCTCCTCCTGCTGGTCGTCGCGGTTGGAGACGTCGTTGACGCAGGTGTAGCCCGCGACGTACTCCATCGCCTCGTCTTCGGAGACGGCGCGACACTGCTCGCCGATGACGACGCCGAACTCCGCCTCGAACTCGACGACGTCGCGGCCCGGCGGCAGTTCGATGGCGTCGCCGTGCGCGGAGACGCTGTTCGGCCCCTTGAGGAACAGTTCGGGCCGCTCCGGGCGGTCTTCGAACCCGGACTCCTCGCGGTGGTCCATGTAGCCGCCGGCCTGACAGACGACCTTCGTTGGTTCGCACGGCGGGAGGACGTCGACTGCCTCGGGGTCGTAGGTCTTCCCGGCCGCCTCGATGTCGCCACCGGCGGGCCACTCGCCGGTTCGTTCGATACCCGTCTCGTCGCGGAAGCGTATCTTGCGCATGTGGTGGGTCGTTCGCAGGGGGGCCTTACGAAGTTTCGGGTCGAATACCCGTCCCGTTTCGTCTCCGGTCGTACCCGCCCTCGTCGCCTTTCCGTACCACATCAGCGACCGACGAACGGAGGCCCGCGTCACCTCGCCCGGTACATCGAGTCGATGAGTCCGCGCATGTAGCCGATGGCGAACAGTCGTCCGCGGAACTCGTACCCCGCGGTGTCGTTGGACTCGACGCTCGTCGTCGGAACGTGGTCCGGGCGGGCCGGTCCGTCGAAGCCGACGTCTCGGTAGGCCTCCATCGCCGCTACCATGTCGGTCTTGCCGTCGTCGTGCCACGTCTCGACCAGACGTTCGGCGTCGCCCTCGATGTCGCGATAGTGCACGAAGACGATGTCGTCCCCGAAGTGCCGGATAGCGTCGGGGAGGTCGACACCCATCGCGGCGAAGTTCCCCTGACAGAAGTTGATACCGTTCGCCTCGCTCGGATAGAGGTCCATCACCCGGTCGTACGCCTCGACGCTAGTAATGATGCGACCGACGCCACGGATGGGACTGAGCGGTGGGTCGTCCGGGTGGAGGGCGAGGCGCACGCCCGCGTCCTCGGCGACGGGGACGACTCGTTCGAGGAAGTACTCCAGGGTGTCCCACAACTCCTCCTCGGTCACCTCCCCGATGTCGGGGACTGGGCCGCGCTGCATCTGGTCGTGGTCGTACGCGGTCGTTCGCGCACCGCCGCGCGTCGGATACTGGTCGCTGGTGCGCAGCCACCAGAAGTGGGTCATCCAACTGTAACAGAGGACGGGGATGTCGAGGCGACCCATCGTGCGGACGAACTCGCAGAAGCGGTCTATCTCCTCGTCGCGTCCGTCGAGTCCGAGTCGGGTCACGTCAGTCAGCGGCGTTCCGCCTTCGATCACGCCGACGTCCAGTCCCACGTGCTCGAAGGCGTTCTTCATGCGGAGCAAGTCGTCGAACTCCCACGGCGTGTCGCCGCGTCGTCCGTTGTCCACCTCGCTCATGTGCGGATGGACGACTGCTTGCTCGACGCCGATCTGTGCGGCCAGTTCCCAGCGTTCGTCGCGCTCTGCCGGGAGTGCGACTGCGGTCTTAATCGGTGGTCACCGGACGAGACGTGGGTCGAGAATGCCTTTATCCTTTCGCCGTGCGCTAGCGACCCGCACTACCCCGTCGCGAACCCGGGGTCGAAGCACGACACCGCGACGCGACCGGTGGACGGTGCGGCGCCCGAAACGGTGCGGGAGAAGGATTGAAGTGAACGGCCACGAACTCCCGGTCATGCCGACGCTTCGCGCCGGGAGCGCCCGGACCGACATCACCCCCGACGAACCGATTCAACTGAGCGGCTACGGACCGGGGACGCTCGACCGAACCTCGACCGGCGTCCACTCGCCGCTGTCGGCGACGGCGCTCGTCCTAGACGACGGGACGACGACCGTCGCCGTCGTCGCCGTCGACCTGTTGAACGTCTCCCGCGAACTGACGGCGGCCGTCCGCGACGAGGCGTCGGCGCTCGGCGTCGACCACGTGACGGTGGCCGCGACTCACACGCACGCCGCGCCCTACGTCCCGGGTAGGTTCCTCGAAGTGAATCCGCTGCTATCCTACGACGCGGACACGACCGACTACGTTGCGACCGTCGAACGGGCCGTCGTCGATGCGATATCGGACGCGTACGACCGTCGCTCGTCGGCGACGCTCCGGGTGGGGCGTGCGACCGACGACGCGGTGGCGGTGAACCGCCGACGGGCGGACGGCCCCGTCGACCCGGAACTGGTCGCCGTCGTCGTCGAGACGGACGCCCGGGACCTGCTGCTGTTGAACTTCGCCTGCCACCCCGTCTGCACGACGGCCAACGCGACGCTCGTCGCCGCGGACTGGCCGGGGGCGCTGTACGAGCGGGTTCGCTCTGAAACCGGCATGGAGACGCTCTTCCTGAACGGTGCCGCTGGCGACGTCAACCCCCGGGGGAGTTCCGAGACGCGACCGGACGAGGCGGTCTACCGCTACGTGACGACGGTCGGCGAGGAGGTGGCCGAGACGGCGCTCGACGCTGTCGCCGAGGCCCGCGACGCCGACCCGCTCGCCGTCGCGGGCCTGACCGTCGAGCGCCGGACCGTGGAACTCGCGTTCCAGGCGACGTCGACACCCGAGGAGATGGAGCGACGGCACGCTGAACTGACGGCCGAAATCGACCGGCTCGGCGGCGACCCCGCTGCCGTCGACTTCCACAGTCTGCAGGACGACGATAGTCGGCTCGCGTCGCTGTTCCGGGACCGCTGGTATCTAGAGGAGAAACGGCGGTTGGCGGAGTGCAACCGCGACGCGTACGAGACGGAACTCGCGTACGTCGACGCCGGTCCCCTCGGCTTCCTCTCAATTCCCGGCGAGGCGTTCGTCGAACACGGTCTCGCGTTCAAGGCGGCCGCGGACGCCGACCCGCTGGTCGTGGCCGGGTACGCGAACGAGTACGTCGGCTACCTCCCCACGGTCGAGGCGTTCGACGAGGGCGGCTACGAGGTCCGCACTTGCAAGTTCGCACCGGCCGGCGTCGAGGCGTTCCGCGAAGCCAGCCTCGACCTGGTCGGGGAGTGAAACTTCGCTCGACCGTCGCGTCGTGTGGACCGTGCTTATTTATCGGTCGCCCGCGTCGGTCACTGTCGGATGATAGACAGTCACTTCCACCTCTGGACCGAGGACAACTCCACCCCTGAAAAACGGGCCGAGCGCGCGTCGCAGGTCCGGGAGATGGCCGAGACGATGGGAGTCGACCGAATCTGTCTCATCGGCGACTTGGGCGAGACCGTCGAGGAGTGTCGCCGCAACAACGAGATAGTGGCGTCGTACGTCGAGGAACACCCCGACCTCTTCTACGGGTGGGCCCGGGCGAACCCGCGGTGGGGCGACGACGCCGTCGCGGAGTTCGAGCGCGCTGTCGAGGACGACGGTCTCGTCGGCCTGAAGAACCACTTCGGTCCCGGGGACATCTGCGGGTCGGACATGAAGGTGTCGAACCCCCAGTTCTTCCCGCTCGCGGAGGCGGCGGCGGAGATGGGCGTTCCCATCATCGTCCACGTCGGGCAGCGCGAGGAGCCGTATCCGGAGGAGTACCCGACCGAGTCGTACACGGAGGACGTCATGGAACTGGCGACTCGGTATCCGGACCTGCAGATTATCGCCGCTCACATCGCCGGCGGCGGCGACTGGGAGTACCGTATCAAGAACATCCAGCACCAGGAGAACGTCTACCTCGACGTCAGCGGGAGCGTTACCGATACCGGCATGCTGGAGATGGCCGTCGACTACCTCGGTGCCGACCGCCTCGTCTTCGGCACCGACACATGGTTCCTGCCGGGGGTCGGCAAACTTCTCGGGTGCGACCTGACGCCGGACCAGAAGGCGACGGTCGCCTACAACATGGAGGACCTCGTACCCGACGACGCCGCGAACAAGCTTCCGGAGGCGGAGGTGGACCGGCGCAGGGAGGAGATACGCGAGCGATTCGAACGGGCCGAGGAACCTGTCGCCGACACTGTCGTGGACGCGAACGCGTTCGTCGGGCAGTTCCCGTTCCGACCGGTCGACGCCGACCCGAACGACGTCCTCGCGACGATGGACGAGAAGGGCGTCGACCGGGCGCTCGTCTCGGCCGCAGAGAGCCTCTTCTATCGCAACTCCCACGCGGGTAACCGCGAGCTCCACGAGCGCCTGGACGGTAACGAGCGCCTGATTCCGATAGCGACCATCGACCCGACGTATCCAGCGTGGGAGGAGGACCTGGACGAGTGCATCGACGAGTTCGACATGCGAGCGGTGAAGATGCTACCGGCGCACCACGACTACGACCCGGACGCACCCGAGGCGAAGGAACTCCTGGACGCCTGCGCGGAGCGGGACGTCCCCGTCGTCGTCGCCGCGAGCATCGAGGACCAGCGCCAGCGCCATCCGCGAGTCGTCCTCAACGGGTTCGAGGGGATGCGGAGCAAGTACTTCTCGGACGAACAGGCGGACGCGATAATCGACCTGTTGCAGGCCTCCCCGGACGCCGACGTGGTCGTCGCCGACGCGTGGGACAACGCCGCCCGTATCGCCAGGGAGACGACCCAGTCGTACCCCGACGGCGTCCACCTCGACAACGCTGTCCGCGACGGGGAGACGCTGTTCGTCCTCGACGACCTCTACATGTTCTTTCCCCACCAGGGTGCCGAAATCGTCGACGACGTCGGCGTCGACAACCTCGTCTGTGGCCCGAAACTGCCGTTCCGCATCTTCGAAGCTCACTACGTCCACGTCGAGCAGTTGCCGGTCGACGACCAGGCGAAAGACCGCATCCGCCACGGGAACCTCGCGTCGATACTGGAGTAGTCAGGGCAGCTCGTCGAGGAACGCGTCCCAGACCGCGTCCGGTTCGTCGGCGGCGATTCCGGATATCGTTCGACAGCCGTCGTAGCCCCACGTGAACAGGCTGTCGACGCCGACGTCGAGGGCCGCACGCGTTGCCGCTCGAACGTCCGCCGCGGCACCCGCTTCCAGGTCGAACCCCTGCACCCAGAGCTGGCTGCGCAGGTCGTTGTCGGCCGCGAGGCTGCTCACCGTCTCGCCGAACTCGGCGACGAACGACTCGGGGTCGTTGGACTCACCGAACGCCTCCCAGTAGGGGTCGGTGGCGAGGACGTCGAGGTGGTCGTTCGTCGCCACCCTCGACCAGTCGCTGAACCCGTAGTCGGCCGTCTTCTTTGGCATCAGGCAGACGGCGTTCTCCGCGCCGCGTTCGTGGCCCAGCGCCATCATCTCGTCCAGAAAGTCGAGCAGCGACTCCTCTCGGAACCGCGTTACCGCCTCCGTCTCGGTCACGGGCATGGGCTCGTCGAAGCGCTCGCGGTAGCGCTCTCGGCAGTGCTCGCACCGACAGCTCCAGTCGTCGGCGGCGTACTCCCGGAACCAGTCGACGTTGTACCAGTGGGGCTCGTCCCAGAACAGCACGTCGGCGCCGATGTCGACGGCGTCGCGGGTCCATCCGCGGACGTACTCCCTGAAGTCGGGGTCGTTGAAGCACGCGGCGGGGACGCGCTCGCCCGAGGCGAGACGCTGTCGCACCGAAGGCTCGCGGGCGACGAGACCGGAGTACGCCTCGCCGCCGAAGACGCCGCCCACGGCCCAGGGGTTGACGTAGACAGTGAAGTCGCGGTCGTGGCTCGCGGCCACGAGGTCGGCCTTCGTTCGTTCGAAGTACTCGCGGTCCCGTTCGCTGAACGTGTGCAGGACGGCGTCTAGCCCGGCGTCGCGGAAGCGGTCGAGGTCTCGCTCTGCGTGCCGGACGTCCATCACGTCGAAGTAGCTGGTTCCAGTTTCGAGGCCGGTCATGTGAGTGCTCCGTTACCGTCACCCTCGTCCCCCCGGGAATTAGACCTACCGGTCGGCGTGGACGACCAGTTATTTAGGGTTCGAACCACCTTACCCGGTAGGATATGCCAGGGAGCACGATATACGAGGAGTTGGGCGTTCCGAGCGTGGTCAACGCGACGGGGACCAAGACGCGCATCGGCGGGAGTCGAATCCGCCCCGAAGCCCGGGAAGCGATGGATCGCGCGGCCGAGGCGTTCGTCCGCCTCTCCGACCTGCAGGCCCGGGCGAGCGACCTCGTCGCCGACGCCACGGGCGCGGACGCGGGCTACGTGACCTGCGGGGTGGCCTCGGCCCTCGCGCTCGGTACGGCGGCCTGCATCGCGGGCGACGACCTCGGCGCGATGGCCCGACTCCCCGACACGGAGGGGCTGGCGGACGAGGTCGTGATGGCGCGGACCCACCGAACGGGGTACGACCACGCCGTCAGGGCGTCGGGGGCCCGCATCGTCGACGTGGGGACGAACGACCGGCACCTCGGTACGGGGTCACGGAACGTCGAGCCGTGGGAGTACGCCGACGCCATCACCGAGGACACCGCTGCCGTCGCCTACGTGGCGAAACCGTACACGGAGCCCGACCTGAAGACGGTCTGCGCGATAGCTCACGACGAGGGCGTTCCCGTCGTCGTCGACGCAGCCGCGGAACTGCCGCCCGCGACCAACCTCGAACGCTTCACGGACGCCGGCGCTGACCTCGTCGCGTTCAGCGGCGGGAAGGCTATCCGGGGACCCCAGACGACGGGCATCCTCGCGGGTCGCGCCGACCTCGTCTCGTCGGTCGCGGCCCAGCACCTCGACATGCACGCAGCCGAGTCCGTCTGGGAACCGCCGACGTCGCTCCTCGATCCGGACGAACTGGGCGGCGTTCCCAGGCAGGGAATCGGCCGACCGATGAAGGTCGGCAAGGAGGAACTCGTCGGCCTCATCAGCGCGCTGAAGGCGTTCGTCGCGGAGGACCACGACGCCCTCGGGGAGGAGTGGCTGGCACGCTCCGAGCGGGTCGCGGACGCTCTCGATTCGGTTCCCGGCGTCGAAACGACGATAACCGCCACCGACAAGACGGCGGTCGCTCCCGAGGTCGCCGCGACGGTCGACGGCGACGCGGCCGGCGTCACGGCGACCGAGGTGGTCGCCGGGCTCCGCCGGGAGGAACCGCGCGTGTTCGTCGGGGCCGACAGCCTCCCCGAGGGATTTACCGTTAACCCCATGTGTCTCACCGACGATGAGACCGACTACGTAATCGACCGCCTCCGGGCGCACTTCGACACGTAACGACTCGCCCGGGGCGACGTATGCTCGACGGTCCCTCCACCCGCGAATGCCGGGGACGGAGCCGCGGAGCGCGGTCGTTACGGCGAGTCGAACTCGACGACGGTCTTGATGACGTCGTCGCCGGTTTCGAACGCCGCGTCGACCTCGTCGGGGGAATAGACGCCCGTTACCAGTTCGTCGAGGAACCAGTCGGGGAAGGCGGCCAGCGACTCCTTCGCCGCCTCGAAGTGCGGAACGGAGGAGTTGACGCTGCCGACGAGCGCCTTGTTCTCGAGGACGAACTCCCTGTGGAGTCGGCCGCCGTCGACGTCGAACGTCCAGTCCTCGGGGATTCCGAGCAGCGCGGCGACGCCGTTCGGCGCGAGCGCGTCGACGCACTCGAAGGCGTGTTTCGCGTACCCCGTCGCCTCGTAGACGAAGTCGACCGGTTCGTGGGCGTCGGCGACCGCCGGAACCGGCGTCTCCCGCGAGTCGACGTAGGTCGCGCCGAGGCGTTCGATGATGTCGATGGTCCTGTCGGGGCGGTCCCGCCGGCCGAGACAGTAGGTACGGTCGAACCTCTCGCCGAGCATCGCCAGCGTCAACAGCCCCAGCGGGCCGTTGCCCAGGACCATCGCGCTCTCGGGCGTCCACTCGAACGTCGACCGCGACCCGTACGCGAGTTCGAAGGCCTTCTCGGAGTTGCTGATGGGTTCGATCAGGAAGGCGTGTGGCGCGAACTCGCGGGGGACCGGGACGAGAAACTCCGCCGGACTCGTGAAGTACTCGGCCATGAACCCGTGAGCGCCCGCGATGCCGCGCTCGCGGTACATCCCGTCGGGTGCCATGTCCGGCTCGCCCGCGTCGAAGTACCGATTCGACCCGTCGGCGGGCGGCCGTCGCACCGTGGGCACGACGACGTCACCGGTCTCCAGGTCAGTGCCGTTGGGGTCCTCGACGACGCCGACCGCCTCGTGGCCGAGGACCTGGTGGTCGGCACCCTCCGGAAACCCGCCGTGGTTGCCAGACAGCACCTCGTGGTCAGTTCCGTCGATGCCGACCCGCAGCGTCCGGACGAGCGCCTCGTCCGCCTCGGGTTCCGGACGCGATTTCTCGATGACGCGCGGCCGCGACTCCCCGCGGCCGACGACGATGGCCTTCATTGGTCGGACGCGACGACCTCGATTTCGACGCCGATGTCGATGGGTAGGTCGGCGACTTCGACGGCGCTGCGCGCCGGATACGGTTCCGTCATGTAGTCGGCGTACACGTCGTTGACGGCGTCGTAGTCGTCCATGTCCCGGACGAACACCGTCGCCTTCACCACGTCGTCGAGCGACCTGTCGGCGGCTTCGAGGACGGCGGCGACGTTTTCGAGCGTGCGCGCGGTCTGTTCCCGAACGGTGTCCCCGACTATCTCCCCCGATTCGGGGTCGACGGGGCCCTGGCCGGAGACGTAGATGCGGCCGCCGTCGCGGACGGCTTGCGAGAAAGGACCGATACTCGGCGGTGCTTCGTCGGTGTTGATCTCTTCCATGACTCGTCTACACCCTCCCGCGGCGGTGACATAAATCCCTCGCCGGTCCCTGCGACGGGAACCGTCGAGCGGGGTGGCCGTTCTACTGGGTCCGTGGCCGAGAGCGGATTGCGGTGCGTCTCACTCGTCGCGGTAGTCGACCGACACGGCCTCGCCGCGGTCGATAGACCGGTAGGCGGCCTCGATGACGGCGGCGACCGCGGCGCCCTCCTGCCCGGTCGTCGCCGGCTCGCGTCCGTTCGCGACGGCGTCGACGAAGTCGGCGACGAGCGCGCGGTCCGGGTTGGACCCCCAGAACGGCCAGGTCGCGTCGCGGTCGCCTCCGCTGCCGACGCGGAGCAGCGTCTGGTCGAAGCAGTCGATGGTCGCGACGCCGTCGGTCCCGTGAAGTTCGAGCGTGGCGTCGCCCCACGTCGGCCACTCGTCCGGCCGACTCCACGACCCGTCGAGTGTTATCTGCGTACCGTCGCCGAGTTCCATCGAGAGCAGGTTCACGTCCTCGACCGGAATGTCGTTGAACCGCGTTCCCGACTCGGCGTACACCTCCCGGACGCGTTCGCCGAGGAGGTGGTGGACGAGGTCGAGGACGTGGGGCGAGTGGTCGACGACCGCCCCGCCGCCGCTCCGGCTGGGGTCGACGAACCAGCCGCCCGGGCACCGACCGCGGTTCGTCCCCGTGACGGCGTGTACGTCGCCGAGCGTGCCGTCGTCGAGCGTCCGCTCCACTCGTTGCACGGGTTCGCTGAACCGGAGCGGCATCGCCACGCCGAGACGGACGCCGGCGTCCTCGCAGGCGGCGACGGCGGTGTGAGCGTCGTCCGGGTCGGCCGCGAGGGGTTTCTCACACAGGACGTCGACGCCGGCCGCCGCCGCGGCCTCGATGCGGTCGCGGTGCGCCGCGTTCGGTGCGCAGACGACGACGCCTGCCGCGCGGTCGAGCAGTTCGTCCGTGGAGCAGTAGTCCGTGCCGTGCTCGTCGGCCAATCTCCGGCCCCGGTCTGCGTCCTCGTCCGCGACGCCGACGAACTCCGCGTCTGCGTTCGTGTCGAGCGCCGCAGCGTACGCACCGGCGTGAACGTGGGCCGCCGAGAGGATGCCGACGGGAACGCTCACGCGTCCACCTCCGCTGGCGCGACCGGCGTTCCGCTGGCGGCCGACCGCCGCGCGGCGAGCGAGAGCCGCATCGCCGCCATCGCCTCGCCGATGCCGACGTCCGGCGCGATTCCGTTCTCCAGGCAGTCGACGAAGTGCGCGAGCTCGCGGTAGTAGCCGTCCTCTGCGACGGGACTCTCGACGGTCACCTCGTCGCCGGTGAACTCCCGATACGGTCGGGCGTCCTCGCTGTCCACCGCGACGACGCCCTCGTCGCCCGCAAACTCCAGGGACGTCGTGAGTTCGCGCGAGTCGGGTTGCGCCCACGACGCCTCGACGTAACCCGTGGCCCCGTTCGCGAACCGGAGCGTCACGGTGCCGTGCTGGCGCGCGCCGTCGCCGGTTCGCCGGGCGAACACGCGGTCGACGTCGCCCCAGACCCAGCGGAGGTAGTCGAGGTCGTGTATCGCCAGGTCGAGGAACACGCCGCCGCTCTTGTCCGGATCGGCGAACCAGTTCGCCGACCCCCACTGCGGGAACGGCGAGAGTCGCCGGGCACGCGCGACGCCCGGCCGCCCGACCACCCCCGCGTCCACCTCGCGCTTGGCGGCTGCGTACTGCGGGAAGTAACGCAGAACGTGCCCGACCATGATCTGCACGCCGGCCTCGCGCACTGTGTCGCGGATGGCGGCGGCCTCGTCGAGCGACCGCGCCAGGGGCTTCTCGCAGAAGATCGCGAGACCGTGGTCGGCTGCCGCGTCGACGATGTCCGCGTGCGTGTGCGTCGGCGTGCAGACGTCGACGGCGTCAGCGTCGCTCTCCTCGCAGGCCGTCACTGTGTCGGTGTACGCCGCGGCGTCGAGGCCGTGACGGTCGAGGAACGGTTCGGGACCGCTCGGTGAGACGACGGCCTCGACGGAGACGTCGTCCATCCGCTGCCACTGGGGAACGTGCGTCTCGGCCATGAAGCCCGTTCCGGCGAGTACGAGTCGTTGCATGCGGGAGCAATGGCCGGCCACCGTAATGAACGTCGGGGTGGGTTCCTCGCTCCGGTCGCACCGGAGTGGTACATCCCCGCCGGGCAGTGACTGCCCGTCACCCGCCTCCGAGACGGCAGGCGTCTGCGCCGGAGCCCCACCACCATTTATGTCCCCTCGCGAACTGGTGTCGAGCGATGACGACCGACACACTTCGCGTCCTCGTCGTCGGCGCGCACCCGGACGACTGCGACCTCAAGGCGGGCGGCCTCGCGTGCAAGTACGCCGACCGCGGTCACCACGTACGGTTCGTCTCGATGACGAACGGTGCTGCCGGGCACCACGAACAGGCCGGTGTGACGCTGGTCGAGCGACGCCGCGCCGAGGCGAACGCGGCGGCCGACGTCGCCGGCATCGAGTTCCGCATGTTCGACAACCCGGACGGTCGGCTCCGGCCGTCGCTCGAGAACCGCGACGACGTCATCCGACTGATACGGGAGTACGCACCAGACCTCGTGCTGAGCCACCGGCCGAACGACTACCACCCCGACCACCGGTACACGGCGCAGCTCGTCCGGGACGCGGCGTACATGGTGACCGTTCCGAACGTCTGCCCTGCGACGCCGGCGCTCGACCGCAACCCCGTCTTCGCGTACCTGAGCGACGCGTTCGACCGACCGTACCCCTTCTCGCCGGACGTCGTCGTCGCCGTCGACGACGTCGCAGACCGAAAGTTCGAGATGCTCGACCGTCACGAGTCCCAACTGTACGAGTGGCTGCCGTACAACGAGGGCGTGCTCGACGAGGTGCCGGACGACCCCGAAGAGCGGTACGAGTGGCTGCGCGACGGGGGCCTTCCGCACGTAGAGGCCCTGACCGACGTCGCCGACCGCTACCGCGAACGACTCGTCGAACGGTACGGGGTCGACGGCGAAGACGTCCGGTACGCCGAGGCGTTCGAGGCCAGCGAGTACGGCCGGCCGCTCACCGACGAGGCGGCCGACCGACTGTTCCCCTTCTAACCCTACTCCAACCGCCAGGCCGCACGTCCGTCGTGGGAGTCCTGTAAGATAAATTACCATATACCGACACCGTTATAGAGGATGCATTTGACCCTCGAACGATGACAGACATCCTCCTGGCCGGCGAATCGTGGGTGACCGTACAGCTCGAAATCAAAGGAAGGAACGTCATTCGGGCCAGCGAATACGGCGAGGCCGCCGACCGGTACGTCCAGTTGCTCGAAGGGCTGGGAGCGTCGGTGACCTACCAGCCGTGTCACGTCGCCGCGGAGTCGTTCCCCCGGACGCGCGAGGAGCTAGACGCGTACGACCTCGTCGTCCTGAGCGATGTCGGCGCTGACACGCTCCAGATAACCGAACGGGTCGCTGCGGGTGACACCGACGCTGACCGGTGTGCGCTACTCGCGGAGTGGGTCCGCGACGGGGGCGCGCTCGGAATGGTGGGCGGTTACATGAGTTTCGCAGGGAAAGGCGGGCAGGCGCGGTACGGCTCGACCCCGGTCGCCGACGTCCTCCCGGTCGAGGTGTCGACCGGCGACGACCGCGTCGAGAAGCCCGCGGGTGCCGTCCCACAGAACGCCGGCGTCCCCGACGCCGACCTGCCCGAGGAGTGGCCCCACGTCCTCGGTTACAACCGGTTCGCGGCGAAACCGGAGGCGGAGGTCTGGGCGACGGTCGACGACGACCCCTTCCTCGTCGTCGGCGATGCCGGCGACGGGAGTGCGTTCGCCTACGCCACCGACTGTGCTCCCCACTGGGCCCCCGAGGCGCTGCTCGACTGGGAACACCTCCCGACGGTGTGGGAGCGCGTCGTGGACCGGGTGACGTGACGTGTCCCGTCGACGTGCGGGCGGTACCCGACCGTGTTACGGCCCGGGCGAACGCTTGAAGCACTTCGCCCGCCATTCGTAGCACATGGGCGACACGCTCCAGGTGCTCTCGTACAACGTTCACGGCGGCATTGGCGTCGACGGAAGACTCGACCTCGACCGCGTGGCTAGCGTCGTGCGGCGGGTGGACCCCGACGTCGTCGGCCTCCAGGAGGTCGACCGCCGGTTCCGGGCGAGCAGCGAGTACGAGGACCAGTTCGCGGTGCTGCGCGACCGACTGGACGCCCACGGCGTGTTCGCACCGGCGCTGGAACGGGAGGCGACCGACGACTCCGGCGGCGACCCCCGACAGTACGGCAACGCCGTGCTGAGTCGCGGCCCCGTCCGGTCGTCGCGGACGCTCGAACTGCCGGCGGACCCCGAGTCGGAACGGCGGGTCCTCCTCGTCACGGACGTCGAACTGGAGGGGACGTCCCTGTCGTTCGCCACGACGCACCTCTGCCTGACCGCCGACGAACGCCGACGGCAGGTCGGGGCCATTCTCGACGTGGCGATGGAGACGCAACTGCCGCAGGTGCTCGTCGGGGATTTCAACGCCTCGCCCGACAGCGCCTCCGTCTCGGCGCTCACCGAGACGTACGTCGACGCGTTCGACGACCGCGGCGCAGGCGACGCGCCGACGTTCCCCGCTTCGTCGTCGGACGCCGGAACGGGCGAGTCGACGACTCCGGAGCGCCGCATCGACTACGTGTTCTGCACGCCGGACGTCACCGTGCGGTCGGTGAGGCGGGTCGACTCGCCCGCGTCGGACCACCTCGCGCTGACGGCGACGCTCGAACTGCCGTCGTAGGGGCGGCTCAGTCGCGTTCGCCGGTGCGCTGTCTGAGCGTCGCACCCACGGGGTCTCCGCGCAGTCGGTCGGTGACCTCGTCGTCCTCGACGGCGTCCGCCAGTTCGGCGAGCGCCGTCTCGTAGACGTCGAGCGTGTAGGCGACGTCGTCGGTCGTGTGACTGTACGACGGCAAGTGGGTGCCGGAGAAGAGGACGCCGCGGTCCATACACTCCTGCATGAACAGGCTCTTGGCGGCGGTGTCGACCTCGCCGTCCTCGTCGTGGAACCGCACCGCGAACCGCCACGGATACCCCGTGGCGCTCGTCCGGTCCGCGAGTCCGTACTCCACGGCGAGATCGTTGTAGCCGTCGCGGAGCGTCCGTCCCCGCACGGCGATTCGGTCGGTGACGTCCTTCTTGCGGATCACGTCGATGCAGGCCTTCGTCGCCGCCAGCGACATCGCCTCGCCGGCGTACGTCGTGGAGAAGAACACGTCGTCGTCCTCCAGCGTCCGCATCACGTCCTCGCGGCCGGCGAGCGCCGATATCGGGAACCCGTTCGCCATCCCCTTGGCGAAACAGCCGAGGTCGGGCGTCACGTCGAAAAACTCCTGCGCGCCGCCGAGGGCGAATCGGAAGCCGGTCAACACCTCGTCGAAGACGAGGAGCGCGCCGTGCTCACTGGTCAGTTCGCGAACCCGCTGGAGGAAGTCGTCCTCGGGCGGGTGGAGGTTCACCGGCGTCGTGACGACGGCCGCCACGTCGTCGGGGTGCGCCTCGAATATCCGTTTGAGGCTCTCGACGTCGTTATACTCGAACGTCGCAGTAAGGTCGGCGGTCGACGCGGGCACGCCCCGTTCCATCTCCGTCGCGCCCGTCCACACGTCCGGCCAGCCGTGATACCCCTGCGTCGCGACGACGTCTCGGCCGGTGTACGCTCGGGCGATTTTCGCGGCGAGCGTCGTCACGTCGTTGCCGTTCTTGGCGAACCGCACCATCTCCGCGCAGGGGACGATGTCCGTGAACAGTTCCGCCACCTCTACCTGGAGAGGGTGGGGCATCGAGAACGTCGTCCCGTCGTGAAGTTGTGCTTCGACGGCGTCGGTCACGACGGGATAGTCGTAACCGAGGATGACCGGCCCCAGCGCCATCGTGTAATCGACGTACTCGTTACCGTCGACGTCCCAGACGTGCGACCCCTCTCCGCGTTCGACGTGTGTCGGGGCGACGCCTCGCACCCAGTTCGATGGCCCCTTGCTCTGGGTCTGTGAACCGCCTGGGATGACGTCGGTCGCACGGTGCAACAGCTCCTGCGAGCGTTCCAGCGGACGTTCGTCTGTCGGAACTCTCCGCTTGTCGTCCATTGCCGTGAGAACGTGACCGCGGACGAATAAATCTTCGTCCGTCCCTGTCGATTCCCGTTAACAGGACGCGGGCCGACATCGGTGCGTCGTTCGTCCGCCGTCCTCGTCTCGGAATCGGACCTCCCGAGCGGAGTTTGACTCTTCGAAACGCAGTGATGCCGAACCAGCTACTGCGGTACCGGTAAAGGGCGGTGAGTCGGTCCGACGCAGGGTTTTCCGCCAAAATCTCACCACGCGTCCTGTAATCACTGGCGACGTGACGCTCACTCCTCCTGACCGCCTATGTTTCCGGTTACCAAACGATGGCCCATTCGGCGTCACAGTCGTTACATCACCATCTCTGTAAAGGACAGGCCGGTGAAAAGTGTTGAATCGCGACTTGCTCATAGCCAACGAGGAGCTCTAGATGGAACGCCGTCCGGAATCGAGAGGCGGTTCGACCGCCGAACGACGTCGATTTGGAAGCGTGAAACGCGGGGCTTCGAGACGACGGACCCGTTCGATCTTGGTCGACGGTATCGACCACTGTGACGGCCGGGACACGAAGGACGATGCCAGGGAACTAGGGCCACGAGTGCGGCAACTCGCTCGAAGTTCGACGATCCTTCGTGCGGCAGGGATACGATTTATAGGGGCACAGTCGCATCGAAGTGTATGGAGGAGCGATTTCGAATCACCAGTCTCGGGCGGGCAGCACCGACCATCTCGATATCGGCGTCGTGTCGCGTCGGTGACGCCGTCCACGTCGGGACCCGGAGCGTCCACCCGACGAGGGTCGCGGCACTCGACCTGGCGAGTGCGACGACAGACGCCCAGCACGAAGTTCCCGGCGTCGGCGGCATCCGCGGGATGGTCGAACACGACGGAGTCGTCTACTTCGGTACCTACCATCCGGCGAGCCTCTACCGGATCGACCCCGACGGTGCGGGCGTGACGGAACTGGCCACGTTCGACGACGAGACGTTCGTCTGGGACGTGGCGGCCGTCGACGGGTGCGTGTATGCAGGTACGTATCCGAACGCGACGGTCCGCGAGTACGACGTCGAAGCGGAGAAGGCGCGTTCGCTGGGACGGGCGCGCGAGGACATCGACTACGCCCGGAGCATCGTCGCCAGCGAGGACACCATCTACATGGGAGTGGGCACGAAGGCACAGCTCGTCGCGGTAGACCGGGAGAGCGGCGCGAAGCGATCGATTCTGCCAGCGGAACTGACCGACGAGAACACAGCGTACGAACTGGCGCTGACCGACGACGAGGTGATCGTTCGGCTAACTCCCGACGGGACGCTCTGTGCGATCGACCGCGACGACCCGTCCTCTTTCCGTCTCGTCGACGAGGGCGTCTCGACGGTCGCCGTCGACGCGGAGACAGTGTACGGGTTCAAGAACGGGACCGTCCTCCAGTACGGAGCCGACCGAGGCCCGGAACCGATCGGATCGGGCATAGACAACTTCGAGCCCTTCTGGCTCTCGGTCGACGACGGGGCCGCCGTCGGGGCGTCGTCGGATGGCTCCGTCTGGTCGTCCGGAGTCGGCGACGTCGAAGTAATCGACCTGGCCGACGCCGGCATGAGTCGCGGAGCGGAACGGCCCCAGTCGGCTCTCGCGCTCGACGACGCTGTCTACGTTACGTCCCACGGGAAGATACACCGCCATCGCGACGGCGACGCCGTCGAAACCCGGAGCGTTCCCGGCGAGGGGAAGGCGATGGTGGCCGTGGACGGCACGATCTATCTCGCCACGTATCCAGACGCCAGCGTCGTCGAGTACGACCCGAAGAGAGACGAACGGCGGACGCTCGCGACCATCGGCGAGACCCAGAACCGGTCGCGGACCATCCACTACGACGAGGGTCGCGACGCCCTCTACGTCGGGACCCGCCCGGATTACGGGCACATCGGCGGTGCCGTGGCCGCATTCGACAGGGAGACCGGCGACGTCCGGGTCCACCGGGACGTCGTCGAGAAGCAATCGGTTTCGAGCATCGCCCGCGACGGCGCGGATGTCTACCTCGGAAGCGAGATCCAGGGCGGACTCGGAACCGAACCGGTCGCGAGTACCCCCCGCCTCGTCTCCTGGGACCCCGAGACGTTCGAGACGGGGTGGGAACTCGTTCCGGTCGAGGAGACGGCGGGCATCGACGACATCGTGGCTCACGACGGGACGCTTTACGGGGTCACGGTCGACGGCGAACTCTTCGTCGTCGACCCCGACGTTCCCGAAGTCGTCCATCGTGGGACGGCCACCGACGGCTGGACCACGCTGGCGACGCACGAGGGGGCAGTCTACGGGCTAAGTACGGAGGCAGTGATCAGGATCGACCCTCGAACGTACGACGTGACGACCGTCGTCGACGGACTCGACGGCCAGTGGTACGGCAACCCCAGAATCACGGTCGGCGACGAGGGCGAAATCTACGCGCTCTCCGGGTACGACCTCGTACGCGTGGAAGAGCCGTCGTCCTTCAAGTGACTGGCGTGATCCTGGAAGTGGTCGACCCCGAAGAATGTGGACCGCGAGAGCCTCCGCTCGTTGGGAGATGGCCTATTCGCCGAGCGAAACGTCGGTGTTCCGCGTTCGGAGCCGAACTCAGCTCCGCCGTTGTGGTCGCGGGGTCGCGTCGTGGAGTCGGTGACCGTCGACGCCCCCCGTAGCCGTTCGCCGTGTTCGTCGCCGGACACACCGTCGCGGTGGACGTCGAGGATAGAGTGCCTGTCCTCGAATCCGTCTCCCCATGCTCAGGACTCGACGTGGTCGTCGGTCATCATCTCGAACCGCTCGCGCGGAATCTCGTGACAGAGCGGTTCGTCCTCGACGAAGCGTTCTATCTCCGATATCACGGTCCCGGCGAGCCGGCTCCGGGAGGGCGCGCCAGCGACGTGTGGAAACAGGACGGCGTTCTCGAGGGTCCGGAGGGGACTGTCGGCGGGGAGCGGTTCCTCCTCGTAGACGTCTAAGACTGCCCGGATGCGCTCTGCCTCCAGTTCGTCGACCAGGGCCGATTGGTCGACGAGCCTCCCCCGGGCGGCGTTGACGAGCAGCGCACCGTTCTGGAGCTGGCCCAGTCGCTCGGCGTCGAGGAGGTAGTGGGTCTCCGGCGTTAGCGACGCGTGAATCGACACGACCGGCGACTCCGAGAGGACGGTGTCGAGGGACGTGAGCCGGGCGTCGTACCCGTCGAGCGCAGACTCCTCGACGTACGGGTCGTAGACGAGCGCCGTGACGTCGAACGGGTCGAGCAAATCGAGCAGGTCACGACCGACGGTGCCCAGCCCCACGAACCCCACCGTCCGGTCGAACAACGTCTCGGTCTGGGTCCAGCCGTCCGGCCACTCGCCGGCCCTCATCTCCGCGGTCAGGTTCGCCACGTCCCGGAGTCCGGTCAGGACGTACGTGAGAACCCCCTCGGCGACGTATTTCGCCATCACCTCGTTGGCGCTGCAGACGATGACGCCCTCGTCGTAGAGGGCGTGCGAGCCGATCACCGCGACGCTCCCTCCGACGTGCGCGACGAGCGAGAGGTCCTCGGCGTCGGCCAGCACCGTCTCGTCGAGCGTCCGCGTCCCCCAGCCGGTGACACAGACGTCGACGCCTCTGAGCCGGTCGGCCAGCTCCGTCCGGGTCATCTGTTCGGAGGTCTCGTTGTACGTCACGTTTCCCAGCCGTTCGAGTCGGCGACGCTGCTCCGGGGGAAGGACGTTCTCGCGCAGTTCCCCGTCCGGAAGCGTAACCAGTACGTCCATCATCTGGTAGGTATGGAGGTGACACAATAAGCGTTCTGACGACGGACGTGTCGTCGCCTTCGTTCGACTGCCCCCACGAGTAGCCGGTACCGTCCGCGTGAGCGGTTTCTTCGACTGGGCGCGGACATCCTGTCCCCTCAAAACATTGCGCCACGCAGTGCGTGGCGGTCGGTCGGTCCGCTAGAGTAGATTGTTGTTGTCCATCCGTCGCCAGCCGGGGACGTTCGCATCCCAGTACGCTGGAACAGGGGGACTGCTGCCGGTGTGGAAGGCCAGATCACCGTGGTCTCTCCCTTCCGCCGCGCCGGACGCCGAGAGGTCCTGCGGGACGAACCGAGCGCCATCACCACGCACCACCGACGAATCGCCCGAGTAAATCGGTTCGTCGGCGGAACTATCTCCCGACGACCAACACGAGGACTGTTCGACGAAGACGTTTCTGGCGTCCTGGATGTTGACGAGGGATTCCATCCCGGCGGTGTACTCGCAGTTCCGAACGACGACCCGATCGTCGTCGTCCATCGCCCGAACGTACCCGGTTCCTCCGTTTGCCCAGACGCCGTCGACGAGAATCATCGACCCGTTGTTACCGGTGGAGTTGTCTCCATTGTCCAGGGAGCCGACGAGCCACTGGCCGTCCGGATAGCTGGACTGGTCGTTCTTGAACTCGGTGTACCCACCGTACATCTTGAACGACTGGACATCGTCGAGAAGCACGTGGTAGTGGCTGTCTCTGACCAGTTGCAGTGTGCAACCGAACAGGGAGATATCCGAGTCACCGCTGTTAAATCGTAGTGGAACTGCGCTGGGGTAGGTAACGTCGCAGCCGAAAAACCGCATGGCGTTGTTGCCCCCGCTGTCGATGTTCGCGTTGATTAGACCGGCGTCGTGGGTGTTGATGTGGCTGAAAGTCGCCGAAAACGACTGGCTGTCCTTGTTGTCGTTGCCTTCGTCGACGTCGTATTTGAAGGCTCTTCCGCCGCTTGATTTGATGAACCGGATGTTCTCGAAGTAGTGGTTGGTGCCGCCCATCACTCGGGCGACGTTGGGACTGTATTCGACCTGTAGGTCCCGGATGGTGACCTGCGTCGTCGCCGCATCGTCGGTCGGCTTGATCTCGAAGATCGGGGTGTTTCCGGATATCCTCGTCGCTCCGGGGCCGTGTCCCTGAATCACGATATTGCCTCCCTCCCAATCGTTCGTCCCGAGTTTGATGGGGAAGCTGTCCGGCACCGCGTAGTCTCCTTCGATAATGACCTTCCCGGCGCGGACCGGGGGTTCGCCGTTGTATTCCGTGTTGTCGACTGCGAGGTTGTCCACCGCGTTTTGGACGTACTGGTATTCGGCATTTTCGCCCACATATTGATGGCGTTGCTGTTGTGGTCATCTCCGAAGGCGCTCGCTGTTCCGCTCGCGCCGAGGAGAGCGCCGCCTCCGACCATGGCGCCGAGCACCTGTCGCCGCGTCTTCGACCCCAACAGGCCACCGCTGGTCTGCTCTTTCAACTTCTGGTTCTCGGCTTCGAGGGTCTCGATTCGCCGTTCGAGGGAGTCGATACGGGACTTCTCGTGGTTTTCCTGAGTTCTCTCGCTCATTGTTTGTCTGCCGGAACTCATCTCTGTTCCGGAGGAATTTATTTCGTGTCTATAACACTTATAATTTCCCCCGGAATTAGAAATTCCGGGAGTGATACCGTGGAGACGGTCCCGTGACCGGTCGCGTGTACGGTCGAACCAGGTCCAGTCTCGCCCGGTGAGCGCTTTGAATGACTACAATTATACATAAAGTTTATTGAGGTAACGAGTAGCATACATTGGTGTGGTGTGGATCTGACACCATCACCACGGAATACGACTATGACAGCCGAAAGACAGCCAGACGGACTACGACTGAGTCGGCGAGCGATGATGGCAATGGCGGGCGGAGCAGGGCTGCTGGGCGTCGCAGGCGGAACCGCGAGCGCCGCTTCCGGCCAACCGGACCCGTCGTTCGAAACCGAACAGGTGGTGGGCGACGAGGACTGGATGTACGACACGATTCAGGCCGCCCACGACGACGTGGACGCTGGCGGCCGCATCTACGTCACAGAGAGCTACGACTCGGCGAACGAGTCGTTCCCCATCGTCCTGTCCAATCACGTCAACGTAACCGGTGCTCACCGCGGAAGCACCGTCGTCGACGCGGGCGACTCCGGCGAGAACGTCTTCGAGATCCGCGAGGGCATCGACGACGGCCAGCGGCCGTACCCCCTCACCCACGCGATACAGAACCTCCGCGTCGAGGGAGGAGAGATCGGCGTCCTCATCTCACCGGAAACGTCCGCGACGATTCAGCATCTGGTCGTACGGAACACCAACTCCCATGGAGTAGCGAGCCTCGACCAGAAGGGGAACTCGGGAGTGTCCTTCATGAACTACCTCCACAACGTCCACGTGTTCACCGTGGGCGGTAACGGATTCCACCTACCATTCTCCGGCGTCAATCACGCGAGTCGACTCCAGTTCTGCGTCGCCTGGGACAACGACGGAATCGGCGCGAACGTCGGCGGCTACGGCACGCACATCGCGGGCGGCGTCTACCAGGGCAACGGCCATCACGGAATTCGATTCGCCCCCGGCGCGAACCAGTTCGTCCGCGACGCCTACCTAGAAGGGAACGGCGACGACCAGCGCGCCAACGAGGACCACGAGTACTCCGCGGACGTTCAGGTTCACAACACGCAGGCGTCGATCGAGAACTGCTACCTCCAGGGGGCCGGCGCCGGCGGCCGGTCCGAGCGCGGCGTCGACTTCAAGGGCGGCATCAACTCGCACGTCCGGAACTGCCTGTTCCGGAACCACCTCGAGGGCGCCGTCTACGTCGACGAGAACTCGACCCAGTGCGACGTCCACATGGAGTCGAACATCAACTGGGACGATACGTACCTCGTAGCGGACAACGGCGACCGCACGCGCTCGGAGGGGGAGATTCTGCCGACGGACCTCTCGTCCACGCCCGGCCAGTACGCGCACGACTCTGGGTACGACGACGGCACGAACACCTCGTCGGGTCACCCGGAGCAGGCAGTCTGGCACGACGGTGCCTGGTACACCTGGGGCGGCGACGTCATCCGTCCCTCCTGAGCCCCCAACGACGCGGACGGTTGCGGTGGACCCGTCGGTAACTCCGACAGACGCCGCGAGGCCTACTCGCCGTCGAGATAGTCGGCGGCGGTCTGCTCGACGATGCCACCTCGTGCGAGCACCGTCTCGGCGTGCTCCTCACGACCGGTTTCGCGCAGGCGCTCCGCATACTCCTCGGCGTGACCTTGCGCGTAGAACGGACCGCCATCGCGAATCATCTCCCACAGCGGGTCGGTGACGCCGCCGGGCGACGACGGATTCCCCCCCGCGACGCCCGTCGCCGACTCCAGCAGCCGTTCGTCGACCCAGTCGGAGAGCAGCGAGAGGCCGTGGTGGGCGACATCGGTGTGCTCACGAGCGAGATTCGTCGTCTCGTGGGGGTCGGCGGCCACGTCGAACAGCATCACTGGGTCGAGCGCTTTGAGACCGTCGTGGTAGGTGCGAATCAGGAGCCAGTCGTCCCACCGGACCATCCGCTGGGCCGCCCAGGCACCCTGACTGCAGACGACGAACTCACGGCCGATGTCGTCACCGTCGGTGATCGAGGCAGCAAACGATTCGCCGTCCCAGCCGGCGGTCCAGTCGACGCCTGCGAGGTCACAGAGCGTCGGCGCGAGGTCGACCTGATAGTGGAACTCGTCGTCGACGCCTGGTTCGACGTCCGGCCCCGAGACGACGAGGGGGACGTTGCACGTTCGCTCGTCGGCGGTCTGGTGGTCGCCGTAGACGTTGAGTTCGCCCTGGTTCTCGCCGTGGTCCGCCGAGACGACGATCAGCGTCTCCTCGCGAACGCCGTGTTCGGCTAGTGCTTCGAGCAGCATCGAGAGGTGGTCGTCCATGAAGCGGACGCCGATATCGTATCCGTCTATCCACTGCTCGAACTTGCTCCGGGAAGAAATCTCGTCGGGCGTCCGCTCCATCTCTGCGCCGTCCGTCCATCCACGGGGCTCGCAGGCGCTGTGAGGGCCGTAGCTCTCGTGCTGCTCGCTGATCGTCTCCGCGTCGGGGAACGCAGGCGCCGGTTCGTCGGCGAACGGGTTCTCGTACTCCTCTGGCGTGTTGTAGGGTGTGTGAGGGTCCCAGACGTTGACGTGAAGGTACCAGTCCTCCTCGGTCGCGTGCGCGTCGAGCCAGTCGAGCGCGTGCGGTACGACCTCGTCGGCGGTCTCTCTGCCTTCGCCGCCAGGGTCGCGCCACTCCTCGAACCCGTCCAGGACGTGCCAGGCACCGTGTCGCTGCGGGAAGCTACTGACGAATCCCGTCTGATAGCCCGCCTCCCGGAGGAGCGACGGGAACGTTCGGTGGTCGGGATGATTCTCGAACGCTCGCTCCGTGCCGTGGCGGTGCGGTTCGGCGGTCAGCCCGCCGTGGTTGACGACGCCCGTGTGGATGCCGAACCGTCCCGTGAATAGCGCGGTCCGCGACGGGAGGCAGGGAACGTCCGAAGCGTAGTAGTTCGTGAAGCGACGGCCCTCCTCAGCGAGTGCGTCGACGGTCGGCGAGGTGTTGCGGTCGTAGCCGTAACAGCCCAGATGGTCCGGACGCAACGAGTCGACGTCGAAGTACAGGATACGCATGAACAGTCTCAATTGATGGACCCGTAGTAATTCTCTTTTGGTTCGTGAGGCCAGTGACACGTTCGAGCGACGACAGTGCGCTGTTTCCGGTGGTTCCTCGTCGAGTGAAACGGCTTCGTGCGTAGGTCTCGTTCGGCCCGCTGCGGTTGCGGGCGTTCTTCGAGCGGCCACAGTCCGCCACTCACGCCCAGGGGTTTTATCATACTAAACGGCGAGTGGAAACACGACCTCGAGGGATGAATCAGCAGGCATGGAATCGGCGCGACGACCACTTCGTCCGGGAGAAACACCGTCTAAACTGGGGATTCCTCGATTTTCTCGGTCACGCTCGGAACGTTCGACTCATCGTACCTTCCATCCTGCCCGTGAATTAGAACTTTGATTCCCACTGCGTTCGTACTGTTTCCAATCTCCAAACGCCAGCCCGCGGAACTGTGTCCGTAATAGCCCTCCTGCCCGGTGAATCCGAACGTCCCGCGTTCCGTCACACCACGGCCGGCCGTGCACGGTCGACGAGTCGACGAAGGCGGTGTCCGTGTCTGTGCCCGCCCGGCGTAAACCACACCTGTTACAGTCATAGGACTGTAATAGATGCGATATCGAAGACCGGATTTATATACGAGCAACACTACGACAGTGATATGGGAGCAACTCAGGATAAACGTCTTCACCCGGTGATTTCGGTCCGGAACATCGGTGGCATCGACGAGACGGAGGTAACGCTGGCTTCCGGTGTAACCGCATTGACGGGGCGGAACGCGACGAACCGCACGTCGCTGCTACAGGCCCTCATGGCCGCTCTCGGGAGCGAACGCGCGTCGCTCAAGGCCGACGCCGACGAGGGAACGGTCACGCTGGAACTCGGCGAGGAGACGTACACGCGCACGCTAACGCGATCGAACGGGACAATCGCGACGAGCGGCGACCCATACCTCGACGATCCAGAACTCGCCGACCTGTTCGCGTTCCTGCTCGAATCGAACGAAGCCCGGCGGGCGGTCGCGCGCGGCGACGACCTGCGCGACCTCATCATGCGGCCGATCGACACAGACCGAATCCAGGCCGAAATCGAGCAACTCGAGAGCGAGAAACGAAACCTCGACGAGCGACTAGACGAACTCGACACGCTCGCTAACCGACTACCCGAACTCGAACGGGAGCGATCGCGTCTCGAATCCGACCTCGAAACAAAACGGGAGGACCTCGCCGACAAGGAGGCCGAGATCGAGGACGTCGACGCCGACCTGGACGAGACCCGATCGGAAAAGGAAGCGCTCGAGGAGAAGCTCGACGAACTGCGCGACGTGCGCTCCCGGCTCGAAGATACGCGCTTCGACATCGATACCGAGAAGGAGAGCCTGGAGGCGCTGCAGGCCGAGGTCGCGGAACTCGAAGACGACCTGGACGACGTCGGCGATGTCGATGAGCGAGCGGTCGACGACCTCGACAGCGAAATCCGGCAATTGCGCGACCGGAAACAGGAGATCGAAGCGACGATGTCGGAGCTCCAGTCGGTCGTCCAGTTCAACGAGGAGATGCTCGAGGGCACGAGCCAGGACGTGGCCGACGCGTTGCGAACGGACGACGACGCCGGTTCGGAGACGGACGGCTCCCTCACCGATCAACTGGTCGAGGACACGGACACGGTTGTCTGCTGGACCTGCGGGTCGGAAGTCGACCGCGAGGAGATCGAGACGACACTCGACCGACTTCGCGAGCTTCGCCGCGAGAAACGCAGCGAACGTAACGATCTCAGATCGGAGATCGACGACCTGCAGGCGGAGAAACGCACGATAGAGGAGGAACGACGAAAGCGCGAAGAAGCGACTCGTCGTCTCGAACAGCTGGAGTCCGAGATCGACGACAGAGAGACGCGTCTCGAAGAGTTGCGGACGACCCGCGACGAGTTCGCCGACGAAATCGCAACCCTCGAAGAGGAAGTCGAAGAGCTCGAACAGGACGATTACGGCGACATTCTCGACCTCCACAAGGAAGCGAACCAGCTCGAGATCGAGATCGGTCGCATCGAAGACGACCTCGAAACCGTCGAAGAGGAGATCGGCGAGGTCGAAGACGAACTGGCGACCAGAGACGACCTGGAGAACCAGCGCGAGAGCGTTCAGGAGGAACTTACCGAACTCCGGACGCGCGTCGACCAGATCGAGGCCCAGGCGGTCGAGGAGTTCAACGAGCACATGGCGACTGTCCTGAACCTGCTCGATTACGAGAACCTCGACCGGATCTGGATCGAACGTACCGAACGGGAGGTCCGGGAGGGCAGACGGAAGGTCTCGAAGACCGCGTTCACCATGCACGTCGTCAGGAGTACGGAGTCGGGGGCGACGTACGAGGACACCATGGACCACCTCAGCGAGTCCGAGCGAGAGGTCACGGGGCTGGTGTTCGCGCTCGCCGGCTATCTCGTCCACGACGTGTACGAGGAAGTGCCGTTCATCCTCCTCGATTCGCTGGAGGCGATCGACTCCGACCGCATCGCCGCGCTCGTGGACTACTTCAGCGAGTACTCCGACTACCTCGTCACGGCACTGCTCCCGGAGGACGCTGCCGCCCTCGACGAGAGCTACGAGCGCGTGACCGAAATCTAAGCCCGAACCCCCATCGGTCGGCTCCTCGCGAGCGGAGATTCGCCGTCCGGTCCGAACCCGTGAACGCCGAGTTTGAGGCTTTCAAACCCCTGTCGTGTTGATACATTCCACTGGACGGCTCTTCCGTCTCCGCACCCCGCGTGGTAAAAGGCGGATTCGACGGGGCCGAGTCCGCCTTCAGGCGAACCTGGCGTTGATCTCGATCACGTTCGCCGACCGCTTCACCATGGCTGGAAGTTCCCCCTCGAACCACTCTCCCTCCATTCGACTCGACGGACCCGAGACGCTCACTGCGCCGAGAACTTCGGAAGACGTTCGCACGGGTGCGGCAACGCACCGAAGTCCTTCTATCTTCTCCTCGTCGTCGATGGCGTATCCCCGTTCCCGCACGCGGGCCAGTTCGTCGAACAGTTCCTCGCGGGTAGTGATCGTCCGTTCCGTGAACGTCGGCAGTCCGTGATGGTCGACGATTTCGTCGACCCGCCGTTCACCGAGGTGAGCCAGAATCGCCTTTCCGAGCGCGATGCAGTGGAGGTGTTCGCGCGTTCCGACGCTGGAAGCCGTCCGAACCGCCTCGTCGCTTTCGGCTTTGTGGATGTATACGGCCCGCCCGTGTTCCTCCGTTGCGAACTGCGCCAGTTCGCCGGTTTCCGCCGCGAGGTCCGTAAGCTCGTCTCGAACGATATCGTAGATTCCGAACCGCTCTTTCGTCGTCTCTCCGAGTTCGAGATATCGCAAGCCGAGTCGATACTCGTTTCCTTCTTTGACGACGTGCTCGTTCTGCAACAGCGTCGCCAGATGACAGTGAATCGTTCCCTTCGAGCGGTCGAGTCGATCCGCCAGCTCCGTCACTCGCACTCCGTCTCGCTCCTGCAGGACGTCGATGATGTCGAGCGTCGTTTGTACGGCCTGGATCGTCCTCGAACCGGTCTCCCCCTCCGGCGTTTCCGGACTGGATTCCCCCGACATACGACACGATACCACTCGTTCCCACATAACTGTTCGTGTCGTTCAAACGAGGTCGTTTCTCGGGTCGCTCTCCGAGCGCGGTTAGACGGGCGCTTCGTCGACGTCGTACGGCGGATATCGCCGGGACGAACGGTCCCGGAACGCGTCCACGCCTCGGGTGTCGTTTGAAGGCCTCGAACGCCCCGTCTCCGTCTCCTTCCGCTGAGCGGACGTAATGCCTTTGTAAACGTGCAGAGTAGCTCTACGGGTATGACGAGCAGGCAAGAAGAGGCGGGAGACGCTCCTGCGGTACCCGACTCCGTTAGTAACTACGCCGACGGGGCGTGGGTGGACGCTACCGCCGAAACGTCTCTTCCGGTAACGAATCCGGCGACAGGTGAGACACTGGCTACGGTGACGCTGTCGGCCGACCGCGACGTCGATGCGGCCGTCGACGCCGCGAGCGAGGCGTTCGAATCGTGGCGACGGGTACCCCCGGTCGACCGCGTCCAGTACCTGTTCGACCTCAAGCAGGAGCTGGAGAACCGCCAGGAGGACATCGCACGAACGCTCTCCCGCGAACACGGCAAGACCGTCACGGAAGCACGCGGTGAGGTCCGTCGCGGAATCGAAAACGTCGAGGTCGCGGCCGGCATTCCGAACATGATGCGTGAGGGGAGTGGAACCGTCGAAGACGTGGCCGCGGGCATGGACGAAACGGCCGTCCGCCAACCGCTCGGCGTCTTCGCGGCTATCACTCCGTTCAACTTCCCGGCGATGATTCCGCTGTGGTTCCTGCCGTACGCCGTCGCGACCGGGAACACGTTCGTCCTCAAGCCGAGCGAGCGCGTCCCGCTGAGTTCGCAGCTCATCGTGGAAGCTATCGAAGCGGTCGGACTCCCCGATGGCGTCGTCAATCTCGTCAACGGCGCGGCCGACACGGTGAACGCGATACTCGAACATCCGGACGTCGAAGGGGTCTCGTTCGTCGGGAGCACGCCGGTCGCGAAACACGTCTACGAAACCGCCGCCCGGCACGGAAAGCGCGTCCAGGCACAGGGCGGCGCGAAAAACTACGTGGTCGTCACGCCCAGTGCCATCCTGGACGACGCCGTTCCGAACATCGTCGGTTCGGTGTACGGCAACGCGGGCGAGCGCTGTCTCGCGAACGACGTCGTGGTCGGCGTCGGCGACGTGTACGACGACCTGCGCGAGGAGGTCGTCTCGAACACGGAGGAACTCGTCGTCGGAAATGGCCTCGACGAGGACACCGACGTCGGCCCGCTGGTCACGGAGGACGCCCGCGAGAGCGTGGTCGCGATGGTAGACGAAGCGCTTGAGGAGGGGGCCGACCTCGTCCTCGACGGCCGCGACTTCGACCATCCCGACCACGACGACGGCAACTTCCTCGGACCGACCATCCTCGAAGGCGTCACGGCCGACATGGCGATCGCCCAGGAGGAGATTTTCGGCCCGGTGTTGTGTCTCGCACGCGCCGACGACTTAGACGACGCCGTCGAGATGGTCAACTCGACCCGGTACGGCAACGCCTCCTCCATCTTCACCGAGAGGGGTAGCGAGGCCCGCAAGTACAAGTACGAGGTCGACGCCGGCAACGTCGGAGTGAACGTCGGCGTCTGTGCCCCGATGGGCTTTTTCCACTTCGGCGGCCGGAAAGACTCGTTCTTCGGAGACACCCACGCGCAGGGCGAGGACGCGGTCCAGTTCTACACCGAGAAGAAAGTCGTGATGGAGCGCTGGTACAGCTAGTGCCGAGCGGTCGGTTCACTGCGGTTCTTTTCGGGGCACGTTCGTTCCCGGTCACCACTCGGTCGACGCGTTCGTCCCGGTCGACTCTGGTCGGTCGATTCGAGACGGACGGATTTCTGGTTTAGAGGACGTGCTCGCGGTAGAAGTCGTAGTTCTCCTTCGCGTGAACGAGCGGTTTCCGGTGTCTGTTCTCCACCTCGACGGTGATCGGCCCGTCGTACCCCGCGGTTCGGAGTCGATCCCGAACGCCCGCGAACTCTATCTCGCCGTCGCCGAGATCCGTGAACGACCGGAAGTAGTTGATGACGTGATCGAGGTTGAAGTTCGCCGCGGTGAGCGCTTCGACGTGGTCCTCGAACCCGTGCGGTGGGCGAACGTCCTTGAAGTGGACGTATCCGATGTCGTCCGCGAACCGGTCGACCCCGTCCCGAACGTCGCCGTACGGGTAGTAGTGGGCGGTGTCGAAGAGGAGCCGCAGGTTCGGCGGCCCCGCGTCGAGCCACGTCCGTATCTCGCTCGGTCGTTCGACGAGCGTCGCGCCGTGGTGGTGGAGCAACGGCGTGACGCCCGCGTCGTCGCACGCCTCACAGAGGTCGTTCAACCAGCCCTCGAACGTCGTCTCGCCGACGAGTCCCCGCCGCGGGGGGAGCAGTCCGTATCGGGTGACGCCGGCGTCTGCCACCAGCGACGCCCCCGCCGCCACGCGCTCTACCTGCTCGTCCGACTCGAGCCACTCCCCCATCACGCAGTACGGTTCGAGGTCATGACGGGCACAGCGGTCTCGTATCTCGTCCGGACCGGCCTCTCGGATTTCCGGAAGGCTGAATTCTATGCCGTCGTAGCGACACGCTCCGACGTCGCTTATCGCTCTATCCATCTCGTCGATATCGTACATGATAGTCGAGTACCCCACCGACATGGCTACTCCGTCCACGGTCGGAGTATTAACGGTTCGGGTGACCCCCGACGGCGGCGTTCGGCCGGGCCGTGTCTGCCCCGAAACCATCGAGGTTCACCGAAAACTTATGTCGACTGAGGGTGCCCGTTCAACGGGCGAAACGGTCTCGACGGCGAGAGGGGGTGACTCGTGAACGCAGTAGTCTTCCGCGGTCAGCGAGATGCTCGGGTCGACACGGGGGCGCTCGATGACGGCGGGGTCTCCGACGGTAGTGTCGTCGGATTCCGGGGAGTCGGCGATGCGGTGGCGAACCCTCCTCCGGTACTCGCCGTCCGAGATGCGTTCGAACCTACCGACACATGGTTTCGATTGACTACATGGCGCACCAGGAGCAGTACAGCCCGAGTCGGCTACTGTCGTACGCGGAACGCGCCGAGAGAGCCGGCTACGACTTCGTCTGGACGTCAGACCACTTCCATCCGTGGTTCCACACCGACGCTGAAGCCGGTTTCGCGTGGTCGTGGATGGGGGCCGCAACCGAGCGCCTCTCCCTTCCGATCGGCACCTGCGTGACGCCCGCCACCGGCCACTACCATCCTGGCGTCGTCGCGCAAGCGTTCGCCACGCTTCAGGAGATGCACGACGAGCGCGTCGTGCTGGGGCTGAGCACCGGCGAGGCGATGAACGAGACGCCGCTCGGGTTCGACTGGCCGGAGTACTCCGAACGTCGCGACCGTCTCGAAGAGACGCTCGAAATCATCCGACGGCTCTGGGACGAAGACGACTTCGTCACGTACGAGGGGGAACGGTTCCAGTTGGACGACGCGAAACTGTACACGACGCCCGAGACGACCCCCGAAGTCCACGTCGCCGCGAACGGCCCGAACACCGCTCGGCTCGCCGCCCGCCACGCGGACGGGTTCATCACGGTCATCAAAGGCGACGAGTACACGGACCGCCTCTATCCGGCCGTCCGTCGCTACGCGACCGAGGAGGGGCGCGATCCCGACGCGATAGAGACGACGCTGTTGGTCATCGCGTCGTACGACCCGGACTACAAGCGGGCGGTCGAGGGGACGCGGCCGTGGTGGGCGACGACGCAGGACGTCTTCGACCGGGGGCTCGCGAATCCGAAGCGGATCGAGGCCGAGGGCGAGAAAGCCACCCGTGAGCAGGTCGAGGAGAAGTTCCTCGTCGCCGACGACCCGTCGACGCTCGCGGCCCGACTGGAGGAGTACGCGGCGATGGGGTTCGACCGCATCGCCGTCGCGAACACGAGTCCCGACCCCGGTCGACTGTTCGAGGTGATGGGCGACGAGGTCGTTCCGTCGCTCTGAGCGGTGGCCGTCTCAGTACACCTGCCACCCCCCGTCGACGTAGAGGAGTTCACCGGTGACGTAGGAGGCGTCCTCGCTGGCGAGAAAGAGGACCGCACCGGCGACGTCCTCCGGCGTGCCCGCGCGCTCTATGGGAACCGGCTTGGCCACCTCGCCCGCGGCGACCGCCTCTTTCTTCTTCTCAGCGCCGCTCCCGAACTCCGTCGCGATGTGACCCGGCGCGACCGCGTTGACTCTGACGTCGTGGTCCGCCAGTTCCAGCGCCGCCCCCCGAGTTATCATCCGGACGGCGCCCTTCGTCGCGTCGTACGGGATCTGGTTCTTCTGCGCGTGCGTCGAACTGATCGAGGCGGTGTTGACGATGGCACCTGGCTCGCCGCGCTCTATCATGTCGTCGGCCGCCGCCTGACAACCGAAGAAGACTCCACCGGCGTTGATCGACGTGATCCGGTCGAACTCTTCGGGGCTCACGTCGCGAAGCGACGATTCGAGGAACCATCCCGCGTTGTTCACCATGACGTCGACGCCGCCGTACTCGCCGGCCGACGCGACGAGCGTGCGTATCGCGCTCGGGTCCGAGACGTCGGTTTCGACGAACTCGGCCTGCCCGCCGGCCTCCCGTATCGCCTCGCGAGTCGGCCTCTCTTCTCCCCGGTCCTTCGGTCGTTCGCGCACGTCTCCGTTGATCACGGTGGCCCCGGCGTCGCCGAACCGTACCGCTATCTCCCGGCCGATTCCGGAGCTTCCACCCGTGACGACGACGGTCTCGCCCGTGTAGTCGTAGCTAACTCGCCCCATTGGAGATAGACAGTCGTCGACCGTCGACATCACTGTTTCGCGTCCATCGACGTCCGTGACAGGTCGGTGAACGTTCACGGGGACGGCCCTCACGTCTCCACTGTCGGCGCTCGAACGGAGGACCAACCGGCGGCAACGGTCAGGACAACCACCGTCGTCCTCGTCGACACTGGTGGAACCGACCCCTCACGGCCCTCTCCCGGGGACGGCACTCGTCGGGGACGACGGGTCTCCGAGATAGCTTTACGGTCGCGCTCGGCGTACGTCCGGCTATGCGCGGAGCGAATATTCCGCGGCTCGGGTACGGAACGTACGACGTGCGAGGCGAAACGGGAGCGGAGTCCGTGGCTACTGCTATCGACGTCGGGTACCGGCACGTCGACACGGCACGGATGTACGAAAACGAGGACGTCGTCGGAGAGGGAATTAGACGGTCGGGAATCGACCGCGACGACCTGTTCGTCGCGACGAAGTTCGGGCACTTCACGGAGCCGGAGCCGACGCCGGAGTACGTCAGAGCCGCGGTCGCCGAGAGCCGCGAGGCACTCGGCGTCGACGCCATCGACCTGCTGTACGTCCACTGGCCGACCCACGACTACGACCCCGAGGTGGTGTTCCCTGTCATGAACGACCTTCGGGACGACGGTGCGATACGCCATCTAGGAGTCAGCAACTTCACCGTCGACCACCTCCGGGACGCCCTGGCGGTCTCCGACGCGCCGATTCTCGCGAACCAGGTGGAGATGCATCCGTTGCTCCAGCAGGAGGAGTTGCTCGATTTCCTCGGTGACCGAGACATGACTCTCGTGGCCTATTCGCCGCTGGCGCAAGGGAACGTGTTCGACGTACCGGTGTTACGGGAGATTGCGGCCAAACACGGCGTCAGCGAAGCCCGGGTATCGCTGGCGTGGTTGCTGTCGAAGGAGAACGTGGTACCGATTCCGAAGGCCACCAGCGAGGAGCACGTCCGGGACAACTACGCCGCACTCGACCTGGAACTCGACGACGAGGACGTGGCTCGCATCGAGGGCATCGACCGGACGATGCGGCTGGAAAGCCCCGACTTCATGTGGTGATTCGAGGGGTGCCGTCACCGCCGGCCGTTCGTTTCTCGCGACGAGCTAACAGAAGCAGTATCGGAAGCCGAATCTTTAAGCGCCGAATCGTCGATGGTGTTCGTTGTCATGGCGGAGCTCAACGGGGGCGAGATCATCGCCGAGTATCTCGAAAAGGAGGGAGTAGAGTATCTCGTCGGCATTCCGGGACACGGGAGCACGAACCTACTCGACGCGTTCAACGACTCCGACGTCGAGGTGATACAGCCTCGACACGAGCAGGGGGCGGCCCACCTCGCGGACGGATACGCTCGTGCGAGCGGGAAACCGCTGGCCGTGTTCACTTCCATCGGGCCAGGCGCGACGAACACCGTGACGGGAGTTGCGACGGCCTTCGTCGATTCGATTCCGATGGTCGTGTTCACCGGCGGTCCCCAGACCCACGAGTACGGGGAAGGTATCTTGCAGGAGATAGAGCGCGAGAAGCCGGGTGACTTCCCGAGCGTGATGGAGCCCATCACGAAACAGAGTTTCGTCGTCCACGACGTCGAGCGACTGCCGCGAATTCTTCGGCGTGCCTTTCAGGAGGCGCTGACCGGTCGTCCCGGCCCGGTTCACGTGGAAGTGCCGATGGACATTCAGGGTGCCGTGGTCGACGTGGAGATACCCGACCCGGAGCGCTCGCGGGTGCAGAGCCGTCCCGGTGGCGACCCCGAGTCGGTCGCGGCGGCCGCCGACCTGCTGGCGGACGCCGACCGTCCCGTCATCGTCCCGGGCGGCGGGTGCGTGTTGTCCGAGGCGTGGGACGAGGTTCGGACCCTCGCCGAGTATCTGCGGGCACCGGTCAGTCCCACCTTCCAGGGAAAGGGGGTCGTTCCCGAGGATCACGACCTCTTCGTCGGCTACGCGGGCTGGATCGGGAGTACCGCGGCCAACGAACTCGCCAGCAACGCCGACGTGATCCTCGCCATCGGCGTTCGGTTCTCGGATCTCCACACCTCGTCGTTCGAACCGGGCGTGAGCTTCGAGATTCCGCCGAGCGAGCTCGTCCACGTCGACATCGACCCCCACGAAATCGGCAAGAACTACCCGGTCGAAGTGGGCATCCAGGGCGACGCCAAAGTCGTCACTGACCAGATTCACGACGCTGTGGCCGACAGGACCGAACCGGTCGAGACGGACGACAACGAATACTACGACGAAGTCCAGCGACGCTGGGGCGAGTGGGTCGAGATGGTCGAAGCGCGCAGAGCCGACGACGGCGTGCCGATGAGCATCTCTCGAGTCCTGGCGGCCCTTCGAGAGTCCATGGACCGAGACGGTATCGTCGTCTCCAGCGCGGGCCAACCGCAGGAGACGACCAATCCCGAATTCCCGGTCTACGAACCGCGAACGAACGTTTCCTGTGGCGGGTTCTCGACGATGGGCTTCGGCGTGTCCGCCGCCATCGGCGCGAAACTCGCTCGTCCGGGTCGTCAGGTCGTCGCGGTCGAGGGCGATGGCAGCTTCCTCCAGACCAACCAGGAGGTCGCCTGCGCGGTCCAGCACGACGTCGACCTCGTGTACCTCGTCCTCAACAACCACGGCTGGAAGTCGATTCGGAACCTGCAGGTCGAGAAGTACGGCTGGGACCGGGTGCTCGACACCGAGTTCGACCCGGAGACGGACATCGATTACCTGAAGCTCGCCGACGCGTTCAACGTCGAGTTCGCCGAGCGAGTTGTGAAACCCGAAGCGCTCGGCGACGTCCTCGACGACGCGTTCGCACACGACGGACCGGCCGTCGTCGAGGCGATGGTTCGGCCGGACGATCCCGACTCGGGGGCGATCGTCACCGGCGAGTGGGACCTCGCCGACCTGGAGAACTGATCCACTCGCTGTTTGCGTCGATCTACGACACTCCGTCGGGGTGGTTCACCGCGTTCTCCGGTCGGGTCCCCTCGAGAATCCGGCGGACGTCCCGTGCCGCTTTGCGGCGACGCTCCCTGTCCGCCTCCCGGGAGTACCACGCGACGTGCGGGGTGAGCACGACGTCGTCCCGGTCCCGGAGGTCGCTCTCGAACGGCACTCGCCGTCCCGACGGCTCCGTTTCGAACACGTCGAGGCCTGCCCCCGCTATCTCACCGGCGTCGAGCGCCGCGATCAAAGCGTCCTCGACGACGATTTCCCCCCGCGAGACGTTGATCAGTGCCGCCGTTTCCTTCATCGTCCGGAACGCGTCCGCGTCGACGAGCCCCCTGGTTTCCTCCGTAAGTGGTGCGTGGACGGAGACGACGTCCGCGGTCTCCAGAACGCGTTCGAACGTTAGTTTCGACGCGCCGTGGTGGGCCATCTCGCTTTCGTCGACGTAGGGGTCGGTTGCCACGACGTCCATACCGAACGCCTGCGCTTTCCCTGACACGGCTCTGGCGATACTGCCGAACCCGACCAGTCCGAGCGTCGAACTGCTCAGCCGATGGATATCGGCGTCCGGAACCCGCCGTTCCCACACGCCCGCTTTCAGCGTCGTGTCGTACTCGAGGAGGTTCCGTGTGAGTGCGAGCAGCAAGAGGAGCGTGTGTTCGGCCACTTCGTCCTGGCAGTAGTCTGGAACGTTGACGACGTAAATTCCGCGCCTCGTTGCCGTCTCGGTGTCGATTCCATCGACACCGATGCCACAGCGAGCGATGACCGCACAGTTCGCGAGCGACTCGACGACCGCAGTCGTGTACGGTGCGGTCAGGAGCCGGTCGATTATCGCGTCGACGTCGGCGAACGCGTCGATCGCGTCGTCCGTCGTTTCGATATCGACCGGTCGGAGTTGCACGTCGAGTCCCTCGAAGACTCGTCGCTCGACCTCGAGGTCGAACTGCCGTCCGCCGGTCACTCCAACGTCGAACGGTGGACCTCCGTCCGTGCTCATACGCTATCCCCGCTTCACCGTTCCAGAGTATAAAGGTAGTCCCGCAGGACGATGATAATCGATACCAATACACACCTTTTTATCCCCGACGCTTGTTGAGGGGTACGATGCAGTTCGGAGTCCTCGGATGTGGGCGCATCGCACAGATTATGCACATCCCGAACGTCGCCGCGTTCCCCGAGACGGAGCTGCACGCTATCGCCGACCCCGCCGAAAACGTACTCGAGTCCGTCGGCGACCGGTACGCCGTTCCGCACCGATACGCGGATCCGACAGAACTGGTCGCAGATCTCGGGGCCGAACTGGACGCCGTCATCGTCACGACGCCGATGCACACGCACGTGGACGTGGCCGTCCCCGCCCTGGAGGCTGGAATCGACACGCTCGTCGAGAAACCGCTCGCAGTGACGGTCGAGGACGCCGACAGTCTCGTCGAGGCTGCCGACGACGCCGACGCGACCGCGATGGTCGCGTACAACAAGCGCTACGAGCCGGCGTATCGGTTGGCGAAGCGGGAACTCGACCGAGTCGAGGAGGTCGACCTCGTCACCTGCCTCGACATCGATCCAGATTACGCCCATACCGTCCCGACGGTCTACGACCTCGTCGACCCGGAGCTTCCGGACGCGTTCGTCGAGGATAGCGCCGACGAGCGCAGGAGGCAGGTCGAGGAGGCGATCGGCACGACCGACGAGACGCTCGCGTGGGCGTACGACTTCCAGCTCGAACACGTCTGTCACGACGTGAACGTGCTCCGCGGGCTCTTCGGTCGCGTCGAGGAGATCGGACACGTCGACATCTTCGCAGACGGGAAGTACGCGACGGCGGCACTCGAGTACGAGGACGGGAAACGGTGCATCCTCGAAACCGGCCTCTCGGGCCGTAACTTCTTCGAAGAGTACGTTCGCGTCGACGCGCCCGACCGTCTGCTCACGCTCGAGTTCGGCCATCCGATGCTTCGGTACAACCCCGCAACGTTGCGAGTGAAACAGGGCGTCGAGGACCTCACCGACACCGTCTACACGCCGACCCGGGAAGAGGCGTTCAAACGGGAACTCGAGTACTTCGTCGACTGCGTCCGCGGTGATGCCGACGTGCGTACGACGTTCGCCGAAGCCCGCGACGACGTGGCGCTCATCGTCGACCTCTTCGAGACGTACCGGGACGAGTGATGCTCACCGCTCGTGCTCGTCGACGACTCCCCAGTCGAGTTCGATGCCCAGTCCCGGACCGTCCGGCACTTCGATGCGTCCATCGTCGATGAGGTCGTCGCCCGCGACGAGATCGTCCCACCAGGATACCTCGCGGGCGTGGTACTCGAGGGCCAGGAAGTTCGGAACCACCGCGCCCACGTGCACCGAGGCGACGGTCGCGACCGGACTGCCGATGTTGTGCAGGACGAGGGTCCGATAGTGAGTCTCGGCGAAATCGGCGATCTTCTTGGTCTCCGCGATGCCGCCCGTTTTCGGCACGTCCGGCGCGAGGAAAGCAACCGCTTCGTCCTCAATCAGGTCGCGGAACCCATGGCGACCGTACCGATTCTCTCCGGTCAGGAGCGGCAGGTCGACGCGCCGACCGAGTTCGGCCAGCGCGTCGGTGTTCTCCGGCGGAAGTGGGTCCTCCACCCACGCGACGTCGTACGGCGCGATGGCTCGACAGAGCGCTTCCGCGGCCTCCGGACTGAAGTTCCAGTGCAGGTCGACCGCGACCTCGGCCTCGGTTCCGACTTCATCGGTCACCGCCTCGACGAGCCGGCGTTTGTGTTCGACTTCGGCGGTTTCGAGGTGGCGCGCCTTCCGATCACCGTCGTGACTGGCAGGAACGTCCAGGTCGAATTTGACGATGTCGAACCCGTCGTCGACCGCGCTCCGTGCGGCCGCCGCGTACGCCTCCGGCCGGTACGTTTCCTCCGTCTGTCCCTCTTCGGCCGACGAGACCATCGCGTCGCCGCCGTGGCAATCGGCGTACACTCGAACCGAGTCCCGCATCTTTCCGCCCAGCAACTGGTAGACGGGCAGATCGAGTAGCTTCCCCGTCGCGTCCCACAGTGCGATTTCGACCCCGCTGATCGCGATCGTTCCCACGCCCTGCTGGGAGCCACGACCGGAGAGGCTCGCACGCATCAGGTTGTACAACCGTTCGACGTCGGTGGGGTTCTCACCGACCAACACCGGTCGAAGGTAGTCGGTGATGATTTCGTGGACGCCCGGGGAGGGGTAGGCCTCGCCGACGCCCACCGTCCCGTCGTCGGTCTCGACCGTGACGAGCGTCCACGGGAAGTTCCCGTCGATCACCCTCGTCGAGAGGTCGGTGATCTCTACCCCTGCAGTCGACCCGTCCCGGTCGGGCGTCACGTCGAAGTCCGCCCACATCGTGGCCGCGAGTTTCGAAGCAAAGTCCTCGTACATGGCTTTTACCGTTCCGCGAACGCGAAATCGTGGCGAAAGTGGCCGCCTCTTCCGCTCTTCGAACGTTCCGCGACGACGACTGTGTCGGTAGCGACGGGATTATACTTTCCGGTGGGTGTCGACTGCTCCCCGCGCAGGTGAACCCGGCGAGCATTTTTATGTCGCTCGGCGTGAAAACCGGAAGTAGATCTGCAGATGACGCCTCGGAGCAGGGCAGTTCACGGCAGGAGACCGCCGACGTAAACGACCAGCGACTGTACAATCATGACTAACGAGCTGAAAGAATCCATTCGGGCGTACGAGTATCCGGCCGGGACGTGGGTATCTATCGGTCATCCGACCGTCGCGGAGGTCAGCGCGATGTCGGCGTTCGACTTCGTCCTCGTGGACACCGAACACACCGCGATGCATCTCGAAACCGTCGAGAACCTCGTCCGGGCAGTCGACGCCGTCCAGGAACCCACGGCCACGGTCGTCCGAGTGCCGTGGAACGACGCAGTTCGACTCAAGCGAGTGCTAGACATCGGCGTCGACGGGGTGATGGTACCGATGGTCGAAACCGCCGACGAGGCGAGAGAACTCGTCAGGGCGGTCCGATACCCGCCAGAAGGAGTCCGCGGAGTCGCGTCCGGTCGGGCGTCGGGATACGGACGCGACTTCGAGGAGTACGTCCGCACCGCCAACGGAACGAATCTCACCATCGTCCAGATCGAGACGGAGGAGGGCATCGAAAACGCCGAAGCGATCGCCGCAGTCGACGGCATCGACGCGCTGTTCGTCGGGCCGGCGGACCTCTCGAGTTCCCTCGGGATGTTCTCGGAGTGGGAGTCGCCCAGACTCGCCGACGCGATGAAAGGAGTTGTCGAGGCCGGACATCGCTCGAACACTCCCGTGGGGACGCTCACCGTCGACCCCGACGACGTCGAGACTCGACTCGAACAGGGCTTCGACTTCCTGATCGTCGGCAAGGACACCTCGCATCTCCGTACCGCGAACGAGGAGGCCAAGGAACTCTACGACCGGACGGTTTCCCGGATCGGTGATACCGAATCCGGGGGTCGGAACTGACGGTGCGGCCGTCATCTCCGAAGGTACGGCGCGAACGCCTCGTCTGACGGAGCGTTACAGAATAGCACACAACATTATACCAATCGGTCCCACAGTTGTTCACATGCAAGCTCTCGTCCTCGACGGGGACTGGAATCCACGTCCGGACTACGACCTGACCGACGACGAGCGACGGACGCGGAACGCGACGAACGCGTCTCAGGTGTGGACGGACCCGACGCTGCGAGTCGTGGACCGTGACCGACCGACGCCGGCGCCCGACGAGGCGCTCGTCAGGGTCCGGTACGCTGGCGTCTGCGGCAGCGACGTCTCGATGATAGAGACGGACGACGACGGATACCTCCACTACTCGGCGTACGCTAGCCTGCCGAACGTTCTCGGTCACGAGTTCTCAGGTGAGGTGGTCGAACCCGGCCCCGACGTGCGACTGTTTTCCGAGGGTGATCTGGTCACGGCAGAGGTGACGGACTACTGCGGGCGGTGCGAGACGTGCCGACGGGGGTTCCACGGCCACTGCGAGAACTTCGAACAGATCGGATTCACGATTCCCGGTGCACACGCGGAGTACGTCGCAGTCCCCGAGAAGATCCTCTGGGACGTGTCCGCACTTCGAGCGTCGTACGACTCCGAGGACGACCTGCTCCGGGCCGCGGCGACGGTCGAACCGAGTACGATCACGTACTACGGGCTGTTCGGCCGGGCGGAGGGTATCGTCCCCGGCGACTACTACGTCTTCCACGGGGCCGGTCCCATCGGCCTGACGGGTATGAACGTCGCGCGCGCCGCCGGGGCCGGGACGGTGATCGCGTTCGAACCGTCGCCGGAACGTCGGGAGATCGCGCGCACGCTCGGCTTCGAACACGTCTTCGATCCGACGGTGGCAGATCCCACTACGACCGTCCACGACGTGACCGACGGCGAGGGGGCCGACGTCCACGTCGAAACGGCCGGGGCCGTGCGACAGACCTACCCCGCCATAGAGGACTCGTTGGCGGAGCGAGCGAACGTGGTTCACATCAGCAACGCCGGAACGAGCCCGGAGATCGATCTCAGGAAGTACCAGGGCAACTCCGCCCAGATATACGGATCCGAGGGCCACACCGGTCAGCGGATCTTTCCCCGGGTAATTCGGCTGATGGCCGCAGGGCATCTGGACAATCTACCGCTCGTCACCGACACGTACGGCCTTTCGGACGCCGATGACGCGGTACGAAAGGCGGCAGAGCGCATCGACGGGAAGGTGCTTATCGAAATGTGACCTCTTCTTTCCGTCCGACCGAGATGTCGTTCGGGATGGCCGTAGTTCGCGACCGTAGATCGAACCGTATGTGTAGCATAGGCGAACAATAGAGAACGTTTTATTATCCGTGATATTGTACATCGAGCCATGCCATCACATGGCAGAGATGCGGGGGGAGAGTCATCCGTTCGTTCACGAACGCGACGCCGATTCCTCGGTGCGACGGCAGGACTCGGGGCCGGATTGATGTCGGGATACGCTAGTGGATTCCGAGCGAACCAGGCCGCACAGAGCGTTTCTGTAGCCGCGGTCGGGGGTGGAGAGGGAGAGCTGTTCCGTCGTCTCATCAACGAGTACGTGCAGGACGACACGGGGGTCAACGTCGACGTCTCGTTGTTCCCGTACGCCAACCTGTTCGAACGGACGAACAGCGTCCTGAGTACGAACGGAACGGCGTTCGACATCGTGTTCATGGACGATCCGTGGTTCCCACTGTTCGCCCAGTACGTCGACCCGATTCGGCAGTGGCTGCCGAGCGACATCCCGGAAGATCAGTTCATCGATACCACGATCGAAATCGCGACGTGGCCAGCGCCGCGCGGTCCGAACCCGCCGTCGGCACAGGGCCAGGAACAGCAACTCAAGGGACTCGTCGTCGTCGGTAACACGCAACTGTTCGCGTACAATCAGCAGTTCTACGACCAGGTGAACGAGTCGGAACCGAACTCGTGGCAGGACGTGCTCCGCGCGGGCCGGAAGATCGACGAGCAGATCGATGGCACTAGCGGATACAACATCCGGGGAAGACGCGGGAATCCCATCATGGCGAACTTCTTCAGCCTGGGGATGTCAAGAATCGGCGACATGTTCGACGGGAACTGGCGGTACCGGTGGGACGACCAGAACGGTGCCGAAACCGTGAGCTTCTACGTCAATGACCTGAAATCGATCAGCCCGGACGGCGTCGCGTCCTTCGACAGCGACCAGGTGCTCAACAGCCTCGGTGACGGTAGCGCCGCACAGGCACCCGCGTGGCCCGCGGCCGCGTCGATTCTCCTCAATCCGGAGCAGGCCGACGAGGCGGACAACATCAAATTCACGACGATTCCGGAGGGCCAGCGACGCGCCCCGCAGCAGGGCAACTGGATCACCGGTATCAACTCGTTCGTCAGCGACGCGAAAAAGCGGGCCGCCGGGCAGGTGCTGCGGTCGTTCGTCTCGCAGGAAGCACAGGAGATGTACGTCGACCTCGGCGGCGTCCCCTTCCGACGAGACACGTTCCAGAACAACATGGACGCTCAGCCGTGGTTCCCGGCGCTGTTCGAGAGTCTCCAGACGGCGCAGTGGCGGCCCCGGACGCCGCTCTGGAGCGAACTCGAGGCGACCCAGGGCAGGCTCCTCAACACCGCACTGACCGGACAGATATCGCCACAGCAGGCGATCACGCAGATGAACGACGAGGTAGAGAGCATACTGGAGCAGGCGGAATACTACGAGTAAATCGGACGGCACTATGGCCATCGACACCGCCGACGAGTCGGCGACGCGCGACCTCGAAGAAATCATCGAAACGCAGCACGACTGGCGAGAGCGGATCCTGCTGTGGGTCGACGACCATCTTCAGTGGTTGCTGACGCTCCCTGCAGTGGTGATCCTGTTCGCGCTCACGTTCTATCCGCTGGTCCGTGCGGCGGAGATGTCGCTGCACCGGTTCCTCCCCGTGGGACGGTCCTACGTGGGACTGGAGAACTACGTGGACCTCGCCAGCAACGAGGCGTTCCTCCATTCGCTCTGGGTAACCGCGAAGTTCATCGGCATCGCCGTAAGCGCCGAGTTCCTGCTCGGGTTCGCTATCGCGATAGTGCTCAACAGAAATCTCAAGCAGCGGGGGCTCCTGCAGACGCTCATCCTCATTCCGATGATTCTGTCGCCGACCGTCATCGGACTCATCTGGCGGTTGCTGTACGCCCCGAACGGACTGCTCGATTTCCTCGCGCAACCGATCATCGGTCACAACGTCGGCTGGATCAGCGAACCGAACGTCGCGCTCTACTCGGTCATCCTCGCCGACGTCTGGCAGTGGACGCCGCTCGTCGTGCTGGTGATGCTCGCCGGCCTGCAGTCGATTCCGAACCACGTGCGCGAAGCGGCCATCATGGACGGCGCGTCGCGCCGCCAGCGGTTCATCGACATCACGCTTCCGTACCTCAAGTCGCTCATCGTGCTCGTGCTCATCATTCGCGTCGTCGACGCGCTCAGAGTGTTCGCCAAGGTCTTCATCCTGACCCGCGGCGGTCCGGCGAGTACGACCAACGTGGTCAGCATGGAGATGTACCGCGTCGCCTTCCGGTTCAACAACTGGGGGGAGGCGTCCGCGATGGCGATTTCGCTGCTCGTCATCGTCCTCGTGACCGCGATCACCTTCGTCAAAACGGCAAACGTCGAATTCTAACAGAACCATGGCTACAGAACCAGACGAACGACAACTCCCGTTCACGATGCCGACCCGGAGCGAACGCCTGTACGACCGACTCGTCGAAACCGGGGTCGCGAGGGGGTTGACGTACCTCGGACTCGGGGTCTATCTCGTCTGGACCCTGTTCCCCGTCTACTGGATGATCACTGGATCGCTGAAGACCCGGAAAACGCTACTGTCGTTCCCGCCGCACTGGCTCCCCTACGAGATGGGGTTCGGCAACTATCTGCAGTTGTTTGCCCAGCGCCCGGAGTTCACCCGGTTCATCGTCAACAGCGTCACGGTCACCATCGTGACGACGATCGTGGCGACGCTCATCGGCGCGTGTGCCGCCTACGGATTCGTCGCGTTCGACTTCCCGTACAACCTCGATTTCCACCTCCCGTTCTACATCCTCTCGACGCGGTTCATGCCGCCGATCGTGACCATCATCCCGCTGTTCGTCATCCTCCGCGATTTCCGGCTCGTGAACACGCTTCAGGGGCTCATTCTCGTGTACGTGATGTTCAACGTTCCGTTCGCGGTCTGGATGATGAAGGGATTCTTCGACGAGATTCCCCGGAGTATCATCGAGTCGGCGATCCTCGACGGGCATACGCACGCCGGGGCGTTCTTCAAGATCGTCCTGCCGCTCGTCAAACCGGGCCTCATCGCGGCCGCCATCTTCACGATGATAATCACCTGGAACGAGCTCCTGTTCGCCATCATCCTCACGTTCAACGAGTCGGCGATGACGCTCCCGGTCGGCCTCGCGTCATTCATCACGAAGTACTCCGTCGAATGGGTGAACATGACCGTGGCGGGAACCATCGCGCTGGTTCCCGTGCTCGTGTTCGCGTTCGTTGCACGCGATCAACTCGTGCGAGGGTTCAGCATGGGGGCGGTCGAGAAATGAACCGACCGAACGCGTCTTCGCTGAGGAAACTACAAGTACTCGCACGCTGTTACCACGTATCAAGGTGAACGTCGATGGTGCGCGTCAAATACGAGTCCGTCGAGAAGCGTTTCGGTGATACGCTCGCGGTCGAGGACATCGACATCGCGGTCGAGGACGGCGAGTTCGCCGTGCTTCTCGGCCCCAGCGGCTGCGGGAAGACGACGACCCTCCGATGTCTCTCGGGACTGACCGAGCCGACGTCGGGGCGGGTGTACCTCGACGACTACGACGTGACCGACGTCCATCCGAAGAACCGAAACACGGCGATGGTGTTCCAGAACTTCGCGCTGTATCCACACATGAACGTGCGGAAAAACATCGCCTACCCGCTGAAGGTTGCCGGAGTGGACAAGGCGACCCGCCAGGAGCGCGTCGACGAGGTCGCGGAGATGCTCGAAATTCCGGAGCTTCTGGACAGGGACGTCGGCCATCTCAGCGGCGGACAACGGCAACGGGTTGCTCTCGGTCGTGCTATCATCCGTCGCCCGTCCGTGTTCCTGATGGACGAGCCGCTGGCGAACCTCGACGCGAAGCTGAAGATCAGTATGCGAGGTCGAATCAAAGTTCTCCAGAAGGAACTCGGCATCACGACGCTGTACGTGACCCACGACCAGGAGGAGGCGATGACGATGGGGGACAAACTGATCGTGATGGATCAGGGGCACATCCAGCAAGTCGGCACCCCCGACGAAGTGTATCACGAGCCGACGAATCGGTTCGTCGCGGGATTCATCGGCTCGCCGAGCATGAACTTCATCGACGTGGAGGTCTCTGCGGACGGACTCGTCCGGACGCAAAACGTCGACGCGTTCGAGTATCGATTCGAGTCGGACGTCGCCGCACGCTACGCCGATTACGACCACGTCGAACTCGGGGTTCGGCCGCAGTATTTCACTGCCCGGTCTACGCCGGGCGACTACACCATCGAAGGGACGGTCGAAGTGACCGAACCGCTCGGCGACGAACAGATCATCGACGTCGTCGTCGGTGACGAGTCAGACGCGGCAATCGAACTGACGGTGAAAGCACCGAGTACCGTGGAGGCTACCCGCAACGAGCCTATCTGGCTCGGTATTCGGGACGAACTCGTCCACGGGTTCGACCCGGAGACCGGGCAACGTATTGCTCGTGAGGAAGACCGCGAACACCGCGTCGCCACCTCGGAGTACGGCCAAACGTGACAGCGGTCGGTACGCGCGGAACTCGTTGGTCACCCATCCGCGCTGAACCACTGTCCTACGGCGCGCCACTGCAGACGACGAAAGCGACGAAAAACGCGCTCCCCGCCGAGTCGCGTCCGTCGACCTAGCCAGTCGGGAACTACACCCGACGAGCGGAATCACCTCCCTACCCGTTGCCGTCCTCCGTGGCGGATTCGTGCTGAACCACCAGTACCGGACCGAGGAACCGCTCGGCAACCTGGTCGACTGGCATCCCGAACACGAACGTCACCAGGGACGGATCCGATTCGCCCATGACGACGGCGTCGAACGCCGCAGCGGCGTCGACGATCGCGTCGAGGACGTCTCGGTCGCGTTCGATTCGCGTCTCGATCGCCGACCCGTCCATCCCGAGATCCGTCGACCGGTCCGCTACCTCATCCAGGACCGCCTGGACATCATCGTCGGTTTCGTCCGCACCCGCTACGTGATACAACGTCACGGGATATCCGTGTCACCGAACAAGCCAGCGACGATTCGGGCGAGACGGTCCGCCCCGACGGTACCGCGAACGGCGACGAGCACCTCCTCTGGCGGTACGGTCGCGTTCGGGATGAGGACGGCCAGACAGTCGTACTCGGCAATCATTCGGTCGATCGTTTTCTGCTCGTCGTGCGTAAACACGAGTCGTCGCTCGGTCGCCGCCCCAGCCTCTTCGAATATCGCTTCGTATTCGCCGAGCCTGTGGATGGCGCGTTCCTCGAACTTCATTCGAGCCTGTCCTAGAGCGGTCTGATCCGGAATGACGTGATATCCCAGCAACACGACGTGGGCGTTTGCGAGAAGTTCGGGAACGCCCTCCGGAATCGCTTCTCCTTCGAGCACGCGAATCGGAACGAGTATCGATGGTCGGTCTCTCATGGTCAGACGTCTCCTCTGAGTGTAACGTTCCCAGCGTAATAGCGGTACCAGAGGTACGACACGATCATGACTGCGATTCCGATACCGATGGACGCGGGTTGCATGAATGCGATCAGGCCGAAGCTGGCGAGCGCACCGAGGGTCGGTAACAGTGGATAGCCCGGCATCCGGTAACTGGGGGTGTACCAACCCGGACTCCGCCGTCGCAACACGATCATCGCGACGCAAATCAGTCCGTACATGACCAGGTGGAGGAACGAAGCTACCTCCGCGAGCAACTCGACCTGGCCAGTAGCGACGAGGACGAGAATGGGACCGCCCGCTGCGAGCAACGCGACGTGCGGCGTACCGTACCGGAGGTTGATCGTGCTCGCGGTTCGCGGGAGTAAGGCGTCGCGGCTCAGCGCGTACACGGCCCGGGAGGCGCTGAGAATCGAGGCATTCGCGCTCGAAAACGTCGCCAACAGGCCGGCACACAGGATCGCTACCGCGCCGGGTAACCCGAGCAGGTCACGAGCAACCTCGACCATGGCCGTCTCCCCGAATCTACCCAGACGGTCCGCGCCGAACGCGCTCATCGCGACGAAAATCGTCACGACGTAGAACACGGTGACGACGAGTACCGAGCCGACCATCGCCAGCGGGAGATTCCGACCCGGCTGTTCGATCTCCCCAGCGACGGTTGCGACCTGAGCGAAGCCCAGATACGAGGTAAAGACCAGTGCAGCGGTCGTCAACACCGGGAAGTAGCCCTTGGAGAAGAATGCCTCCGAGATGGTTTCGCCACCGAAAACGCCGACAGCGTCGAGGGTACCGTACGTGAGGAAGCCAGTCAGAACTACGAGGAGAACAGCCACCACGCCGTTCTGGAGTTTTGCGGTGTTCTCCGTTCCGCCGATGCTCAACACCGTCAATCCTGCACCGAACAGCAGTCCGGTCACGACAATCGGATCGAACGAGAGTCCGACGCCGATTTCGGCGAGGATGGCAGTCGAGTAGTGCCCCAGACGGACGAGATAGAACGCGGAGGCGAACACCAGACCCAGCCACAGGCCGAGGCCGACGATCGCACCATAGGGCGTTCCCATCCCTCGCGAGATGAAGTAGTAGCCACCACCGCTTCGAGGCATCGCCGTGGCGAGTTCCGATGCCGGGAGGGCCACCAGTAATGCGATGATGCCTCCGATTGCGAACGAGAGAGTGGCCGCGAGACCGGCATTGTTTGCCGCCAGACCCGGGAAGACGAAGATGCCCGCGCCGATCATGGTGCCGATTCCGATCGCCAACCCGCCGACGAGGCCGATCGTCCGCTCGAGTTCGACGTCGTCGTCGTGGACAGTGACGTCATTTGTTACTGCTTCCGGCTCTTCGGCAGGTGCCTCACCAGCGACGTTCCTCCCCGTCGCTTCCACGTCGACAGGCTGGTCGGCCATGTGACGTCGTCATTTCAACCTCTGGACAATTATGAGTAGCGGCCACCCGCGTACTACTCGACTGCCCGTCGACCGGCTCGAAGGCTTCCCTCCGTTCGTTCTGGCTCTCTCCTGGCCACGTTCTCACCTGCGGGACCGGCGATTTGATATCGCTGTATAGGATTTATAAAAATAGAGATGGCCGTTTCCGAGGGGTAGGAATCCTGTTGCGGCCATCTTCATCAGAAGTGGTGGTGTGCGACCTACTTCCGGTTATATCCCTAAACGGAAGTGGATTCGACCGAATCGACGCCCTGGGGGAAGCACGAAATGGGGTTCCACCAGCGAACGGCTGGTTGCTGGCCGAAATTCCGTACCGCGGAGAGGGTGAACCGCCTCGGGGTCACGCCCCGAGGCACTCGGCCTGCTCCGCCTGTAGAATCGACCAAGCGGTATCAAGTTAGTGTAGTAACTAACAGCGGGGAAGGCGCTTTTAGAGATGTCCGCTAACTACTTCCGAGCTATCGGACGACGGTGACGGTGACGGGCGACTCGCGGACGACGGCCGTCGCGACGGTTCCCAACAGCCGCCGGGTAGCGTCTCCGCGCTCGCCGCCGTGCCCGCCCATAATGACGTGATCGACGTCACGATTCTCGACGTACTCGAGGATCGTCTCTGCAGGATCACCCGTCTCGACGACCGTTTCTATGGTCCGGCCTTCAGTTGCTGCTCGATCTTCGGCGCGCTCGATCAGCCGGTCGGCCCGTTCCCGTGCGGTCGTCCGTCGCCTTTCGTCCGGTTCCAGTATGCCGCCCTCGCTCATCGTGGCGTCCAACGGAGTGACGATGTTTAGCACAGTTACTCGACAGTCGAAGACTGTGAGAGCGTGCGTCAACGCTTCGTCCGCCAGCGGCGAGCCGTCCAGTGGGACGAGCACGTGTACGGGAGGCATACGGATGCTTGGCGGACGATACGTATAAGTGGCTATGGAATCTCTCGCCCACACATAAACTTGAGCGAGTACTCAGGTGCGGAGAACGACGAAAAACTGTAACCTTGCAGGGTGGTCGCCGCCGAAGGTAGTGCGGTCCTTCCCACTCGGTCATGGTCACCAGCAGAGGGCAACGGAGCTAGCGCTTCAAAATACGATGAGAAAAGAACACCACGGCGAGCGCCCGCGACTTCCTCGCGCCCTTCTGGGTGTCGACGGAGCCGCTCAGCTACATCGGCTGGGGAAAAACGACGCAACTCGGCTATGGCCTCGGTCTCGCGATGGGGGCCAAATTGGCACGCTCGGACAAGCTCTGCGTTAACGTCTGGGGCGACGGTGCCATCGGCATGACCGGGCTCGACTTCGAAACCGCCACTCGCTACGACATCCCCGTCCTCTCCATCTTGGTGAAAAACTTCGAGATGGCGGGCTCCGAGACGCCGTTCGGCGGCGATTTCGGAACGGTAGCTGAAGGACTCGGCGCTTACAGTGAGCGCGTCGAAGACCCCGCCGAAATCGCCGCCATCGAGCGTGGCGTCGAGAAGACCAGGGAGGGGACGCCCGTCTTGCTGGAGTTCATCACCGCCAAGGAGACGGAACTCTCCAAGCCCGACCTCGGCTGAGCTTCGAGACCGTTCTTCGCATTCGCCACTGACGACGGGGGGCCGACTCGCAAGCGGTACTACGAAGTGGGAGGTGACCATCATGGCGAATGGAACAATGGATCACGTACGCGAAGACGACCGAATCGTCGTTCGCCTCGACCCCGGCGAGGAAGTCCTCGACTCGCTCGAGACGCTGCGCGACGAGTACGACATCGAGAACGGCTTTCTGACCGGCATCGGGGCCGTCGATCGGGTCACGCTAGGCCACTACGACGTCGACGCCCAGGAGTACAGCGAGGAGGAGTTCACGGGCCAGTTCGAGGTGACGAGCTTCCTCGGAAATATCGGGCCGGACAAGATACACACCCACATTCAAGTGGCGAACGACGCGTTCGAGTCGCTCGGTGGCCACTGCTCGGGGGCCAGAGTCTCGGGGACGTTCGAAGTGCTCGTGACTCTCGGCGAGACGTCGCTCACGCATCGACTCGACGAGCGGACCGGCCTCGACGTGTTCGACATCTAGTCGGCCGACCCCGACTCTCCCGGCCCAACTCAGTCGAGACTCGGAAACGCTTCGACGTTGTACTCGAGGGTCGCGCCGGTGCTTGCGACGTACGGGACGAGGCGCTCGTGGTGGGAGCCGTGAGATCGGAGGTCGACCGAACTCCGGCCGCTGCCTGCGAGGCCTACGAGGAGATACTTTCGAACGTTCACCGCGGAGCCCCGATGCAGACATCGAGGGCGTGCTGGTCCAACCGCAGATCGAGGACGGCGTCGAGGCGCTTGTGGGGGCTCCCACCGACCCCGAGTTCGGCCCGCTCGTGGCGGTGGGGCCCGGCGGAACGCTCGTCGAACTGCTCGACGAGCGCGCGTTGCGGGTTCCGCCCATTACGACGGAGGAAACGACGGACGCGATCGCCGACGCGCATCGAGATGCGCTCCTCGCGGAGTCCGCTGCCGACGCGGCCGCGCTGGCCCATCTCCTCGTCCGAGTCGGCGACCTCGCGGTCGAGTTACAGTCGGTCGCCGAACTCGACCTCAATCCAGTACTCGTTAGCGAGGACGGCGTCGCGGTCGTCGATGCCTTAGTCCGCAACCGGTAACCCCCGGAATTATAGTTCGACGTACCGCATACGCAAACCGATGGTTCATCGCTTCAGGGACACTGTCCCGCTGTCCAAACAGCAACGGCTGGTGCGTCGAAGTATCAGGGAGATCTGTGGTACGCCATCAACGGCCAGAAGATATGGACCTCGCGGATCGACCAGAGCGATTATCTCGTCCTCGTCGCCCGCAGCACTCCCAAATCTGAGGTCGAGAAGGACACTCGCGGTATCTCGATGTTCCTGGTCGGCCTCGACGACGCCGTGGCGCAGGGCGCGCTTGACATGGAGCGGATTTCCAAGTCGGTTAGCGAGTTCGTCCACTCGTACGAACTGTGGTTCGAAGACCTCCACGTCCCAGAGGAATACCTGATCGGCGAGGAGGGATCGGGTTTCTACCAGGTCCTGAATGGGCTGAACGAGGAACGACTCGTCATCGCCGCCGAGTGCATTGGACTCGGAGAACTGGCTATCGAGCGTGCCGTCGAATACGCCAACGAGCGCGAGGTGTTCGGCCGTCCTATCGGGAAGAACCAGGCCGTACAACACCCGCTCGCGGACGCCCACGCCCACGTTCAGGCCTCCAAACAGATGACGTACGACGCCGCCGATGCGACCGCGGAGTCGAGCGACGAACTCGGCGCGCGGGCCAACATGTCCAAGTACCTCGCAGCGGAGGCGTGTTTCGAGGCCGCCGACGCCGCGGTCCAGACCCACGGCGGGTTCGGGGTCGCGACCGAATACGACGCCGAGCGGTACTTCCATGAGGCGCGACCCACGCGATTAGTTCCGATAACCCAGCAGCTCGTGCTGAACTACGTCGGGGAGAGGGTGCTCGGACCGCCTCGATCTTACTAACGTCCCCCCGCGAAAGTTTTAGTACCGCCTCAGTTAGCTATGTAATCGGTACGATGGTGGATACCGATAACTCCGACGCCGACGACGAGGATGCTTCCGTCCAGGACGATGCGAACTCCCGACAGCTCGTCTCGGGGTGGCAAGGACGCTATTACGAGGACTTCGATGTCGGGGATATCTACAAACACCCTTACGGGCGGACCGTGACCGAAACCGACAACGTCTGGTTCACGAACGTCAGTATGAACCTCAATCCGATGCACTTCAACGAGGCGTACGCCGCGGAGACCGAGTTCGGCGAGCGACTCGTCGATGGAACGTACGTCATCGCGCTGGCCGTCGGCATGAGCGTCATCGACGTCTCCCAGAACGCGACCGCGAACCTCGGTTACGACGATATTCGACATCACGCGCCGGTGTTTCACGGCGATACTATCTTCGCGGAAAGCGAAGTCGTGGACAAACGGGAGAGCGAGTCCCGAGACCACGTCGGCATTGTGACGACCGAGTTGCGAGCGTACAATCAGCACGACGAACTGGTACTGTCGCTCGAACGAACGCCGATGGTGCTGAAACGCGAACACGCCCAACCGAGTGCCGCCACGCCTCCAGGGTGGATCGAAGGGGTCGGGACTCAGCCCGAAGACCTCGACTGAGAAGCCTCGTTCGCCATCGCCGAGTCGAACACCGCACGCTACCGCCTCGAACGCCAGTAGCAGAATGGCCTTTTCTGTCTCGTCTGGCCGTTTCACCGGAGTATCGTCGAACGCGCAGTCGGAACGAGGCCAATACCGTTTCGCCGTTGCCGAATCGAGGCGTAAATGGGCCGATATCCTACCTTTCGAAGCTTACTCGGCAGTTTCGCTACCCTAACCCGGGAACAGTACGGTGAAACCTCCCGTATCGGCGCGAATATCGATTCATGAGGGCCGAACTATAAGTAGTTGGATGTAGAACCAGGAGATAGGCATGTCAAGAAGTGGCACGGGCGGCCGAACGGTCAAGGCAACCGAAACTGCATTCGCTATCATCGAAGGACTCGAGGAACTCGACGGAGCGCGAGTGACGCAGCTGGCCGAGCACCTGGAACTCGCCAACAGTACGATACATAGCCACCTCGCAACGCTATACGAGATGGGTTACGTGGTGCAGGAAGGTGACGAGTACCAACTCGCCTCGCGCTTTCTCAAACTGGGCAAGACTGCGAAGAAACGCAAGGAGGCGTTCGACCTTATCGAACCCAAGGTAAAAGAACTAGCCGAGGAAACGGAGGAACGATGTCAGTTCATCGTCGAAGAACACGGCCGCGGCGTCTACCTCCACAAGGAAACCGGTAGTAGAGCGGTCTGGACCGACTCCGGCCTCGGTAAGCGGATCTATCTCCACGCGACCGCCGCTGGAAAGGCGGTGCTTGCGAACCTCCCCGAGGAACAGACCAACCAGATTCTCGACCAGTGGGGACTGCCTGCCCTGACGGATAATACCATCACGGACAGGGCTACTCTTTTCGACGAACTGGACACCATCCGCGAGCAGGGGTTCGCGGTTAACAAAGAGGAGAGTACGGAGGGACTTCGGGCGGTCGGCGTTCCCATCAAGGACAGTTCCGGCAGAATGGTCGGGGCACTGAGCGTCTCCGGACCGAGTCACCGGATGAAAGGTGAATGGTTTAACCGGGAAATTCCGAACCTGTTACTCGGAACGGGGAACGAACTCGAGTTGAATCTGAAGTATTCATAAACAAACGGGTCGACACGACCGGCCACCGTCGCTCTCGGTTGTCACCGCCATCGATGCTTCACTGTGGCATAGCGGACGACTAACGGCTGTTTCGGGACTTACGAGACGGTACACCGTCGAAAGTTGCGTTCCCTCTCTCAGCGACAAGCGATCCGCTAATCTTTACAAAGGTAGTACTGTAATGTCTGGCGGAACGCCGTTTCGAGGCTACCCCAGTTCCCCACCGTCCGACGGATAGAACGAACGTGCAGTTCACGCGTTTGAGCCCAGACTAAACCAAGAACTTCTCCGAGGGACGCTTCCCACGGCTTCTCCGGGATGTAGCGAGCGTGAGGGGCTGCAATACCTTGAAAGGCGTTCACCATCCGCTCTTGTTCTCTTCTACCAGTCGGCGTCGATCCGCCCGCTGAGCCAGTCATCCTGCGACATATCGACCTACACCCTTCAAATTTCCCCGACAAGATGATTGCTGACAATCTTGTTCACCGTCTCGTCAAGAACTGTAACGAGCGACGAAGTAAGGTCCATCTGGTAACCAACGAGTACGAACTGACGAGGAGGGGCGAGCAACTCGAAGTGTACTCGACGGGTGACGACGAGTACCTACGACCCTTGCGGGCGATCGTACCCAGTCGACGAACTCTTCGAAGATGGCGACTGTGTCTATCTCCGGACGATACAGATTCCTATTACAACACCAGGACTGTAATATAACGGGAACAGGACAAGTGCAGCCTTGAACACCAGAAATCCGAGGGCGACGACCGAGACGCGTTTCGAAGAACTCCGGACGACTCGCCACGAATTCGCCGGCGATACACAGACGCCGAGCAGGACGATTCCAGTCACGTCACCGACCTCATATAGGAAGCGAACTAGCTCAACAATGGCGAAAGTGAAATCGCCGAGGTTGAAGACGAACCGGCGGCCCGCAACGACGTTGGGAAGCACTGAGAGCGTTCACGAGGAGTTTCACCGACTTTCGGATGGGGTTAACTGGATCGAGGCGCAGGTGGTCAAGGAGTTCGTCCAGTATCCGGTTCCGTCCACGTGTGGGGTGATTCCAGTCGTCTCGTCATTGTTCTTTAGAATTGGTCCAATTTAGCAGAGCTAAATTGGTCAGGAATAGGAGAGATTGATTCCGATAACGTTCGCAGCGCGAGTTACGAGTTCGGGAATAGTATCGTGAAGACGGTCCCCCTCCATACGACTCGCCGGGCCTGCTACGCTGACAGCACCTTGGATCCGGTCATCGTTAGTGATGACTGGTGCAGCCACACAGCGAATGCCTTTTGCTCTCTCTTCCATATCGTACGCGTATCCTCGCTCTCGAACGTCTTCGAGCGTCTCGAGAAGCTCCTCGCGATTACTAACCGTATTTTCGGTACTCGGTGCGAGGCCGTGTTGGTTAACGATCTCGGTCACGTACTCCTCCGGGAGATGCGCTAGAATTGCTTTGCCAAGGCCTGTCTGATGGAGGTAGACGCGAGAGCCAACGCCAGTATCCAGAGAAAGTGCGTTCTCTCCTTTCGCACGGTGCAAATATATTCCTCGGCCATGTTCTTCGACGAGAATATTACCAAGCTCACCCGTCTCTTCGGCGAGTTTGTCCACTTCTGCAGCGCCAACGTTGAGAATCGTCTGCTGGTTTTTGACGTTCTCACCGAAGGTGAAGAATCGGAGACCGAGCTGATACTCGTTTCCCTCTTTGACCACCAGTTCAGCCTGTTCGAGGGTCGAAAGGTGATTGTGTACCGTGGCTCGGGTCGTATCAAGCTGTTCCGCGATTTCGCTTATCCTGGCTCCGTTACGTTCGTGAATTAGATTCAGTATACGGGTAGTAGTTTCTACGGCCATCACGGGGTTCTTTGCTTGTTTCATATTTGCCCGATTGGCATACACCCACATAAAGATTATTTAGCTTCGCTAAACAATCTTCCCAGCACAGTCTTTCGATATAAATCAGTCGCAATATCTGAACCCGAAAACCCGGGCTCTCGAAACAGACTGTAAGCATCGCTAAATCGCCTGATCGCCGCTTTGTAGGGGAAATTTTTATCCCGTCGGTGTCCGATGTCCCCACTGCTAACGATGGACCATGGAATAGATGGGCATACCGCTCTGGTTGCGGCATCCAGTAGCGGCCTCGGAAAAGCTGCAGCGAAAGCACTCGCAAGTGAAGGTGCAAATGTCGTCATCAACGGTCGTGATGAAGACCGGCTCGAAGACGCCGTCGAAGACGTTCGAGACGTTGCCGACGGCGAAGTCGTTGGAGTACAAGCGGATCTCACGGACCCAGACGACATCGAACGGCTTGTCGACCGCACCGTCGATACGTTCGGAGGACTCGACCACCTTGTAACGAACTCGGGTGGACCACCGAGTGGTCCGTTTCTCGAAATGACCGACGAAGACTGGTACGACGCCTACGATCTGCTCGTGATGAGCGTCGTCCGCCTCGTTCGCGAAGCTGCGGACCATCTTCGTGAAGGCAACGGCGGTACGATTGTTACCATCACCTCCCGTAGCGTCAAGGAAGCGATCGGTTCACTCGTGCTCTCGAATTCCGTTCGCATGAGTGTCGTTGGTCTCGAAAAGACACTATCGAAAGAACTGGCACCGGAGGTGCGGGCAAACGCTGTTCTGCCTGCACCTCACGAGACTGCACGCCAACAGGAACTCATCGAGGACGCCGTCGAACGCGGAGAATACGACTCCTACGAGGAAGGACTGGCTGCGAAAGGAGAAGGAAACCCACTCGGCCGTATCGGGGATCCGATGGAACTGGGCGAGGTAGTCGCATTCCTCAGCTCCGAACAGTCGAGTTTCGTTAACGGAACTGCGATTCCTGTCGACGGTGGACAGGGAGCTTCAAACCTCTAACGAGCGTATGCCTCGATTAGCACGCACGACAGACGGTACGCCGTTACTCGGTGACGAAGACGGGTTCGTCCCCCTCTCATCTGCAGACCCATCGCTCACATCCGTCAAAGACGCGCTTCCACGAGCGGCCTCTGGCGCCCTACCGACGCCGGATGACGCTGTTGCACAGCGCACGTCGGCAGCGGAGCTGTCGATCGCAGCACCGCTGGAACGCCCTGGCAAGCTCTGGGGAATCGGTCTGAACTATGCAGACCACGCTGCGGACTTGGACGAGGACCGTCCCACTGAACCGGCGAGTTTCATGAAACCCGCGTCGTCCGTGACGGGTCCAGACGGTCCGATCCGGCTACCGCCGACGGACATCACCGACCACGTGACCGCCGAAGCTGAACTCGCGGTCGTCATCGGGCGGATGTGCTCGAATCTCGCCGAGAACGAAGTGGACGACGTCATCGCAGGGTATCTTCCCGTCATCGACATGACGGCGGAAGACATACTTAACCGGAACCCGCGGTTCCTGACCCGGGCGAAAAGCTTCGACACCTTCCTCGTGTTCGGACCATCGCTGCTTACGACCGACGAGGTCGGCTTGCTCGATGATCTTACGGTTCGGACGATACGCAACGACGAAGTTGTCGCCGAGAACGGCGTGCGGAACATGATGACGCCGCCACGAGAACTGGTTTCGTTCCATTCCAAGGTGATGACGCTCGAGCCGGGCGACGTTATCTCCACCGGGACGCCAGGAGCAGTTCACATAACACCGGACGACGAGGTTCGCGCCGAAGTCGACGGTGTTGGTAGCGTTGTAGCTGATGTTGTTTAAGCAAACACCGACGAACAATCAACCCGAACGATCGAAATTGAAACAGAGAATCCAACCATGAAAGTCACAGAAGTCGAAAGCTTTGCCGTATCGATTCCGCTCGAAGAGCCTGTCGCGTTCGCAACCCGCGTCGTCGAACAGCGAGATCACGCGATCGTCTACGTGCGAACAGAAGACGGCACCGAAGGCGTGGGATACACGCTCGGCTATGGCGGTGCGGACGTCGTTGCCAAGGCTGTCGAAGACGTCCTCGCCCCGATGATAGAAGGTGAAGATCCGCGCGACACGTCACGCCTCTGGCGAGAGATGTTCGATGGGACGGTACAGATCGGTCGTAAAGGCGTGATGCTGCGCGCGATCTCCTGTATTGACATCGCTCTCTGGGATATCAAGGCGAAGGCCGCGGATATGCCGCTCTACAAACTCCTCGGCGGTCACGCCGAAGAGGTTCCCGCATACGCTAGTGGCGGGTACTACCGCGAGGACAAGGGGCTCGAAGGGCTTCGCGAGGAGATGGAACGTTACGTCGACCGTGGCCACGACGTGGTAAAGATGAAAGTCGGCCGGCAACCGCTGGAAGAGGAGGTTGAGCGGGTTCGGGTCGCTCGTGAGGCGATCGGGCCGAATCGCACCCTTCTCATGGACGCAAACGGGAAGTGGAAGAACAAACAGGAGGCCGTACGATCGTGCCGGGCGTTCGATGAGTACGACCCGTACTTCATCGAGGAGCCGGTCATGCCCGATAGTCTCGACCTCTACAGCGAGGTTAACGAATCGCTCGATTACGCCGTCGCCGGTGGAGAACTCGAGTTCAGTCGGTACGGCTTTGCCGACCTGCTCCGGGAAGATGCTGTCGAAGTCATTCAGCCCGACGTAACGGTCGTCGGTGGAGTCACCGAGTGGATGCGCGTCGCCAACATGGCCGCGTGTCACGACATTCCCGTTGCACCCCACTACAACTGGGATCTTCATATCCAGCTCCTCGCGGCCATCGAGAACGGACTCTGGATCGAGTACTTCTACAGGGACTCGGACGTCAAGGCGTTCGACGACGTCCTCGAATATCCGATCGAACCTGAGGACGGTATGATTCAGCTGCCGGACCGTAGCGGCCACGGTGTAGAACTCAAACGAGACGCACTCGAGGAGTTCCGCATCTAAGCGACGGTTCCGGACCGTTCTCGAATCAGAGTTCGAGTCGCTCGTTCACGTCTAACTCGGTGACGGATGGTAACTCACCGTCAGTGCGAGCGGCCAGCTCGGTCTCGAACTCGTCTACTTCATCGCTGCCGGGGACGTAGTGTACCGGTACGATATGCTCGACGTCGAACCACGATGCAGCTGTCGCCGCATCACGCGGGGGAAGCGGGGCTCGGTCCCCCGGAGCGCCACCTACGGGAAGCATCACTACGTCAGGATCGTTCTGTTCGACGAACAGTTCGAGGTCGCTGAACAGCGACGTGTCCCCCACGTAGTAGAGGCTGCTGTCCGAGAATTCGAAGTGGAATCCGATGGGCATCCCCGACAATCGCTGGTTCGTCGATTCGAAATACGAGAGGTGACGAGTCTCGAGGACGCGGACGCCGATACCGGCGACCTCGAACTCGTTACCCCAGATCACTCGCTCGACCTGTTCGGACGGTAGCCCTTCGTCGACGAGATGGTCTGCGACGGCAGGTTCGGTGAACACCTGGGCGCCGGACGTTTCTGCGATAGCAGCGGCGTCTCCGAGATGGTCATAGGCACCGTGTGTGACGAAGATACACTCGACATCCGCGAAGTCGGAGATCGCCACGTCGACCCACTCCGGTTCGGTAAGCCATGGATCCACGAGTAGATGTGTGCTTCCGTGTTCGATGCTGAACGACGACAGGCCGTAGTATTCGAGTTCGGTTTCCGACGGCATCGTTCACGAATGTGGACGCAGGCTATAATACTATTTTGCCGCTGGCACCTGAACCTTTTTGACGCAGGGGTGAGAAACAATAGCACGTAAGCTATGACGACCAACGTCCTCCTTACTGGACCGTTCGGCCGGGTAGGAACTGCGATTATCGAACACCTAGCGGACCGCGACGAGTACGAGTTCACGTACCTCAATCGTTCGGACCGTGATGGCTTCGACACCGTCGTCGCTGACGTATCGAACTACGACGAGATACGGCCCGCGTTCGACGATCAAGATGCCGTCGTTCACCTCGCGGGCTACCCCGAAACTGACGGGACGTGGAAAGAAACACTCGAGAACAACATCATCGGAATGTACAACACGCTAGAAGCGGCGAAGGACGCCGGCGTGCCGAAGTTCGTCTTCGGGTCGACGAACCACGTCGTCGGGATGTACGAGGTCGAGTTCAGTCCCGAGATTTACGAGCAAGACTTCGATCTCACTGTCGATCACACGTCTCCCCGGCGTCCGGACTCCTACTATGGCTCGTCGAAATCCTTCGACGAGGACCTCGGACGGTACTACGTCGAGAACTACGATGCTCCGGAGCAGTTCTACGCGCTACGAATCTGCTCGGTGCGTCACGAAGAGTACGACCATCCGTATGGCGATGCCGAACACGGCGTTGACGACGGTGACTGGGAACGTGGCAGTGACCAGTACGAGGAGAAGGTCGCCCGGATGAAGGCGATGTGGCAGTCTCGGCGGGATCTGGCCCATCAGGTCGAGTGCTGTCTGCAGGACGACGACGTCGAATTCGATGTCTTCTATGGCGTCAGCGACAACGACCGTCGCTGGTTCGATATCGACCACGCTCGCGAGGTTATCGGCTACGAACCGCGAGACAATGGCGAGGAGTGGGACGCCCCGCCAGAGGATCGGTGACTCCATGACGGACAAGCTACTTCTGGACGTCGATCCCGGCATCGACGATGCACTCGCAGTTCTGATGGCGCTTGGGAACGACGATGTCGAGGTCGTCGGGCTTTCCACGGTGATGGGGAACACGACGATCGAGAACACGACGGAAAATGCCCTCGCGCTGTTGGAGTTCGTTGACCGCACCGACGTGCCAGTCGCGCAGGGAGCGTCACGTCCACTCGCGGACGACCTTGTGATGGCCGAGTACATCCACGGCCCTGGCGGTGTTCCCGAGAACGTCCGTGCTGCACTCCCTGACCCGTCGACCGACACCGTCGACTCTCACGCTGTCGATTTCATCATCGAACAGGCTCGCGAGCACGGCGACGACCTGACGATCGCTGCCGTTGGCCCCCAGACGAATATTGCCCTCGCGATGGCACTTGAACCCGAACTCCCGGAGATGGTGGGCGACATCTACCAGATGGGTGGGGCGCTGAAGACGACGGGGAACGTGACACCGCAAGCGTCGTTCAACTTCTATGTTGACGCCGCGGCCGCTGCTCGCGTCGTCCAGGACGGCCGGCCGAAGATCGTCGGACTCGACGTGACCGAACCGGCGTATCTTCTGCCGGCGGCGCGAGAGGGCTTCCGTAATCGAGGAGCGTTTGGCGACGTTGTCGCAGACATCCTGGAATACAAAGCACAGGGTCCTGACGGTGTGGTCGCTGAAGGTGGTTCCATCACCAGCGACGCAGTCGTGCTTGCCAGTATCCTCGGGGATCCAGTGACGTTCGAGGAGGTGTACGTCGAGGTCGACACGACGGGCGGCCCCTCGAACGGTGCGACGATCTACGACGAGCACGGCGTCTACGAGCAGTCGCCGAACTGCGAGGTCGCGCTGGATGTCGACGTCGACCGCTGTCGTGAGATCGTGCTGTCGAATTTGGAGGCGCTGGTCTGACGAATCTCTCAAAGAAAACATGGACAAGATACTCGCAATCGTCGGACCATCGGAAACAGACTTCGAACTCCTGGAAGAGGCTGGAGCTATCGCTGCCACGGCTGACGTAGAGGTCGTCGTCCTCTCGCTCGTCATCGACGGCAGTGACTATGCGTCAGTCGATCGGATGCAGTCGTGGGCTGACCGGGACGCCAGCAGCGGACCGGGAGAGACCCCGGCTGACGTGGCCGCTCACTTTGCGGCGTCGGCTGGGGCCGATGTCCTCGATTCCCTGCAGGTGACGTACACATCCGTCGGTGATTCCGTCGAGGATACGCGACCTTCGGCGAAGGTGATCGATGTGGCAGAGAATCATGGCTGTGATCACGTGTACGTCGCGAATAGGAGCCGGTCGCCGGCGGGGAAGGCACTGTTCGGTGAGATGGCGCAATCGATTATTCTCGGCTTCGATGGTTTCGTGACGGTTCGTACGGTTAACGAGCTGTAATCTCCGTTTCTTTTTGGAGCGAATTGGCAACTGAGATTAACCCCAATTTTTAATTGTTATCGTTATACATTGTTATGGTACAGCGTATCAACTATGAGCGCCACAGCCGACTCGAACAGCCGTATCGAACGGCTCCAGGAAAGTGTATCAGCAGATTTCACAACGACAACGTGGGTCCTGATCCCGATCGGTATCGGTATCAACGCCATCGGCGGATTCATCGCTAGCACGCTGAAACTCCCGTTGTTCCTCGATAACATCGGGACGATGCTCATCGGTATCCTCGCCGGGCCTTGGGCGGCGGTTGTAACGGGAGCGTTAGCCAACATCGTTCAGGCAATGCTCGGGAATCCCGTCCAACTTGCATTCATGCCAGTCCCGATTGTGATTGGCTTCGTAACGGGCGTGTTGGCTCGTCGCGGCTGGTTCGATAGCGTCAAGAAAGCAACCGTCCCGGCTGTCGTCTTGACGTTCGTTGCCTGGATCATTGCAACGCCCATCGTCGTTCTCGTCTTCGGCGGTGTCACCAGTTCCGGGACTAGCCTCGTCACCGCGACGCTCGTCGCGAGCGGCCGGAGCCTCATCGAAAGTGCGGCCTCGGCCCAACTGGCGGTTGAGTTCGTCGACAAGGGTGGCTCGACGTTCGTCGCATACTTCATCGGGAAGTCCGTACCCACCCGTTTCCTTCCACCACAGGGGCAAGATATATATTCGTAGTTGAGACACGATATGGTATGGCACGACGGAGCACTGCCCACAACCAGCATACTTTCAACCGAACACTAAACCATGGCTGAGAAGGACACATCAATATACCAACCCGGCGAGAGCGTTCTCCACCGGCTAAACCCCGTCACAGAAATCATCCTCGCTGTTTGTCTCTCGCTCATCGTCTTCATCGCCCCCGATTACCGAGTCGCACTGGTACTGGCCGTCGCCTTGCTTGGGTTCGTCTTCATCGCCAGAGTCCATAACCTAGTGCTACGACTCTATGGCGTCGTTGCCCTACCGTTCGCTTTCTTCCTGCTCCTTGTTCAGGGCATCTTGGCACCAGGGAAGAAAGTCACGCCACTCCTCTCGATTGGTCCCGTTACCATCTGGGAGCAAGGGTTCGTATCGGCTAGACTCATCTTCCTCCGTATCTCGGTGCTAATCCTGGCGTTTCTCCTTCTCGCTACTACGGCACAACCACAGCGCATCCGTATCGCTCTCATCGAGAAAGGTGTTCCGAACAAACTGGCGTACGTGTTCGTGGCGTCGCTCCAGATAATCCCGGAGATGCGCGACCGAGCACAATCGATCACGGAAGCCCAACAGGCACGTGGACTCGATACGAAAGCGAACCTCCGAACGAGACTTCAATCGATAACGGCATTGATGGCCCCACTGCTCATCAGCACCCTTATTGTCGCGAACACACGCGCACTCGCACTCAATGCAAGGGGATTCGAAGCAACGGGGCAGCGGACGTTCCTCTACGACATTCCCGACTCGACAGGTGAACAAGCGTTACGTTACATAGCCGGTGGTGCCGTCATCGCCACACTTGCATGGAGGATTGTCGCATGAGCCAACTCGAACTATCAGACGTTACGTTCCAGTACCAGACGCAGCCGGACGACGAGTATGCAGTTACCGACACCTCACTCGCCATCGAAAAGGGAAGCTTCGTTGGAATCACAGGACCAAGTGAAGCAGGTAAGGCGACGATCTGCCGGCTTCTCTCCGGACAGATTCCGCACTTCTACAACGGAGACCTTTCCGGGACAGCAACGGTCGACGGAACGCCAACGAGTGAGCAGTCTATCGGTGAACTCTCGAAGAAAATCGGATTCGTCTTCGAGAACCCGTACGACCAGATGACTGGCGCGACGTCGACGGTGCTCGAAGAGGTTGCGTTCGGGCTTGAAAGCCGTGGCCTCACCAGCCGGGAGATGCGAGAGCGCGCGAAGGAAGCGCTCGCCGTCATTGGCGTCGAAGACCTCATTGACCGCGACCCCCAGCAGTTGTCCGGTGGCCAGTGCCAACGGGTTGCCATCGCGTCGGTCATTGCGATGCAACCCGAGATTCTCGTCCTTCAGCAGCCCACAGCGCAGCTCGACCCCGAAGGCACTGAGGAAGTGTTCGATATCGTCAGCGACATGAACGATGAGGAGTACACCGTCATCATCGTCAGTCAAGAGCTCGAACAGCTCGCCCCACATCTGGATCGACTGCTGTACATGGAGGACGGACAGATCCGCCTCGACGACTCGCCACGAGCGATCCTTACTCGTGCTGTCGAAACGGACCTCCCTATCCCCGTCCCAACGACTATCGAAATCGGTCATCGTCTCCGCACGGCTGGAGCTATTCCGGAGGACGAACCAGTGCCGCTGACGGAAACGGAATGTCTCACCGAACTCCAACGCCTCGTCCCGGCACCAGCGTCGCCTAGCGGGGATGCCGCAGTAGAAACACGGAGTGACGGGAGCACGATCAACCGACCGTCGTCCTCGAACAGGAGCGATCGCGACGAGCCAGTCGTCCTTGACGATCTCCACCACACGTACGCAAGCGGCGTCGAGGCGCTTAGCGGCGTCTCGTTCTCGCTTGAGGATGGGTGTGTCTGTCTGATCGGACAAAACGGCGCGGGGAAGTCGACGCTGGTGAAGCACTTGAATGGCCTCCTCAGTCCGACCGAAGGTGCAGTGTACGTGCGAGGCACAGATACCCGCGATGCGACGGTCGCGGAACTCGCACACGATGTCGGTCTAAGCTTCCAAAATCCCGACGACCAGCTATTCCACAATTCAGTCGAGGAGGAAGTAGAGTACGGTCCCAGAAATCTAGACTACGACGAAGACGAGGTCGAGAAGCAGACCGAACGTGCGCTCGAACTGTTCGAACTCACCGAGCGACGGGAAGAGAACCCCTACGACTTCGGGGAACCGTGGCGCAAACGAGTCGCTGCGGCGTCCATCGTCGCGATGGACACGCCCGTGATCGTCCTTGACGAGCCCACGAGTGGACAGGACGCCCCGGGCCGGCAGTGTCTCGGCAACGCCGTCGAGACGCTCGTCGATCGAGGCAAGCTTGTCGTCGTCATCACGCACGACATCGACTTCGTTCGCGAACACGCTGACCGGACAATCCTGCTCTCGCAGGGGTCAGCGATCGCTGACGGTGACACGCAAACGGTGCTCGGCGACCCCGAAACCCTTGCTCGCTCGAACGTTCATCCACCGACCGTAACCCAATTCGGCTTGAAGCTCGGCGTGGGACCTGTTATGTCCGTAGACGAATTGTTCGACGCGATCGAAGCAAAATAACTACGAACCAGAAGATAATTACCACAACCACAACGAAATCCGCTATGAGCCAGAAACTACTGCTAGACGTCGATCCAGGTAACGACGATGCAATCGCTCTGTTCATCGCGCTCGGCTCCGACGAGGTCGACCTCGTCGGCGTTACGACCGTGATGGGGAACACGACGATCGAGAACACGACCGAAAACGCTCTCACACTCCTCCAGTACGTCGACCGCACCGACGTGCCAGTCGCACGAGGGGCCTCGCGTCCACTTGCAGACGAACTCGAAACTGCAGAGCACGTTCACGGGCCCGGCGGTCTTCCCGAAGAAGTCAGAGCAGATTTCCCCGAATGTAGTACGACCCCAATCGATACCCACGCTGTCGATTTCATCATCGAGCAAGCTCGCGAGCACGGCGACGACCTGACGATCGCCGCCGTCGGCCCTCAGACGAATCTCGCACTCGCACTTGCGAAAGAGCCGGCTCTTCCGGAGATGGTGGGTGACATCTACCAGATGGGCGGAGCGCTGAAGACGACGGGGAACGTGACACCGCAAGCGTCGTTCAACTTCTATGCTGACGCCGCGGCCGCTGCTCGCGTCGTCCAGGACGGCCGGCCGAAGGTCGTCGGACTCGACGTGACAGAGCACGTGTACGTCGACACCGAAGATATCCGTGCCCTCGCCGAGGAGCCCGCACCTCTCTCCACCATGGCGTCTATCCTCGAGTTCAGTATCGAAGAGGTGCGTTCGAAGTTCGGTCACGACGGTGGTCTCGCGAGCGATGCTGTCGTGCTCGCCGACATCGTCAACGATGCGCTGGAGTTCGAGGAGGCGTACGTCGAGATCGACACGACGGGCGGTCCCTCGAACGGTGCGACGATCTACGACGAGCACGGCGTCTACGAGCAGTCGCCGAACTGTGAGGTCGCACTTGGCGTCGACGGTGAGCGGTACGCCGAGACCGTCCTCGAATCGTTGCGTTCGTTCGGGGAGTAACTTCCCGCATTCGCACGGCAGCTCGTCGAGGAAAACCAAATCTTTCTCCGACTATTTCCACCCAATCGTCGTTACCCTCGATATTTCTAGTAGAATCCTTTCCACGGCTGCTGGGCTCTGGGTGAAAATAATTCGTTTCTGGCGGGGTTTCAGGAGAGCGCTTGTTGGCCCTGCATTGGGAGATAGCGCTGAGGGACTGCTTCCGCAATCAGATAGGCTGCATACGCCATGATAGTTTTGTCGACGATATCGACGATTAACTGAGAGAGCAAGGCGCTTACCGCGATATTGAGGCCAGATGCGACGAAGAGGCTCGTAACGACGCTCATGCCGGCACTCGTTACGCCGCCGAAGACGACGACGACGACCGGGACTGAAAAGACCACTGACGTAAGCCCGATCAGTACTCCGGCGATGACGACTTTTCTTGCGTTTTCGAACAAACCTCGGCGAGCGAGGAACCCGGCCACGAGTCCCATGGCGATGGGTGACATTACGAACGCCATCTGTATCGGATTTCCGATCATTCCGCTGACGACGTTACTCAGTCCGCCGGTCAGTGCAGCTGCCCACGGTCCGACCAGGATGGCCAACAAGATGGTCCCGATATTGTCGAGGAACAGCGGGAGTTTCAGCGTGTTAGCGATGAAACCACCTGCGGCGTTCAATCCGATGCCGACTGGAATCAGGACCCACGTCGTCGTTGATGAGAAATCGGAGCCGATCTGCGATTTAAGCGATCCGAACCTGCTAGTCGTATCACTGGTGCTGTCTGCCATTGACTACCACACAGGTGGTTTCCCTCTTTAACTATTAAAATTACTGGTCAGAGTCGAGAATAACGGGAGAGAAAGAAACTCGCAAGCGTGTACGTCAACGACAGACACTCACCGATAATTCCATGACTGCCTACAGTGAGGGTCGAGAACGATACTGAATTTAGAATCGTAGTATCCAACTGAGGAGTGACACCGTACAATTCCTATACACAAATATCGATAGCCGGCCCGCACGGAGTAGTCGCTACTCGGTAAATTCCGAAGAGCGGTTGGCATACTCGTTGACTGTAGCAACCAGGTCCTCTGGCTCTTCGACGATCTCGTCGAGAACACCGTAGACCATCGCATTGTATGGTTCGTCCCTGGCGAAAACACGTCGATCCGTTTTCAGGCCGATGACGGGGATATCGTGTTCGTACGCGATAGCTGCCTCGATAACTGTCCCCTCAGATGGAACGCGACCGTCGAGGGTTGCGGTCACGACGTCTGCCTCGAGCACGCCATTGCGGTCGATTTCGAAGATCTCCTGGAGTACATCCTGGGTCGTTGCGTTCTCATCGTTCATCACCTCCAGTTCGCCAATATCGCCGACATCTCTCTGCGGAAGGAAGACGTCGTAGCCTTCTGCTTCGAGCATTCCACACACTCGTTCGTTGAAATCTCGTTCTGCCTGGTTGAACAACGGACCCGCAAAGTACACGTCCATGTGTAGCAATCACGTCCACCCACTACTTAAAATGATGCTATACTCTACCAAATGTTAGGTGTGTGCTGTCGAAGATAGAGCGACGAATTCTCTGGACGAAACTACCTCTCTGACAGCGCTACAGAGGGCTTGAGAAACGGTCTCTTGTCCGCTACTGCCCCGACTGTCCAGCGTCGTGTTTGTTGACCGCTTCAACAAGTGCCTCAGGGGTATCGACCCGCTGCTGGAACAACCCATGCAGCATGGCATTGTACTCTTCTTGCCGACCGAAGGTGCGTCGGTCAGTCTTGAGCGCGATAACGGGAATGTCGTGATCATAGGCGAACGCCATTTCGACGCAGACGCCTTCGGAAGGGACACGGCCGTCGAGCGTGGCCGTAACAATATCCGCGTCCAGCACGTTCTGTCGATCAAGTTCGAAGATCTCCTGCATCGCCTCTTCTTCACTCTTATCCTCAACGAGGACGTTGCTCTCAAGACCGTCCCGCTGAGGAAGGAAGACGTCGTGTCCTTCCGCTTCGAGCATGCCGCAAACGCGTTTGTTGAACTCTAATTCTGCTTCCGTGAATAACGGAGCTGCGAAATAGACGCTCTTAGACATCCTGTAATACATTCCCCAGACGGATAATAAATATTGGGTGCAAGAACGGATTGTCGGTTCCAGGTTCTCTGGGGACTACCGCTGCTGTGCCTGGACGCCTTTCAAGAGACCTTTGAGGTAGCCGACAGTATACGTACGGCCTGTGACGCTCCCGAACTCCCAGTCGGTGTCTCCTTCCATAGCCGGGACGTGATCGGGAGTCATCACGCCCGAAAAGCCGATGTCCTGGAGGGTTTCCATCACTTCGAACTCGTCGAAGTTACTGGCCTCGTCGTCGAGAAACGTTTCGTGGAACTCAGGGACAGTACCGACAACATCGCGGAAGTGGACGTACACGATATTTTCACCGCCGAAGTGCCGAAGGACGTCTGGAATATCTTCGCCCATCTCCGACCAACATCCGAGGCAAAACTTGAGGCCATGGTTGTCACTCGGAACCAGATTCATCACGCGTTTAAAGTTCTCGAAATTCCGGAATAGAAGAGGAACACCGCCTAGTTTCTCCACAGGAGGATCACTGGGGTGGACACCGAGTGTAACCCCTGCCTCCTCAGCGACAGGGAGTATCTCTGAGAGGTACTCTTCGTACGCCGACCAAATCTCTTCTTCGTCGTACTCTCGGTCGTAGAGCAACGTCTCGTCATCGATATGCTCGTCCGAGAATGCGGATGCTTCGGCACCACCGCGTATCTCTACTGTTCGAGAGGTACGAACGGCCCCGTCTGGTGGATGGCCACTATATCCTAAAACAGGAACACCGGCCCGACCCAGATTCCGAATCGTCGTCTTGATTGCCTCAGTTTTCTCTTCACCGTTCTCGTCTCCGAGCAGAATCTCGTACAAGGGAATCGGCATCTTCTCGAATGCAAACAGACGAAGTCCATGTGATTCGATACGGTCCTGTACAGATGTGATTTCATCGTACGTCCAGGCTCGCCCCATTGGCATTGCCGAATCGAATCCAGAATGACGATGCGGAGTAAGCAGTACGTCCTCAACGCCTAGCTGCTTCATCAATTGCAGTAGATCGTCCGTCAGTGGCTTGTAACTACCCATCGCCACCCGCATTGATAGGTCCTCAAACCGATCCTGGCTTTCCGCTTCACTATCAGAACGTTGAACGGGCATCGAAGAGAGGTTAGTTGCAATCCTATATAATAGTTGTAGATGGAACGATCTGTACCTCCTCAAAAATCTAGACCAACTGTTTCCTTTACGGAATGGAATGGTAGTTATCTCTATGTTTAAACCAACACTCCGTCTTCGACTCGTTCTTACCTACTACGTCACCGAAGCTGATGATAAAGATGCAACTTGTAACGACTATTTATACCCTTTCGATAAGTACGTTTCGGTGGTACCGGGAGTGGGAACATCGTGAATCGGCGAGTGGACGGTACTTGTAGTTATCGTAGCGTACGGACGTTGCTTCGCCAAACGAGGTGGCGTAAGGGACTGTCGTACGTTTCCGAGTAGAACAGAATCAGGAAGAATAACAGTACAGCGGCCATCCGATGGGGTGTGAACAATCGTTTCGCTACTGTCGGATTGTTTGGGAGTCTGGCCATCTTGTGGGGGCTTTCGTTTCTTGCGATTTCCGTCGGACTCGAATCGCTCGAACCGGTGCTTCTCGCTGCCTTCCGATACGACGTCGCCGCCGTCCTCCTGCTTGGCTATGCGACCTTCGCTAACACTACCTGGCGACCGACCGACCGTGCGAACGTTAGTGCCGTTCTCGCCGGCGCAGTGTTCCTCGTCGGCTCGAATGCATTCCTCTTTATCGGCCAGCAGACCGTGTCTACCGGAATGGCGGCTATCCTGCAGAGTCTACTCCCGATCATGACATCACTGTGGGCGCTGGGTTTCCTACCAGAGGAACGCGTCTCGATGATTGGCGCTGTCGGTATCGTGTTGGGATTTCTCGGTGTCGGATTGATCGTGCGTCCGGATCCTGCTCACCTACTCGGAAGCGAAATCGTCGGCCGTCTCTTGGTTTTTGTCCAAGTTGCAGGCGTGGCGCTGGGAGGCGTTCTCATTCAACGGGTAGGTCCAACGCTTGACAAGGCTGCTCTCTCGGGCTGGTCGATGTTCTTTGGAGGGCTTCTCCTCCACGCCGTTAGCGTCAGTCTTGGCGAGTCATTCTCACTTCCGACGTCTTTCGAAGCCGGTGTTGCTGTCGCATATCTCGGCATCTTTGCCACCGCTATCGCCTTTTTCATCTATTTCACTCTTCTGGAGGTCCGGGGCGCACTCGAAACGTCACTGGTTTCCTATCTTATCCCGGTCGTCGCGACGATAGTGGGAGTTGTCGCCCTAGGGGAATCCATTACACCCCTTACAATCGCCGGTTTCCTTGTCGTCTTCACTGGATTTGTAATCCTCAAACGTCGGGCAATTGCCGACCTACTGAACGAGACGACGAAGCAGGAAGAGAGAATGGGGAGCTAAGTCGCAAGCAAGTGGCCATCGGAGGTGTGACCCCGCCTCGGAAAAGTACGACATAGCATCCATCCCGATGAGGAAACATCGTCTATGAATCATCCGGGGAGTCACAGGCAGCTCTTCTTACCGCCCTGGATCGTTCACCGGTTGCTCAACGAGCACGGTGTGCGGACAGGACGGAATCACTCGTTTGCACCTCCTTCGTGGAAACCATATGGAAATTGCTGAAATCCCGGAACGTGGGAGAAAGGTTTGGATTTATTCCCCGTTGCGGCCGGATGACGTTGTCACGTCGAACGCCGCCGGGTCGGCGTCTCCGACCAAGGGGAGTTGCCGGAGCCGCGGGCGCACGAGGATGTACAGCCCCGTGAACCCGAATCCGAACGCGGCCAGCCCCATTGTCGTCGTCCCCAGCATCTCGGCGACGATGCCGCCGACTAGTGATCCGAACGGTAGCGTGGTCCCCGAGGCAGTGCCCTTGATGGACAACACGCGACCGAGGAGGTCGGCCGGAAACACGGTCTGGTTCAGCGTCGACGTGAGTACACCGCTGATGCCTGCAGGCACCCAAGCGAGTCCGAACAGGACGACAGTGAACGCCGTCGACGGCGTGTACACTGCGGCGAGCCAGCAGCATGCGGCCAACGAGTGGCCGACGAGCTCCAGCCGTCCATACGCAACGTTTTCGAGATAGGGCGCAACGAGTGAGCCGACGAGTCGGCTGATACCGAGCGCGCCGAGCAACAGGCCGTAGACGGCGGGGCCGCCGAGCGCGTCGAACACCATGTCAAGTCCGAGCGTGACAGTTGCGAGCGCGGAATTGGCTCGCGACAACCGTGTGTCGGCCACGATGCGAGGAACGAGCGCCGTCTGCATCGGTGCCATCAGCAGCGTCGCCAGCGTCAGCACTGGGATCACTGCGAGCAAGACGCCGACGCTCAGCCGTCCCGTCGCTGCGGCGAGTGGGAGCGCGAGAACCACGATACCCTGCAGAACCTGTGATCCCACGAGCACGGGCTTGAGTGGGAGTCGGTCCACGATCGGCCCGGCGGGAATCTGCAAGAGCCACGGGAGCAACAACAGCGCGTTCGCGATTCCCGTGAGGACGGTCGAGCCGCTGAGTTCGAACACGAGCCATAGGACGGCGACGGTGTAGAGGCTGTCCCCGGCGTTCGTCACGAACTGTCCGGCGAAGAATCGTCGGAAGTCGGAGTTCAGCCACAGCGATGGCTCTTCCACGGCTGGGTCAGCCGAGGTCATCGACGACCACCTCCGGCGGTCGTTGGCCGTGGTTCGAGCGGTCGTTGCGACCGCGAGCGATACGTCTGCTGTTCGAGAGACGATGCGAGGTCGGGCGAGCCCCGGCTGTGCGCCGGCGACTCAGCGGATATCGGCATAGGCGTGTGTGTTTGACCGGTACACTGCGGCTACAGGACGTAGCGAAACGAACCCGAGTGCTGCGGCTATCGGGCCCGGCGCGCGGCGGGGGGCGCGAGCGGATCAAACACCGGACGACACGCGAGCCGGCAAGTCATAGAGCGCTTCATACGACATGTGAGCAACAGTACACATAGTTCTGATGGTTCCGTGGGTAGTACGCGGAAGTGAAAGCTGCTATATAGTATCTCTCGAGAAGCCCGACGTCTATCCGGCCCGACGACAGAACTGGAAAAAGATAAGCCCGCGTGTGAGGATATCAGAGAGGAGGGTTGATAATGCAGGATCGTATCGAGTCCCTCGTCGACGACCTCACCCTCGACGAGAAGATTCAGCTCGTTCACGGCGTAGCTCCCCCCGAAGGGAGAGCAACCGGATACGTTCCGGGCGTGGAGCGGCTCGGCATACCGCCGCTGAAGCTCGTCGACGGTCCACTAGGAATCCGTGCGGAAGGCGAATCCGCGACAGCATTTCCCGCCTCAATCTCCCTAGCCTCCTCGTGGAATCCGTCGCTCGCCCGTGAACAGGGCGCCGCAATGGCGCGTGAAGCGAAGGCGTACGATCAAGACGTCTTGTTCGGACCGGGCGTGAACATCGTTCGGGTTCCCGAAGGTGGGCGGAACTTCGAGTACTACACCGAGGATCCGTATCTGAACGCCCGACTAGCAGCCGAGTGTGTGACCGGAATACAGTCGGAGGACGTAGTGGCTTCGATCAAACACTACGTAGCGAACAACCAGGAGACCAACCGGTACGACGTGAGCGCCGAAATCGACGAGCGCACACTCCGCGAGATCTACCTCCCTGCCTTCCGTGCCGCGGTCGAGGAGGCGGACGTACAGTCCGTCATGACTGCGTACAACCGCGTCAACGGAATCCACATGAGCGATCACGCACGTCTCGTCTCCGAGGTGCTGAAAGGCGAGTACGACTTCGACGGCTTCGTGGTCTCCGACTGGTGGGGAACCAAGAGCACCGTCGACGCCGCCAATGCTGGACTCGATTTGGAGATGCCCGGAACCACGTTCGAGGATATCTCCTACGAGCTCTTCGACGCTGAAGGGGTCGATCCGTCGGAGGTTGATATACCGGATTTCCTTCCGAACATGCGGAAGGGACGACTGTTCGGGGAGTCGCTTCGGGACGCCGTAGAGTCCGGGTCCGTCAGTGAACTCGTACTCGACGAAAAGGTCCGGCGGATCCTCCGGACGATGGACTCGATCGGCCTTCTAGACGACGCCGACCGCGAGGGGGAACTGGACACGCCCGAACACCGCCAGCTGGCGCGTCGTGTCGCCATCGAGGGCGCAGTCCTGTTGCAGAATGACGGAACGCTTCCGATCGATTCAGACGAGTCCGTCGCCCTCATCGGTCCGAACGCGGATTCGGCCAAACTTGGCGGCGGTGGTTCCTCGGAAGTGGCGCCGTTCGTCGAGACGGCCCCACTTGACGCCTTCCGTGAGCGAGCAACGGATATCTCGTTCGAGCGGGGAATTCCCCCAGTCGAAGAGACGTCGCTGTTCGATGCCTTCGTCACTGACGAGACGGAAGCGGACTCCACGACGTCGCCAGACGCCAGCCTCGACGACGCGGTAGCCGCCACGGAGAAAGCAGACACGGCGGTCGTCATCGTCCAGGACGATACTACGGAAGCTCTCGACCGGGACAGCCTTCGGTTGCCGGGTCGGCAGGACGAATTGATTTCCGCCGTCGCGGAGGCTGCCAAACGGACAGTCGTGATCCTTCGGACGAGCGGTCCGATCGAGATGCCGTGGCTGGACGAGGTCGACGCTGTCCTCGAGATGTGGTATCCCGGTCAGGCCGACGGGAACGCGCTCGCCGACATTCTGTTCGGCGAGGCCGATCCTGGGGGCCGACTTCCGGTCACGTTCGGCCGTTCCGTCGAGGACTATCCGACGAACGGTGACGAGCGGTTCCCGGGCGTCGGAGACGAAGCACGATACGACGAGGGGATATTCGTGGGCTACCGTCACTTCGACGAGCAAGATATCGATCCCGCCTTCCCGTTCGGTCACGGTCTCTCATACGGCGAGTACGAGTACGGGGAGGCGACCGTTGAATCGGCCGATAGCAAACTCGTGGTTACCATCCCAGTCCAGAACGTCGGCGAGCGCCAGGGAACCGAGACAGTCCAAGTCTACGTTCGGAAACGAGACACGCCGGCGGTCTGTCCTGGCCGGGAATTGAAAGGATTCGCCAGGGTCACCCTCGCCCCAGGCGAGCAGACCGATGTCTCTGTGACGCTCGACAGGGATGCGTTCACTTACTACGATGAGGAGTCCGGGTGGACGGAACTGTCAGGAACGCACGAACTGCTCGTCGGTCGGTCGTCGCGGAACGTCCAATCGACGACTGACGTGACGATTCCGGACGACTTCTAGCGTCCGGAACGTCGGCATCGCAGGGGCTCTGACAATTATCCATGCCCCCCGCTAGCCGAAGATACGAATGAGAACGCAGCTATCGTTGCTCGTAGTGTAGGAGATTTTCGATCTCGCCTGGATCGACGTTTTCGAAGGTATCGTGGGCGACGGTGCGTTTGTGGACTTCGTCGGCGCCGTCGACGATACTAATAGGGATGTGGGGTGGCTGCCGCGGATTCGGAGGGATGACCAGCCCCGAGGGCCCGTCGAGTCGCACGTCGATACCCTGAACGACGACGATAGGGTAGCGTTCTCGATGTATCGTCTCGTTCTCCACGCGAGCATCTGCTGTTCCGATACCCAGAGGATGACGAGCATAAATCCCCCATAATCGAGCACGAGCCTTCCGTACGCTCGGAACCTCCATATCTATCGCTCCACGGTGATTCAGCCGAAAACAAGCGTTCCCTGAGACATCAGACGTCGTCACTGCGGCGAGCGCCCTCGACCTGGCCGCGATACACGTCGACGAGTCGCTCGGTGAGGTTCGACCGGCCGGCCAGCGCGTATCCCCACTCCCCGAAGACTTCCTGCAGGGTTCCCTCGTCTATTTCGTCGCCGACTCCGATGCCGATGACCGCGGCGTCGTGATCGCGACGGGTCCGCCGAACCTGTTCTCTCGCGTCCGTCACCGCCGCTTCCGGATCGGGCGTCGTTCCGCGGAGCGGAATGTTCGGTTTCCCGTCCGTTATCACGATGAGCACTCGCTCTCTGCTGCCGTCGGTCTCGAGGAGACCGCGGACGTCCTCGATTCCCGCGGCAGTCGGCGTGTCGTCCATCTCGCTGATAGCGTTCAGGTGGCGCCACTGGAACGTCTCGTTGGGGCCCGTTACGAGCGGTGTTTCGATTCGGTTCCCGTTCTCCCTGTCGGTTCCGAACCCGCTGGCGACGACGTCGTCGCCGACGATTGAGGCCGCCCTGGAGAGCGCGCCCAGGGCGACCTTCGCCTCGAAGACGTCCATGCTCCTGCTCAGGTCGATTGCGACGCCGACCGTTCGGTCGCTGGCGTCGGTTCGCCGCCGGTGACGGAACACGTCCTGTCGGTGCGATGCGCCAGCGCGCTGACGCACGGCCGCTCCAACGTCGAGACGCTCGCCACGCCGTCCCCTCCGCTCGGCGGTACGTGTCCCGAACGCGAAGAACGCCGCCTCTATCTCCCGGGCGAGTCCCCGTCTGTCGAGTTCGGCTCTGACGTCCGTCGCGTCGCCGTGCGTCGACGTCCGTGCGTCACGGGCCGCTTTCCGCGCCGTGACGTCGTTCGCCGGGAGTCGTTCCGTCCGCTGCAGGTCGCGCCACCGATGCGCGGTGTTCGCGTCCGGCCGTCCGTACGAACGGTCGCTACACCGGTACCAGTCGGCGGCCGTGCCCTCGTCCGCCACGTCCGTCGTCGCGCCCACGGTCGTCGCGGTCTCCCGCTCCGCGCTGTCGTCCAACTCGAGTTCGTCCCCGTCCGGAGAGGGTGAGTCCAGTTCGGAGAGGTCGGAGTGGTCTAGCGTCACCAGGGCCTCCGGCGAAACCGTGCGGAGCGCGTCGACGTCGATGCGCTCCGGCCGAACCGCCTCGGGGTCGACGTCATGGGGTAACGTTCCGTCGGCGGTCAGGAAACCCTCCGCGGAGTGTCCCGCCGCGGCGAGCCGATGGTACAGCGCGGCCGCAGTCGCCTCGCGCTGCTCCTCGTCGCTGGCACGACCGGCGAGTCCGAGGGTGAACGTGCGGAGTAGCCAGCGCCACGCCCCGAGCACTCCGGACGTTTCGGCTACCCACCGCAGGAGAGCGAGTATGCGGAGCTTCCCGAGTAGCCAGCGTATCGCGCCGAGAAGGCCGCTGGCGAACAGGACGGTGACGGCGACGAGGGTCGAGGAGACGTCTCTCAGCGCGTCGCCAAGAACTGCACGCGCGGTTATCGGTTCGACCGCGTCCCCCGGGACGCGGCGAACGTCGGAAGTGGAGTCAGTGGGAAACGTCGCGTCCCTCGCGTACTCGTCGGCGATTCGCGGGACGGCGATCCGTGACAGGAGCGCGTCTGTCACGCGACGCGCCCGCTCCCGTCGTCGCGACGCGTCGTGTTCGCGTCTGGCTTCGACTAAGTGGCAGCGGGCTCGGCCGAGGAACGCGCGAACGCCGTCGTCTACCGACGCGATTCCCTTCGCGTGGCCCGCCAGGGCGAGCTGACAGACTCCCTCGACCAGCGCCGCCTCCCGGGGAAGCGCGTCCAGCGGCGGCCGCCGGTCGTCGTCGGCCATGACGACGTCGGCTTTGAACGCGACGGTTCGTCGCAGTCCCTTGAACTCGTTCGTCCGCTGCTCGTCGACGTACACGTTCTCGACCAGACTCCGTACGACTCCAGCCACGTGCGGTGCCGTCGGATAGTCGCGGACGAACCCCTCGAACTCGTCGCGTGCTCCTGTACGTATTCGCCAGGCGTGGTGACTCAACGCGTCGACGACGAACCGCAGTTCGTTAGCCTCGGACAGTTCCACGTCGGCGTCGATGTCGGTCGAAACGGCGACCGTGTCCTCGTCGACGACGGACGAACGGTCGGCGAACACCACGTCGAGGCGTTCGCCGTCGGTATGGACGCTCGAGAGCGTTTCGAGGAGATTTCGGAGCGCGTCGCTTTCTCGTAACACCATTGTCGTCTCCAGTTCGTGTCCGGACGGAAGTTACGCGCTCCCGTTCCCCTTCACCGCCCTTCGCTCGTCGGCGAGCCAGTCTTCGACCGCGTCTCTTCCGACGGGTATGCCGGAGAGTCGGTCCTTCACTATCTCCACGGCCTGTTCCCGCGCGGCGCGGCTCTCGTCGTAAAACGGGTGGAGAACGGCGTCGCGTGCCGCTTCGACCGCCGGATCGTCGAGACCCGCGTCCTGGTACGCGAAGGCGGTGCGCGCCCAGGAGAGAACCATCGCGGTGGGGACGCCGGCGTTTATCGCCGACCCGTTCTCGTCGTTGGCTTGCGTGCGGATGTCGTTCGCCGTCTTCACGATCTCGGTGGCCAGCGGCAACGATACGGGGGTCTGATCGGAAACCAGTCGCGCTTCCTTCTCGACGTCGATTAGCCCGAGATAGGTGATCGAGAACTTGTTACCGAAGCGCCGGCGCTCGGCCCTGTCGAGACGCTCCGTGACGTATTCCGGTCCCTGGTTGACCGTCGCGATCACGATTAGGTTCTGCGGGTCTCCCTGGACGATTTCTCCGCCGCGACCGTCGAGTTCCACGCGCCCCCGGTCGTCGAGGGCGCTGAACAGAACGCCTTTGGCCTCGGGCCGGACGCGGTTCACCTCGTCGAGCAGGAGAACGACCGGTCCCTCTCGGCTCGCGAGCAACGCTCTGGTGAGCGGTCCGTCGTTCCACATCGTCCGATCGTCGACGAGAACCGGCGAACCGAGCAAATCGGCCTCGTGGAGGCTGTACTTCCCCTGGATGGTGATGAGGGGGATGTCCAAGTGAGAGGCCAAGTAGCGCGCGCAGTGCGTCTTCCCGCATCCCGTCGGTCCGCCGAGCAGGAATCGAGGGAGTTTCCCGGTTTTCCTCCGCATGCGGATGTCGGCCAGCATGCGGTCGAGTTCGTCCTCGTTCTGGACGTACCTAGGAACGTCCGTCTGGTGGTACTCCTCGAAATCGTACTCCCTGTCCACGGGCATCCCGGTGATAACGTCGCGTTGCTCGTCCGACATGGTTTGTTAACGCCGATTTCGTCTTCTCGCCGTCGATTCCATACAGTCGTAATTCGACACAACGGTTCAATGAAACTGAGACGATTTAAGTATTGCTTATCTCGCCGGGGCGCCGATCACCGACTGGGTGAGAGCAAATGCTTCAGCCGTCTGTCAATTCGAAATCAGGTTCGAGTAGGTGGGTATCGTTTCCGAAGGGCTATTAAATCACCTCGCATCTGGCGGATTAGGCTCATGCTCTGTTCCTCCGAAACTACGGGTGTTGACCGGGATCGCGAATCCCGTGGCAAAACCCAGATGTGATCTACAATGACTGATGGCGAACTGATTCAACGAATCGAAGCGTCGATCGATAAATCGGACGAAGAACTCGAAGACGAACTTCCGTCGCTGCTCGACGACATCCAAGGACAGACGGAGGAGTTCGCACGAGAGCACCCGGCCGTGTTCGGACGAACCGTAAACAGAATGGAGACAATGGACATCGCCGAGTTCGTCTCCGCCAATCCGGACACCGCGGACCAGTTCCAGACGTTGCTCTGGACCGGAATGAACGTGCTCGTCGAGAGAACTCCGGAAGTGAAAGAGGAGATCAACGACGACATCACCGTCAATTTCACGGCCAACGACTGTCCGATGAAAGGGCATCTCGAAGTGGACGAGGAGACGGAGACGGTCGCCGGCGGGGCGGGCCACGTGGACGACCCGACGCTCGAGATCAGCGGTCCGGCGGACGTCCTCGTCGGTCTCATCACCGGCAACGTCGACCCGATTCAGGGGTTCATGCAACAGCGGTACGAGATGGACGGCCCCGTCCAGAAAGGCACGCGTCTGGCACCGATAATGAACACGCTCTCGTCGAACGTTCCGGGCTGAGCCACGGAGAGACGAGAACCCGATACGACGCGTTTCTCGATGCAGGAGGGAAAGCTGGCCGGAGACGGTGAATGACTCTCGCCAGCAGTCAACCGTCTTTAGCCCGGTTCAGAAGCTGAACAGGTCGACTCCTCCGGTGACGCCGATAACTTGCCCCGTTATGTAGTTCGCCTGCTCGGAGCAGAGGAACGCGACCAGATTGGCGACGTCCTCTTCGGTCCCCAGTCGACGCATCGGGGTCGCTTTGGCGATGCGGGCGAAGTATTCGTCCATCTTCTCCAGTTGATCGACGTCCATGTCGGCGAACGCGCCAACGACGATACTCGGCGCGACTACGTTGCAGGTGACGCCGCTCTGTGCTCCTTCGAGTGCGAGCGTCTTCCCGAATCCAATCAACGCCGCCTTTGTGGCGGCATACGAGGCCTGGCCGAAGCCACCCTGCCACCCGGCGATCGACGACATGTTGACGATGCGACCCCACTCCCGCTCGAGCATGTTCGGGAACACCTCCCTCGTAACGTTGTACGTCCCGTCGAGGTTCACGGAAACGTCTCGATCCCAGAGGTCGTCCTCGAAGTCCTTGAGCTGCGACCGAGCGTCGACCATGCCTGCGTTGTTGATGAGGACGTCGATACCGCCGGTTTCCTCCTCCACGCTAGCGACCGTGTTCGCGACGTCCGTGCGGTCGGTGAGGTCGCACTCGACCGCGTGCGCCGTGGCGCCCACCGCTTCGACTTCGTCGGCGGTGTTCTGCGCCGCGTCCAGGTCCACGTCGAGAACGACTATCTCCGCTCCCTCCTCGGCGAGAACTTCACAGTCGACGCTCCCGATTCGACCGCCGCCTCCGGTTACCAGAGCGGTCTTGTCGTCCAGTCCGAAATCCATGGGTGTTCACGTAGATAATGGAAGAACGAACACAAGGTCATTTCTCGCCGCATAGGAGGCCGTTTATTGGGTCGCACGCCGCTGTCGAGATCGCCCCTTCGGACACGGTGCACAGCGTACAGGCTGGTAAATAGGTGTGCGGATCGACTACGTCGTGTCATGCCACATCTGCAAAACTGCTTTCCCCGTCGTACGCAATTCGTCTGTCAGTCTCAGACGGAAACGAGTCAGAACCTGGACTGACCGTATATGAGGTTCCGCTGGACCTCGTTCGCCCCTTCGTAGATGACGGGGATTCGCGCGTCGCGGAAGACCCTGGCAATACGGCGGTCCGTGAAAATCGACCGGCCGCCGTGGAGTTGCATTCCCCGCTTCGCGCACGTCGTCGCGACCTCGGTCGACTTCGTCTTCGCGAGCGCGGCCCACAGTCCACTGTTCTCGTCGTTCGCCACCTTCTCGGCGGCGCGCCAGTTGAGTGCGCGCGCCGACTCGAACTCGATGCGCATGTCGGCGAGGTCGTGCTGGACTGCCTGGAAGTCGCTGATCGTTCGGTCGAAGGCCTCGCGGTCCTGGACGAAGGTCCACGCCTCTTCGATGGCGGCCGACGCCAGACCGAGGCCGTGGCCTCCGACGACGACCCGTCCCTTGTTGAAGAAGTCGGCGAGCATGTAGAACCCTGCTCCTTCTGCTCCGATGAGGTACTCTTCGGGGATGCGGCAGTCGTCGAGCGTCACGTCCGCCTGCTTGGATGCGCGCATCGCCATCTTCTCCGGAACGTGTTCGGCCTCGTACCCCGGAGCGTCGGTCGGGACGACGAACAGCGAGTAGTTACCGTACCGATTGTCCTCGTCGTCACCGGTCTTCGCGTACAGCGTCACCCAGTCCGCCTCGACGCCGTTCCCGATCCAGTACTTCTCGCCGTCGATGACCCACTCGTCGCCGTCTTTCTCCGCGGTGGTCTCCATCCCGACGAGATCGCTCCCTGATACGGGTTCGGAGACGGCGAGGCCGGAAAGCGCGTTGCCCTCGGGAATCGGCCGGAGGAACTCCTCTTTCTGCCACTCCGCGCCGTACTTTTCGAGGATGTCCGTCCCGAAGGCGGCGAGACTGAGCGTGAGTCCGATGCCCGCGTCTGCGCGGAACAGTTCCTCGCCGACCGCCAGCAGTTCGTAGATGTCGAGTCCCTGGCCTCCGTACTCTTCGCCGACGTTCGCCCCGATAAGGTCCTGCTCTCGGGCCTCTTCGACGACGTCCCACGGGTACTCCCCTGTTCGGTAGTAGCGTTCGGCGTTCGGAGCGACGTGTTCGTTCGCGAACGCACGGGCTTGCCGTTTGGCTTCGCGTGCGTGTTCGGGAACGATGTCCTCGGTGAGGGGGTCCACCTCAGTCATCGTACCGGCCCTGACCGTCGGTACGGTGCAACATTTCTGGACGAGTCTGCGTCGCCATACGACGTATTCCAGCGGACAGCGCCCTATCTCTACCTCCGGTCATCCAAGGGGCATTAAGGCATCCGAGATGGGCGTCGCTACGGCTAGACGTCGTCGACGAGACGAGGCAGTCAACTGTCCGTGGGTGAAGTCACGGACTTGTCGGTGACCACTCTCGAACGAGGCCACTCCGTCCCCGGGCGTCGTCCGACCCCGACTTCGGAGCGGGCTGACGGCCGCCCGTCCCCCAACGCTCGTGGCCCAGAACTACGGGTTCGTCCGAACCGTACGTACCGCGGAACGTGCACGTCGTGCGGTGGAGGACGGACACTTAAATCGCCGGTTATCCGGCGAGATAAGGCCATACTCGACCCCGTGAAAGTACTGGCATACTATGGACCTGACTGACGACCAGGCGGCATTCCGGGACGAACTCCGTCGCTACCTGCAGGAGAACGTCGATCCGGTCGTCGACGAACTCGACCGGAACGGACCGATGGATCGCTCCACCCTGATGGAGTTCATCGCCGACCTTCGAGAACTCGGCATCGGGTTCGACCCCGAGACCGCGCCGATGTTCTTCGGCGACGTGTGGCGATTCGCAATCGCGTCCGAGGAGATAAGCCGCGTCTGGCCCAGCCTGAACGTCGGACTGTTGATGTCGTTTCCCACGCTGTTCGTCCGGTTCGCCTCCGAACGGACCCGCGAGGTGATGATGCCGAAGCTCGAAGCCGGGGAGTGCCTCGGTAGTCTGGCGGTGACCGAACCGAGCGGGGGGAGCGACACTGCCCGCCCGCGAACGACCGCACGCAAAGACGGCGACGAGTTCGTGATCAACGGTCAGAAGACCTGGGTGGGGAACGCCCACTACGCGGACGTGTGTCTGGTCGTCGCTCACGACGAGTCGGCCGAGGCACAGGACATGTTCCTGGTCGACCGTGAGCACGCTACGTTCGAGACCGAGGAGATCGACAAACTCGGCTGGAAGGGCGTCTCGAACGCGAAAATCACGTTCAACGACGTGCGTGTGCCGGCGGACAACCGTCTGTCGAACATGTTTAGCAACGCCGTCATGGCGGGGAAGGACGTGAACGAGATCGTTCCGTTTCCGGAGAGCGTTACGCAGCTGTTTTTCGACCAAAAGCCCCTGAACGCCACGTTCTCGTTCATGCGGACCGGAATGTCCTTCATGGCGGTGGGTATCATGCAGGCCGCGTTCGACGAGGCGGTCGCGTACGCGGCCGACCGCGAGACGTTCGGCAAACCAATCGCGCAGCACCAGCTCGTCCAGGAGAAGCTCTACGACATGCGGGCCGGACTCGAGACGTCGAGACAGCTCGCTCGTCGGGCGGCTGAACTGCTCGAACGGGGCGACACCGACGCGCGACTGTTCTCCTCGCTCGCAAAGGGCTACACCAGCGAGACCAGCAAGGAGGTGACCGACGACGCCATTCAGATTTTCGGAGGAGAAGGACTCAAGACGGAGAACCGACTCGAGCGCTACTACCGCGACGCGCGCGTCACGACCATCCCCGACGGAACGACCGAGATACAGAAGCTCATCGTCGGCAAGGAACTGACCGGGATGAGCGCCTACAAGTGACGGCTACGTCACGGAGGCCGTTCGACTAGACGGCTACCGTCGTAGCCGGTCCGCGGAATCGGGAGGGGGATCGCTCCCCGCCGGCGGCTCCTGCCACCGTTCGGCATATCAACGACCGCGCATCCGAGCGCAAACTGCCTTCCCCGTCGAACGTTCACGTGCGTCCATGGCCGAGTGGTTTCCGTCCCGCGAATGGCTCGCGGCGTACCGACGTGCACTGAACGCCAACGAGGCGTACCGTACTGGGAGCGAAGGATGGGGCGTCGACTTCGACGGCGATTTCCTGTTCGAAATCACCGAAGTTCCGGTGGAGCAGACGACCGTCGGGGATCTCCCCGACGACCTCACGGACCCGCTCCGCGAGAACGTCGGGTCCCTCCCCGACGAACGCGTCGAGGAACTTCTCGCCGGCGCACCAGCGGCGCTCGAAGATCGGATGGCCGAACACGAGGGCACCGAGCGTGAACGGCTCGTCGGGGCGTTGCTCTCGACGTCACTCGAGGAGACGCCGGCGACGACGTTCCCCGATCTCAGGGAAGAGTATCCTCCCGACCTCGACGACCTGCTCGACCAGTTCGAGCGCTACGTCCACGACGACACCATCTACGCGTACGTCGACCTGTACGACGGTAGGTGCCGAGAGACGGACGTCCTCGAGGATCCCTCGGCGCGCGATTCCGGGTTCGGCCTTACTGGTCCGTACGCGCACTGGAAAGACCTCCTCGAGGGGACCGACGTCATGCAGTCCATCTTCTCCGAGAGCCTCGAACTCGACGGATCGACCACGACGATTCTCCCGTACAACGAGGCCGCGGAAGAACTGGGGGATACCGCCGCGCGGCTGGAGAGCCGGTATCTATTTTAATGGCCGAGAATGGCAGGAACAATCCTGATACGAGTGAGGGGACGATAGAAGTAACGTGTATGTCAAAGTCACCCAAGCCTGGTTACACGGGTCAGCGAATCGATACCGAAGACGAGTGGTACGAACTGTATCAGAAGGGCGTCGAACTCGGGACCTGGAACGTCGAGAAACTGTTCGAGGAGATTGGGTTCGAACGGGATCGGGAGTCGTGGCAGTCGCTCGAACCGCGAGAGCGGGACCAGATACGATACCTGCTATCGGGCTTCCTCGACGGTGAGACCGAGGTCGCCGGCGATGCTGCGACGAATCTCTCGCGCGTGATGGGTGCCGACTGTCTCGAAGGCAACACCCAGAAGGAGATGTTCATGACGATGCTCACGCTCACCGAGCACAAGCACACCCAGTTCATCGACATCTACATGAACGAGGTGATGTGTGACCGAGACAACTACACGGAACTCGATCCGCGCGAGGGAACGCGCGTCCCGATCGTGCAGGCGACGGGGCTCGGCGAGGTGTTCGAACGTCAGGGACTCCTGACCGCGAAGGCCGCCCAGACCCGCGATCCGGTCGACATCGCCAGGGCCGCGACGAACTACCATCTGAACGTCGAAGGCGTCCTCGCGCGGGTGGGGGCGGGCGCGATCAGTCGGTTTCCCGAGCGTGCGGACTTCCCGTTGCTGAACTACGCCTTCAAGTTCATCAGCACCGACGAGGGCCGGCACATCACCCACGGCGTCGAACTCCTAAAAGAACTCCTCGACAAGGAACGCGCCGGCGAGCCGAAGTTCCAAGGCGTCGAGGAAGGCATCGTCGACACGCTCTACAAGGACGTCCCGTACATGGCCGACTTCGGGTACATGTTCACCGACGCGGTGGACGACCCGCTCGAACTCGACATCGACCAAGTCCTGTTGCGCGGTAGCAACCTCATCGACGGAATGTACAACGAAACGCTAGGATGCGACGTCGATTACCGGAGGGTCATGGACGTCGTCGGCGACCGCTACGATGAGATATGGGAGTGGGACATCGACAGCAGGCTCGACGATCAGCAGGCCCACTACCGGCGCAAGCGCAGCATCGCGACGGATGGCGGTGAGGGCTGATGGCGAGAGACCGCGAACTCCACGAACTCGCGCGCGGCGCGTCGTTCACCGCGAGCGACGAGGAGGTGGACGAGGCCATCGCCGAGGCCGCGGACGAACTCGACGAGAGCGAGGAGGAGGTCCGGAACAACGTCGCGTACATCATGGATTCGACGTTCGAAGAGGAGGGCGTCAGCACCTCGTTCAACGAGATGGTGAGCGGTGCGGCCCTCGAAGACGACGTCGGAAGCACCGGCGATCCGCGTCTGGAGGCGCTGGAGCTGTACAGGCTCAGGCAGAAGCTATGACGACGCACACAGTTACGGTCGAACTCGACGGCGAGACGCGCGACATAGAAGTCGCCGACGACGAGTACATCCTCGATGCGGGCCTCGAGACGGGCCTCGATCTACCGTACTCGTGCCGAAGCGGAAACTGCACCTCCTGTACCGGCGAACTGCTCGAAGGCGAGGTGGACCAGAGCGACGGAACCGCCCTCGACCGCGACGAACGGACCGACGGCTACGTGTTGCTGTGTAGCGCCTATCCTCGCGCCGACTGTCGCCTTCGAGCCGGAGACGAGATCCAGGAGGAGCTACTCGGCCTCGACCTGCCGTGACACCACGGTCGAACGTCGGGACGCCACAAAACTGCGGTGAGTCGCGGCGAGCACGCCGACCCGAAATCAGAACTCGTTGACAACCGGGATACCGACCGTCTCGTAGTCGCCGAGGGTGGCAATCTTCTCCGGAACGTCTTCGAGCGAGACGGTCTCCGAGACTATCCGTCCGGGGTCGAGCTTACCCCGCTCCATCATGCGGAAGATTTCGTCGTACTCCTGCGGTGGCATGCCGTACGAGCCGTAGAACTCCCGTTCGTCCGTCACCATGATGTCGATTGGGAGCGAAACCTCTCCCTCCTCGTCGGTGGTGGTGAGCCCGATTTGGAGATGTTGACCGCCCTTTCCCAGACTGTTCACCGAGTTTTTGCAGGTCTCCGCGATACCGAGCGCATCGATGGAGACGTCGACGCCGCGACTCTGCTCGGTGACTCCCTTGACTGTCTGCGGAACGTCCGCGACCTCGGCGGCGTGTACCGTCTCGTCGGCGCCGAGTTCGACTGCCTTGTCGAGCGAGTCCCGATTCAGGTCGACGGCGACGACGCTCGCACCGAGCGCGTCGGCGACGTGGATGGCCGAGAGGCCGACGCCGCCGCATCCGTGGACGGCGACCCAGTCGCCGGGGTCGACGTCGACGCGGTGGGCGACGCCGTGGAACGCGGTGGCGAATCGACACCCGAGGCTCGCCACCGCCGTCGGGTCGACGCCGTCGGGAAGCACGACGGCGTTCTGGTCCGCTTCACGCACGGGATACCGTTCGGCGAACGCACCCGGCGCGAAATCGAGGAACCCCATCGGAACTGACCGCTCGCATATGTTTCCTCGTCCCTCCCGACAGCGGACGCACGTTCCGTCGCTGAGATTGAACGGGTTGGTGACGCGGTCGCCTTCCCTGATACGTTCTACGTCGTCGCCGACCTCCACCACTGTGCCGACGGGTTCGTGGCCGAAGACGAGTCCGGGCGTCGGTCGCATACCGATCCAGCTCCAGTCGCCCTGCCAGGCGTGCCAGTCGCTCCGGCAGATGCCACAGGCGTCCGTTTCGACGACGATACCGGCGTCGTCGCACTCCGGCGGCTCGACGTCCTCTATCTCGAGGGGCTCTTTCGGCCCCTGAAAGACTGCTGCTCTCATGGTTGGTTGGTTCGTTCTGGCGTTTCAATCACGTCCGCTACCCCAGCTTCGGAAGTTCGTCGAAGTTGAGCTTGACCGATTTGACCTGCCTGTACCCTTCCAGTGCCTCGACGGCGAGTTCGCGTCCAATGCCGCTCTGCTTGTAGCCACCGTACGGCGCGGGTTCGAACAGGTCGTTGTAGGTGTTTATCCACACGGTGCCCGCTTCGATCGCGCTCGCCATCTGGTGGGCCGTCTCGAGGTCGGTCGTCCAGACGCCGGCGGCGAGGCCGAACCTGGTGTCGTTCACCCGCCGGACCAGCCGCTCCGGGTCGGACCACTCGAACACGCTCAACACCGGGCCGAATATCTCCTCGCAGGCGACCGTATCGTCGTCCTCGACGTCGACGAGGACGGTCGGCTCGACGAACGGTGCACCGTCCAGATCGGAGTCAGTGGGCTCTTCCCCGCCGTACGCTACCTTCGCGCCGTCCTCCACCGCCGTCTCGATGTACGACCGCACGTCTCGCAAGTGGTCGTGATCGACGAGCGGACCGATATCGGTTGTCGGAGCGAGCGGGTCGCCGACGGTCAGGCCGTCGATGGCGTCGACGAACTCCGCGAGGAACTCGTCGTAGATGTCCTCGTGGAGGTACAGCCGAGAGCCGGCGGTGCACTGTTCGCCCTGATTGTAGAAGATACCGATGAGCGTCCCTTCGACCGCCTTCTCGACGTCGGCGTCCGGGAACACGACGTTCGGACTCTTCCCGCCGAGTTCGAGCGCGACCGGTTTGATCGTCTGCGCTGCGTTTTCCATGACGTGTCGTCCGGCGCCAGTCGAGCCGGTGAGCGCTACCTTTCGGACGGCGTCGTGGCTGGCGATGGCGTCGCCCACGTCGCCACCGGGTCCGGTGACGACGTTGATCGTCCCTGGTGGGAGCACCGAATCGATGATTTGCGCCGCCTCGAGCGTGGAGAGGACGGCGCGCGAAGACGGTTTGTAGACGACGGTGTTCCCCGCCGCGAGCGCGGGAGCTACCTTCCAGGCGACGAACATCGCGGGGAAGTTCCACGCGCTGATCTGGCCGACGACGCCGTAGGGTTCTTTGAGCGTGTACCCGACCTTGTCGTCACCCATCGGCGGCAGACGACCTTCGTCGGTCGTCCGGGCGAGGGCGGCGAAGTGGCGGAACTGCTCGATCATAATCGTCGTGTCGACGAACAGCGAATGCTGGTTGGCCTTCCCCACTTCGAGGCTGTCGAGCCGTGCAAGTTCGGTCTTCCGTTCTTCGAGTTCGTCGGCCACCTCGTTCAGGAGCGCCGCACGTTGCTGCGGTGATTTGTTTCCCCACTGTCCGTCGAACGCTTCTCGTGCAGCCGTAACGGCGCGCTCGACGTCTTCGGGGGTTCCGTTCTGAAACGTCGCCAGCGTCTCCCCGGTCGTCGCGTCGACCGCCGCCATCGTCTCGCCGCTCGCGGACGAGCAGCGATCTCCGCCGATCAGCAGGCCGTACTCCTCCTCGCTCACGACGTCCGCTGCGGCGTTCCGATGTCGCTCTCGGACGGGGTCGCTCACGTCGATGCGGTCGACATCGTAGTACTTCCGTTGTATCATTGGACGTATCAGCTATTCATTCTATGCCCCACGCCGATCGAAACCGCGCTCGCGTACCGTCGCGCCGTTCTGATTCTGCGACGGATATCCGACCGACCGTCCTCCTTCTCCGCCAGCTGACGAGGTCTACGTACGATTCGCTCGACGCCTCTCGCCGTCCGTCTCTCACGCTCGGTAGTCTGTGAGACATTGACTCTTACACCGGTTCGACATGGTTCCGCAGCGTCGATTACCGTTTCGCCTCTCATACAGGGCCCTTTTTTATTTCCCGAGTCTGTCGGTCCAAACGGACGCAGTCCCCGATGTCGAACGTGGAACGGGGGCAACCACTCCACGGAGTTCCCTGCGGCAAGCTGGGCGTCACCGTTCAGGCATCAGCGATTGCTCGAAAACAGTACGGACGACTTCGAGTCGCGTTGATTGTGAACGCCCCCGTTCGTGTGGCAGTGTCGTTGGGCGGCGTTCCGGTCGTCGAGAACGGACGATTCCGTTCGGCGCGGGTCAGGCCTCCATGACGAGGCCGTAGACCAGTCCGAGCACGCCGCCGTAGAGGGTCCATCCGAGGACGCCGACGAGACCCGTAACGGTGAGGTACGGAACGGGCGTTTGAACCCCCATGAAGACGCTCAACCACAGCGGCATGAGGACCAAGTGGAAGACGATACCGACGCCGAGTCCGTAGACGTTCCCAAGCGCGTTCGTCGTGACCGCGAGCGCCGACCGGTTGAGTAGCGGGACGAGCACCTTCTGGAGCATCGGACGCTGGCTCGACAGCATAATCACGCGGTTGACGAAGGTGTTTATCGATCCCGAGACGAACACGCCGAACGGAACGGCGAAGAGCACGCCGAGCGCAAGCAGCACGAGCCACCCGCCGTTGAGCGAGTCGGCACCGACGAGTGCTCCGATTCTGTGGATCGAGGACGTGTCCCAAAGCTGGACGACTAGTCCCGCTTGCACCGCGCCGGCGAGCCCGCCCGCGACGATCGCCTCACCTTCGTCGACGCCGAGGCTGAGGTCGAAATCGGCGAGGGAGGGGGTATCGAACTTCACAGCGACACCCCCGACGTGGTGTTCTCCCCTTCGTTCGTTCCACCGGAATCGGTGCCGGTGCTCGTGGCGTTCGTCCCTGCCGACTTCGACGAACGAGTCTCGCGCTTGGTCGTGGGAATGGTCGTATCGGGGGTTGACGACGTCTGGGCTAGCGACGTGTTCGAGGCCGTCGTACCGTCGGTCGCCCTTTCCGTCTCGGGAGTGGTACTCGACGACGTCGACGCAGTGGTCGTCGAGGTCGACGTCGTTTCGGTCGACTTCTGCACGTTGGTCTCGTTTGTGCCACCATCGGTGACCGTCCCATCCGAAGAGGCGCTGTCACTGGAATCGGTCGGCGATGTCGTCGAGACGGTATCGCTTTCTCCCGACTGCGTCTCTTCGTTCGTCTCCGTCGCGGTTGTAGTCTCGACGGTCTCCGTCGCCGTTGTGACGGAACTACTCGTAGTCCGTTTCGCATCGTCGATCGTCTCGTTGGCGCCGTCGGTTCCGTTCTTCGTTTGTTGTGCCGTACTTTCGACCGACTCTTTCGTCTGCTTCGTCGTGCGTTCGACCGTCTCGGTGGTATCCTTTGTCCAATTCGTCGCGTCGTCGGTCTGGCTCCCTACCGTTTCCGTCGCGTCTCCCGTTGATTCGTTCACCTGTTCCGTCGTATTTTCGACCGTTTCGACGGTGTCGTCAACGCCGTCGCCGGTACGGTTCGTTGCGTCGTCAGTCCGGTTCGTCACCTGCTCTACGGTCTTCTCGGTCGAGTCGGCAGATTCTTCAGCTTCATTTTTCACGCGGTCAACCGTCTCGTTGGTTCGGTTGGCTACCTGTTCGGTCGTCTCGTCGGTCTGGTTCGTCGCTCGGCCCTTCGTCTCTTCGACCGTGTCGGTAACGTCGTCCGATTCGTTTGCTACCCGGTCCGTTGCATCTCCTGTTGATTCGTTCACCTGCTCCGTCGTGTTTTCGACCGTTTCGACGGTGTCGTCGACGCCGTCGCTAGTACGATTCGTTGCGTCGTCGGTCCGGGTCGTCACCCGGTCGACGGTGTCGGTGGCTCGGTCTGTCGTTCGGTCGACGGTGCCATTTGCCCGTTTCACGGCGTCGTCTGCGCTCTCTGGTACTTGTTCCGTAGCGTTCTGTCCAGCATCGGCGGGAGTGGTGGCCGTCGTTTCGTTTTTCGTGCGATTCACCGCATCGTCGACCGGGGCAGTCGTTCGGTTCGTGGCGTCTTCGGCGTCTTTCTGCGGTCGGTCGATGGAGTCCGGATTCGTCGCTCCCGGGGCGTCGTTTGTCCCGTTCGTGACGGTGTGATTCGACTCCGCAGTCGAGTTGTTCTCCGGCGTTACCCCGAACTCGAACCCGTGCGGTTCGGGGACGGTGGTCGAGGCATTCAGCGAGTCGAACGCGAAGGAGTTCGTCGCGAATAACGAACTGCTCACTTGAGTAGCGTTGACCACCCCGGGGTTCAGCTGGTCGGTGGAGACGCACTGGTTAGCGGCGCTCAGTAGGTTGACCTCCCTGTTTTCACCGGTTGTGTACAGTACGACGGGTCCGTCGACTCGTGCCCGCTCCGTGTGTACTCGCTCTCTTCCGGGGAAGTAGAGGGTGAACTCCTTGAGCGTCGCATTCTGAATTGTGAGCTTGTTTCGACCGTCGTCCAGCTTCTCCGCACAGATACGCCCGTCCGACTGGAGGGCGATTGCGCCGATTTCGACGGTGATAGCGTCGTCGCCTCCGCCTCCGCCGCTCTCCTGGGCCTGTGTCGCTGGCACCGTTGCTATCGTGGTGCTCACGGCGAGGAGCACGACTATCGCGAGACAGCGGACCTGCGTCGCTGTCCGCCCCGATTCGCTGGTCGACTCGGTCCCGACAGTGACGCCGTCCCAAAACGTTCGCTCATTGTCCCGACGTGGAACGAAGCGGCCGTTTTTGATCGATTCAGGGAGAGCACTCGTCAAGCCAGATCCGAGCCGACGTAGTATCTGTCTCATCACTCGGTCGATTCGTCTGAGGTGTTCGGTTCGTCCTCGGTGACCTCCTTCGGAGTCCACGAGATACAGAGGCTGCTACCTATTATCCCGATGATCATGCCGACGAGTAGACCTCCTAAGGCTCCGAAGAGCGAGAGAATCGAGAATGCCACGCCGACGATACCGAGCTGGGTCGAAAACTCCGGGCGCATGAACGTGAACACGCCGCTGAGGAACACACCCGCGGCGAAAAACAGCCCGATGAAGGTGTAGGAACCGCCGACGAAGATGAGCTCAGTGGCGAACTGTAGCGGCACCCAGCCGATGAGGAGTCCAGCGACGCACAATAGGACTCCGCCGAGGAACGGTCGGCGCGAGCGGTACTCCTTGAACGGAAGCCGCGGACGACTGACGGAGTTGCGTATCGTTCGTAGTCGTGTTTCGACGGATTGTGGAGTCATAGTCGTTCGGTGTTTGAATCGTAGTTCTCGGTTGCGTTTCTAATCGTACACTTCAACTGTCGTTTCCCGAACTGGAGCTGTTACTGCTGTTGTCGTCCCCTTCGACGTCCTTTCCGGTCGCTTTGTGTTCGTAGTTGCCGTCACCGTCGGGGTCGTACTGGACGTCGATTTGCAGACCAGGCAGCGAAATTTGGGACGTGGCGAGGTAGTGGGCCTGTATTTCGGCGTCCTTGAGAACGACCGCCGGTTTGGACCCCGAGATGTTAACCATCTTTCCCTGCGCTTGGACTTCCTTTCCGTTTCTGATGCCGAACGAGTCCTCGTAGCCTTTCGGATGGTCGTCGATTAGCTGTCCACCGAACGTCGCGTTCTCCGCTTGAATGTTACTGGCTTTCAGTATCTGTTCGTCTATTCTCACTTTATCCTTCTTCGAGGAGATAACGATGCGTGCGTTCCCGTTCAACATCGGCACCTCGTCGACCGGCAGTTGTTTGATCAACACCATGTTCACGATTCTGGTGTTCTTCTGTTCGACGACCGCCACCGGGTAGGCTTTCTGTTCGCTCGTGTCTTCGACTCCCGGGTAGAGCATCTGATCCGATGCGGTGATCTTGTCGGCTTTGATAGTGAATCCGCCGACGCCGGCAACCGGTAGTGCGTACGCGGTACCCGACGAGATAATCACCATCGCGACGATTGCGAGTATTGCAAACGATGCTCCCATGCTCTTTGCGAATAGTTTCCTATTGTACATTGTGTGGTGTCCTGGTGTGTCCGCTTGCTCGGGGTACTGGCTGAATCATGGTGTGTTGTGCCATGACCCTGGGAGGTTTCTTTATCATTGTTAGTACTCAGTCTTTGGTCCCTTATCCAAGGGTCTTTATACCAATGTAGAATATCATACGTAGAATCAATTCAAATTATAAAATAAATGTTATACTGAAGCGTTATTTATGAATCATTTCCGTCACTGGGGCTGCGGTTCGGGATGCGACAATGGGTGGGCGCGCGACCAGTCGAGCGTTACGACTGACGCTACTCGGCTACACTAGCGGTTCGTACACACTACCGACGCAAAGACAGTAGCGATGGGAAAAGCGGTTCACCCCCGTCTGAACTTCTCGTCTGCGAACTCGTCGTCGAGCGAGCCCGCCAGATCCGTCAGTCGAACCGCGGCGTCGGAGTACTGAAGGACTTTCTGCATGTCGCCGTCGAGTTCGAAATCGCCGCTCATTAGCCCGTCGATGATTCCCTGTTCCTGCTTCAGGAGGGACTTCCACTTCTCGGTCGTCGCCGTTAGATGGAATCCGTTATCGACCTCGTCCTCGCTCTCGACGAGTCGCGTTCCGGTGCATTCTCCGTCTTCCAGACCGAGATACGCGAGTCCGACGTACCCTCTATCGTCCGTCTCCCGTAGGTAGGTAGTGATCTCCTCCTGGAGGTACGTGGGCATCGCGTCGATATCCATCTCGTCGACGGGCATTTCCGTCAGTTCGAAGATGAAATCGCCATTGAATCCGACGCCCCAGCCCTCGCTTATCTCCTCGTACTCATCGTCCTCGTTGATTCGATCTTCGTACGTCGAGAACCACGCTTGGCTCGGGAAGATCAGCGAGTCAGTTGTGGAGTCTTTGTTCGCCATTGTTTCACACAGATAGTCGATGGAGGAACCGCGTATACTTTCCTCCTCTTATGCAAGACTCCTTAATAGCGATCCGTATACGAAAACAGCAGACGAACCGTGAGGCCGGTCCGGCCTTCACTCACGTCCCCTTCTACGTCTGTCTGACGAACGAACGCAGGCGCTACGGGAAGCGGATGAGCGCGTCCAAGGACACCTCGCTTCCTCCACGCTTGCGTTCACCCCGAACGAGAATGTTTCATCTTTTAGCCAAAATCTATATAAGGATTTCCACAATCACCTGGAGTATGAGATACGTCGAGTGTGTACTCATCCCGGACGAGGGAGGCCTACACCCGACGGAACAACAGTTGGCCAACGAAACGGACGTAAGCGTGAAGCTCCTCCACAACATCAACCTGCTGAGCGACGACACGATAGTCACCCTGTACCAGCTTTCCGGTGACGCGACGCGTGTGGAGGAGATCCTCGATGATTCGTCCGACGTGATAACGCACAACACGACCTGCACCGGAGATGAGGTGTTGGCCTATATCCACTTCGACCCGAACGAGACGGTCTATCAGCTGTTGAAGGTACTGCAGGAGTACGAACTCGTACTCGACACGCCGTTGGTGTATACGAAACTCGGCGGACTGAGCGTCAGGCTCATCGGGAAGCAAAACACCATTCGCGAGGCTATTCCTGCGGTGCCGAAAAACGTCAGAATCAAACTCGAACAGACGGGAGAGTACGTACCGACTGCAGACCGGTTTTTCGCGCAGCTCACCTCCCGACAGCAGGACACGCTTGTCAAAGCCGTCGAAGTGGGATACTACGACGTTCCCCGGCAGGCGACACACGAAGACATCGCCCGAGAACTCGACCTGACCGGCGGAACCGTCGGCGAACACCTCCGGAAAATCGAGTCGAAGATTTTCACACAAATCAGCCCGTAGTACACTTCGTCCGTTCTCCCGCGTGGGCTCGTGGCGCGAAAGCAGCGTTCCCCGATACTGCACGGAGACTACTCGCCGGCAGACCGAAACATCCGATAGGCGCCGTGGCCGATGGCGACGGGTTGGGTATCACCGCCGGGTTGCTCACTCTCGACGGTGATCGTCGAGACGCCGATGGTGCTCCCCGCACGGATCACTTCGGCGGTTGCGGTCAGGTCGTCGGTTGCTGGACGGAGGTAGTTAACGTTGAGGTTCACCGTCGCTATCTTGCCGCTGAACGGGTCGTCGAGAAACGGTCGGAGTGCGATGCCGCCCGCCGTATCGATCAGCGTCGCAGCGACCCCGCCGTGTATCTGTGGTCCCAGCTCAGGGTCGCTGTCCGCCCCTTTCGGTGGCTTGTTCGTCAGTCGTTCGTCGAACGGGATGGTCACTACGACTTCTCCGTGCTCTATTTTCTCCACTCGTGCGCCCAACCACGATAGGTAGCTGTGGCGTTCGTCGATGTACTGTTGGACGATCTCTGCCGCGTCGTCGGTTCGTTTTTGAGACATCTTTGTCTTCGATATTAGCTTGGATGGTCAGTCGAACGATTCCGTCGATAGGCATCGTCTTTCATTCGGCTACGTTTCGGAGCATTCTCAGAACTCCTCCGAGGACGCCTCCGATGATTCCGTCGACAGCCACGAAGAGCGTTATCGCGAACACGAATAACAGGGGACCGAACGTGACGAACGTGAACGTTGGGGCGATCGGCCCAGTGAACTCACCGATCATCGTTGGCGGTTCGAGATACATACCGAGCAGCACGCCCTGAACCATCGCAAACCCGCCCAGCGACAGACCAGCTCCTATGCCGCTGAGGAGACCATGAATCGGACCGCGGACGGTCCCACCGACGATGTACGCAGCTACGAGTCCGCCGACCAGTCCACCGTACAGCTGCGTGAACAGGGGCACCAGTAGACTGGTCATACTCACGAGAACGCCAACCGCCACGCCCACTTTGATCGCGGTAGTGTTGATACCCTCCGTCACTCGCTCCTGAAACACCGCTTTCGTCTCGCGCTCGAAGGGAATGTTTTCGAACATGAACTATCTCTCTGGGAGCGTGAAATCGATCGCCACTCCCTGACCAAACCCGACACACTCCGTCGCTAAGCCGCGTTTAGCCCCGCGTTTCCGCAGTTCGTGAACTAGCGTCACGGGGAGCCGCGCACCGCTCGCCCCGAGCGGGTGTCCGATGGCGATAGCGCCGCCGTTGACGTTGAATCGTTCGTCGGGAATTCCGAGAACCCGCTTGCAGTGGACGGTCTGGCTGGCGAACGCCTCATTCAGTTCGACGAGGTCGTAGTCGTCGATCTCTCGATTCGACCGCTCCAGTAGCTCCTCGACTGCGGGAATCGGTCCGATTCCCATCATCGTCGGATCGACCCCGGCGACGCTGTTGTTGCCGACCTCGGCGAGCACTTCCAACCCGTGTTCGTCCGCGAACTCGGCACTCGTGACGAGTAGCGCCGCCGCCCCGTCGGAGACCTGCGAGGCGTTGCCGGGAGTGACAGTGCCGTCCGCCTTGAACACGGTCGGGAGTTCGCCGAGCTTCTCGGCCGTCGTGTCGGGGCGGAGCCCCTCGTCCGTTTCGACGGCCCCCTCGTCGGTTTCGATGGGAACGATTTCGTCGTCGAAGCGTCCCTCCTCGGTCGCCGCGACTGCGCGCTGTTGAGAGCGGGCGGCGTACTCGTCCTGCGTCTCCCGGCCGATGTCGAACTCCTCGGCGACGTTCTCGGCGGTCATCCCCATCTGGAGGTCCGAAGGGTTGTAGTGCGCAAGCAACTCCGGATGCAAATTTTGGATGTTCGCTCCCATCTCCACCCGACTCATGTTCTCGACGCCGCCGGCGATGATTGCGTCACGCTGCCCCGCACGGATGGCATCCGCGGCGCTGATGAGGGCTTGTGCGGAGGAGGCACACCAGCGGTTGAGCGTCGTTGCTGGAACGGACTCGCCCAGTTCCGAGAGCAACGCGATGACTCTTGCGAGATTGTTCCCCTGCTCGTCGCGCTGCTGTGCACATCCCCACATCAGATCGTCTATCTGTTCCCCCGAAAGAGCGGTCTCGGCCAGTATCTCGTCGACGAGCGGGACCGACAGGTCCTCGGATCGAACGTCCGCGAAGACGCCGTCCTCCTTGCCCTGCGGTGTCCTGTACGCCTTCACTACGACGGGTGTAGTATAGTTCATCGGGAGTACGCTGTGTTCAACGTTAGTACGTGACGAAAAGCCGATTTCCCCTCGTATGCGCGGGACTTGATGTGGAGTATCGTATCCGGAACTGATTCCGACGGTGAATCGTCGTGCCGGTAGACGTGACCAAACGCCGTCTCAACGACCTGACGAACGTTCGCCCGCTACAGCTGACGTCTCTTCCTCCTCGCCCCGTCTCGCGGACGACCATCGGACTCGAATCGCGGAGGCAGTCGCCGGCGACTGTCGCGTTAGCGTCATAGTCGCGGGCACCGCCACCGTAGAAGAGCGTCGCCGAGAAGATGCCCCGCCGTTCGCAGCGAGATTCTGTTCCGCCCGCGAACGCTCCGAGGGAGTATCGGTGAAACCGGTCGGACGACGATGGCACTTGATTTCCCTCTCATCGGAGGCATCAGTGCTACCTGGTACGGGGAACTACGCATGGACGCAATGGTCGATAGAGACGATCTCAGACGACAACTCCGTGAAGCGTTCGAGGGAGCGGATTACCCCGTCAGTAACCCGATGGACCTCGTTCCGGCGCTCCCGAACGGGCCGTCGACGAAGTTCGAATCTGGCGATACTAGCTTCACCGCCATGGAGCTAAACGCCCGGGCGAGCGGCAGACAGGACTTCCCGTACGATGACCCCGACGCATTGGTCGATGACGTCATGGCGGGGCTGAAAGAAGAGGGCGAGCTCAACTGACGCCCCGATAGAACGGCGAGACATCGCCGCGACGGCAAAAGGACGGGTAACCGTTCGTCTCGTCCTCGCCAGCGCCGTTTTCTCCGCGTCACGCAACACGTCCAATCGTGATCGTGCTGTAGTCGAGAGCAGAAGGCAAACCGTATCGAACGTAGATCGTACGTCTGTGACGAATAGAGTACGGTAGCGAACGTTGACGTGAACGGTGCCGGGAATATTGGACAACAGTATCTCCGAGTTATCGCTCCCAGGAGCAGACTACGATATCCGACGTGGGACTCGTCGCCCTTCGGAGGAGGGCGTCGATACGGTGAAACAGCCGAGGTCGCTATCAGCCCTCCGCTCACCGATCTTCAGACTCGTGTTCTCGAAGGGCGAACTTGTCCGTCTTGCCGACGTCCGTCAGCGGTATCTCCTTGATGAAATCGATCTCCCACGGCATCGCCTGTCTCGGTACCTTGCCCTCGAGATAGTCCACGACGTCCTGCGTCGAAAGCTCTCCATCGTACGCCGGGTCGGGTTCAACGTATATTTTGACGCGTTCGCTGCCCGGCCGTTCCGGGTCCGGTATCCCGATGGTGGCGGCACGTTTGACGCCGTCGAGGCCGAACATGATCTCGTCGACCTCCTCCGAGTACACTTTCAGTCCCGACACGTTGATCATGTTCTTGACGCGGTCGACGATGTAGAACTGACCGTTAGAATCAACCTTCGCAACGTCTCCAGTCGAGACGAATCCCTCCTCGTCGAACGGTTGCTTGCCGTCGTCGAGATAGCCTTTCATCCGCTGTGGGCCACGGACCAGCATTTCGCCTTCGAGCTCCTCCGCTGCGGCTCGTTCGAGCGGGATTTCCGCCTCCGAGTCGACGTCGACAAGCTTGACCTCCGTGTCGGGCACCGGAACGCCGATGGTCGGCTGATCGTATCCGGCCGTTTCGTCACTCGACCCCGTGAGCGACTCCTGTAGACCTCGGACGTTGAAATGGGTTATCGGCGACATCTCCGATAGGCCGTACCCCTGAGAGACCCCCCGACTCTCGTCTTGGAACTGCTCTTTCGTCTCGTTAGCCAACGGTGCAGAACCGGAAATTCCGATGACGTCGTTTTCGAGCTCTTCGTCGACGATCTCCATGAACTGCGTCGGCACGCCGAGCATGATAACTGGGGAGTGGTCCTCGATGAGCTGGCTCATCACCTCTGTATCGCGGGCGTCGGGGACGACGAGGACGTCCAGTGCCAGTTCGAGCAAGGAGTTCGCGACCGAGTACCCATACGCGTGGTACATCGGCAACGCCATCACGGCCGCCTCGCTGCCACGCATTAGCTCGGATATCCTGGACTGAGCGGCGACCCCCTGGAGGGCGTTGGCGACGAGGTTCCGATGCGTGAGAAGACATCCTTTCGGGAGGCCCGTCGTTCCGCCGGTGAACAAGAGCGTGTGAACGTCCTGCTCGACGTCGAACGTGACGTCTGGCGGACGTGGTTCCGCGTCGGCGACGACGTCGGTCCACCAGTCGACGCCGTCGAGTTCCTCGTGGTTCGCAGGCGGGTCCGCCGAGTAGTCGTCTATCGAGGTCAAGATGACGTCCTCGATTCCGAGCTCTTCCGAAAGGGAACGGATCAGTTCGTGATGCTCGTCGTGTCCGATCAGGACCTCCGGACGACCCTCTTCTAGCCGGTAGACGAGGTCCTCCTTCGCGTCGAGAAAGTCGTTCGGGATGTGTACGCCGCCGACTCGTGAGATCGCGTTCGTGGCGACGATAAACTGCGTCGACGTGGGGAGAATCGTTGCCACGCGGCTCCCCTTCGTGACGCCCCTCTCTCGCAGTGCGGTTGCTAACCGTTCGACCTCCTCGACGATTTCCGGATAGGTGAACTTGCGTCCGAACTGTACGACGCCCTGTTCCGGATGTTCGTCCGCGGCCTCGTAGAGAAACCGGTGAACTGGTTCATCCGGATACGGTTCAAGGGTCTCCGGGATTCCAAACTGCTCGTACTCGTCCGACCAAAGATTCGGACTCTGGGCCATGTGGGGTTCACTTCGTTCTCGCACCGCTCTAAGACTACTCACTCTCATACGAGGCGATTGAAGTCAAGAGAGAGGACGGGGGCGGCGATGTCCGCGATGCTTCTCCGAACGTTCGCACGAGATTCGGCCGGAATCGACGGTCACAGTCACGACCAGAGCCGGCCGATCTCGAACGAGATAGCACAGTCTACCGGTGAGCTTCGACATAAAGAGCCTGCTTGGCGCGGCAGTTTTTTGAATAATCCACCCATCTAAACACAGAACTGCGAAAGATAGTTCCAAGGGTAACAGATGAGGCCGGGAACAGGTACTATCCGCGCATCCGACGACACCCATCGCTCGACTCGGGTTCATTCCTCCCAGGATGTGCTCCTCGATTCGGGCTACAACACCGTCAAAACATGACTCAAAGCAAATTCATGAAGCAGAAGGACTTTACCACCGAGGAAATCGTGGAATTCTACAACGATACGGCGTGGGAGTACAAAGCGTTTTGGAGCGATTTCAACCTCCACTACGGATTCTACGACGAGAACCACACTACCCACGAGGAAGCGATGGTAAATTCGAATCGGATTTACGCGGAGAAGTTGGGGGTCGAAAGAACAGATACGGTCCTGGACGTCGGAACAGGCCGTGGTGGTCTTCCAATCTGGATCGCCGAACACGTCGGAGCAGACGTCCACGGCATCGATATCGATCGACGCCACGTAGACGAGGCAAAAGCGAACGCTCGCCGCCGGGGAGTTGCATCGAACACCGATTTCGAGGTCGCTAACTTTCTCGACATCCCGTATCCTGACAGTACGTTCGACGCGCTGTCCGGAATCGAGACCGTCTGTCACACGAAACGCAAGAAGGATTTTCTGCGGGAGGCCCGACGCGTCTTGAAACCCGGTGGAAAAATCCTCCTCTCGGACGGGTTCGTCAACCAGTACGATTTAACGGCTAACGAAGAGAAAACGATGCGTACGCTGGCCGATGGTTGGGCCGTTCCCAACTTCTCTCACGTCGCGGACTTTCGAGCCCACCTCACGGACCTGGGGTTCACGAACGTCGATTTCGATAACCATCGCGATTATATCCTTCCGTCGTCACGTCGGCAGTTGTTCCTGTCGATCGCGATCACGCCACTTCTCAAAGTTGCGTCGGCGCTCGGTATCAAGGACGAATCGTCGGTGAAACAGGGTATCGCCCTCTATCACCAGTACGACGCGATCAAGAGCGGTCTCGCCGTCCACGGTGACTTCACGGCTACCCTCGGAACGTGACGGCCCATCTTCTTACAAGGAGGGAATCCGCCGCCCGAATGGCGTCAGCACGTTCGCTGGCGCTCGCACCAGACGAGTATCGTGACCGGCTTCGACGCTACAGTGCCTCGTCCTCAGGTCTGTTCGGGGTTTCTCGAGCGCTCTGGCATCGACGCCGAGGCATCGTCCCCACTCTCGACCGTGAAAGCCGGGAAGACAACGCGGACGTCGATGGAGTCGCTCCCGAGCACGACGAACCCGAGGAGGATCGTCAGGAAGCCCGCGACGGCGAGTCCCGAAATCACCTCTCCGAGGAGCGCCCAGCCACCGAGACTGGCGACGACCGGGACGACGTAAAAGGCGAGGTTAGCGCGGATCGCGCCCGCTTCGTCGATGAGACCGAAGTAGGCGACGTACGCGATCGCGCCGGCGAAGAGTCCGACGTACGCGAGGGCGAACAGGGCTTCCGACGTCCAGACCACCGACGCGGCCGACTCGCCACGCCACCAGCTCAGACCGTGCGTGAGAGCGGCAGCGATGGGGAGGGCCCAGGCAGTCCGGACGGTGCTCGAGACGGTGCTGTCGGCTCGCCGAATGAGGACGCTCCCGAGCGCCCCGCTCGCCGCCCCGGCGAACAGGATCGACTTCCCGACGATGCCGCCAGTCAGGTTTCCCGGGTCGGGATTCACGACGAGAACGACGCCGGCGAGAGCGAGCACCATCCCGGCCGCCTCCCGCGCCGAGAGCCGTTCGTCCGCGAGGAGGACCGCGGCGAACACCGGCGTCAGTATCGGGTTGAGACTGAACATGATCGCACCCACCGCGCTGGTCGTGTACTGCTGGCCGACGAACAGCAACGCGTTCGTCAGGCCGATCGCGAAGACACCGGTCGCGAGGATACTCGCGACGTCGCCGGCGGTCCGCGGTAGGAGTTGCTTCCGCGGAATCGCGTAGACCGCGTAGAGAGCGACCGCAACTGTCGCGATGTCGTACCGTAGTGCGACGAACAGGAGCGGCGGGAGGTAGTCGAGACCGGCCTTCGTCGCGACGAACGTACCGCCGAAGAGGATACTCGTCGCCGCGAAGAACGCGAGTGTGCGACGCCCGATCATCTTACGGAATCACCTCGACGGTTTCTCGACAGCCGGGTCGGGCCGTCGTATCGGTAGTTGGGGTCATCTTACTTCCGAATAGGACGGTCGGCCTTATAATTCCGTTCAGGAAAATTTTCGCAGTAAGAAAAACGCTGCCGCCGGTAAAATACGCCCTGCCGCTCGTGGGTTGCGCACCGTGAAATATTTTTAACGTGCGAAAACGGTTTCCCTCGTCGGCGACCAGAACCAACATGGAAGAGGAACTGGCGGACATCGAGTTTCTCGCACTCTCGACCAATCGGGTCACGGTACTTACGGTCCTCTCAGAGGGCGCACGGACGCGTCGCGAACTCGCAGACGCTACCGACGCCTCGCAAGCGACGATCGGTCGCATCCTCCACGACTTCGAGGAGCGTTCCTGGATCGAACGGGACGACGGCGAATACGTCGCGACGCCGACGGGCACGCTCGTCGCGGACGGGTTCGCGGAGATGCTCGACATCTTCGAAGTCGAGGCGAAACTTCGGGATGTCGTGGAGTACCTGCCGGCCGACGCGCTGGATTTCGACCTCCGGAATCTCGCGGCCGCGACCATCACGGTGCCGAGCCAGACGCGGCCGAACGCTCCGGTACAACGCGTCCTCGATCTCATCCGCGACGCCGACGACGTCCGCGTGTTCTCCCACGCGTTTAACGTGCAGAGTCTCACCGTCGTCGAAGAGCGAACGACCACCGGCGAGCAGACCTTCCAGGGCGTCTTCTCCCGGAACGTCCTCGACGCACTCGCCGAGGACTCCAGACTCCGTCGTCGACTCGCCTCGCTGCTCGAGACCGACGGCGCGGACGTACGGATCTGCGAGGAGGAGATTCCGCTCGCGGTGACCATCGCCGACGACGTCGTCCACCTCCTGCTGCGCGACGAGAACGGCGTCCTCCAGGCGTCGGTCGATACCGATGACCCGGCCGTAAAACAGTGGGCCGACGAGACCTTCGCTCGGTACCGGGACGCCGCGACCCCGCTCGATCCGGGAACCCTTGAGGAGGTTTGATCGCGGAGTCCCCGAGTTCGGCAAAGCGTCTCGGTCGATAGCGTCGAAAAGCGACGATCAGTCCGGTTCAGGAACTGTCGTAATTAGGCCGGACGGGGCCCAGCGGCCCCGCGTAGATACCGCCGCCTCCGAACGCGTCGTAGACCCTGATCGCGATGACGTTTTCACCACCGAAGTTGACGTTCTCGGCCGGCACCGAGTACTCTCTCGTCACCTGCCACGCCGTACTGAAACCGTCCTCAGGGAAAGCTCCGCTCTGGCCGATCGCGTTCCCGTTGAAGAACGTCTGGTCGACGTCGTCGATCTTGCCCACCGGTAGTATCAGGTCCTCTCCGTAGTCCTCCCAGGACTCGGGGATGGTGATCGTTTTTCGGTACCACCCGAAGACCTGATCCTCGGTGTACCCCGAGTGGTCTTCCCAGCTCGCAGGGAGTTCGACACGCTCCCAGTCGCCGTCGTCGTAGTCGGGGGCCGCCCAGGCCGCGTCGTCGCCCCTGTGGAACAGCCAGGCGGAGGAGAGCGGCATCGCCGGTAGGATTCGGATCGTCTGCGCCGGGAGCGCCTCGTCCAGCGACCGCCCGATTCGAATCTCGTGATCGCCGGACGAGAGATAGGGTAGCTCGAACTGCATGGTGCTCTCGCTCTCGCCGGGGGCCAGCCGGACGAACGAGGCCTCGACTTCCTCGCCGTCGATGAAGACGCTCAGCTCCTCCCCGCCGATGACCGACCCGGAGTTCGTCCCCGAGATTCCGACGCTGATCGACTGCCCGGAGACTCCGACCTCCGGCGCTTCGAAGGAGACGTATTCCTGCTCGGGCGGTTCGTAGTCGGGAAGCTCCTTCATGTCCGTCGCGTTCACGGGCCGCAGTCGGATCGCTTGTCCGCCGCTGGCGGCCATCGAGGCGAGGACGGTCGAGTTCGGGTCGACGATCTGCTCGTCGGCCCACACGTCAGTGGGGTTCTCGTCGTAGCGGGCGTCGCTTCCGTCGGAGTAAATCTCGGCGACGTGCTTCGGGCCCTCTGCCCCGCCGTTCTTCCCGAGGTTGAGGAAGTCCAGCGGAACGTCGACGGCGCGACCGTCCCCGTTGGTCATCGCACCGACGTACCACTCGTCGGCCTTCCGTCGAGCGGTAACGATGTACTCCCCTATTTCGGCATCGACGACGACCGTGTCGTCCCAGCCGCCTGCGGGTACTTTCTCGAGGAACTCGAACTCGGTCTCCGTCTCGAAGTTCTCGTTCCCCGGAGTATATCCCGCATAGCTGTCCGGAATCGGCGATTCAACGCCGCTCTCCGTGACGGCTACCGTGTTGAGGTTGAACCCGCCGACGTCGCCGGTGAACGTCTCCCCGGAGTCGTCGTAGTGCAGTTCAATGGCGATAGCGTTCTCGCCCTCGGTGAGTTCGACCTGCGTCGTGAACACCTGCCAGTCGTCCCAGTACTCCGTGAACGACGGGTTGATCGTCTCGGTCGAATCGTTCACCCGGAGGGTTGCTCGCGTCTCGCCGGCTTCGACCACTCGGGGCGAGTTCTCTTCGGGCGCGCTGGCGTACCGAAGGTGTAGGTCGTACGTCCCGTCGGACGGCACGTCCGTGACCATCCACGAGACCGAAGAACCAGACGGCACCCGACCCGGGTCGACCGCGACGTAGTTGGTCCCGAACGCGTTGCGCCACTCGTCGCCCGTGACGAACCCGTCGAGGTCTCCGCTAGCCGCCTGCAGGAGTTCACCGACCGACAGTTCCGGATTGATGTAGGCCTCGATGCGGTCGGCGGCCATCTGCAGTCCGGCGTTGTAGTTCGGATACATCGCGAGCTGTTTCGCCCTGGTCGTCTGAATCTGCCCGCCGGTGTCGTCGTTGAAGGTTATATCGAAGATCCCCGGCTGGTAACTCGCCGGGCCGGCCAGCATCCGGGTGAACGGCAGCGTGACGTGGTGGTCTCGACCGACGTCCGAGCCGAGCGCACCGAAGCCGTCGTACTCCTGTGCTTTGACCGTTTCAGTGGACGCCAGGTTTGGATACGTGCGGCGTTTCCCGGTGGGTTTGTCGGCTTCGTGGCGCTCCAGCAACTGTCTGTTTCCGGCCGCTTCCCGTGCGACCAGTTCGTGGTGGTTGACCGCGATCTGACAGTGGTGGTTGATTGTCGCCGTCCCGCCGTCTCCCTCGTGGCCGATTCCGTCGTCGTTGACGTAGCCGTTCTTGATGCTCCGGATATCGTTGTTCTCATAGTACCGGAAGATGTCGTCGTTCAGGATCTGGTCCTCGTAGGTGACGAGGTTCCCGGCCGTCTCGTTGTGGGCGGTCATCTCGACGCTCGGTGTGAGCGACTGCCCATAGTCGGTAACCTCGGCCAAGTCGAAGTCCGGATACGACTGGTCGAAGTCCATCGTCACCTCGGAACCGGGGAAGCTGTCCCAGCCCTGGTTCCATCCCTCGACGAGCACGCTATCGATGTCGTTCTCGCTGGCGAACTGCATGTATCGCTTCATCCGCTCGGTGCGGGCACCGTGAACGTACGCCGCCGGGTCGTTCCCATTCGCCTCTATCTCAGCGTCGGGTTTGTACTCCCAGTGGGCGTTCCCTGCGATCATCGTCCACCAGATGCCGACGTACTTCCTGGGTGTAATCCAGCTCGTGTCGGGTTCGCCGTCGACGGTCGGCAGGACCGATTCGTCCAGTTCGTCGTTGAGGAGCGGAATCAGCGACGATTCCACGAGGTCGCTCGGACTCGTTCCGAGCTGTATCGTCCGCCAGGGAGTCACTGCCGGGGTTTTGGTCGACACCTTCGTTCCGTCGGGGAGTGGCGCGAGTTCCGCCGCGAAGTCCGTCGCACCGTCGTCAGATCGGGGAGCAAGCGACATCGTCGCGTAGTCCGTGAGGTCCGCTTCGTGGATACTCAGGTACGCGTCCTCGCCGGCCTTGACGGTGAACGGCGTGTGCGCACCGTTTCGGATGGTGTTGTCGTTCGGTCGGATGGTTCGCGTGCCGGATTCGACGCTGCTGAGCTTCGTCTCCTGGTACTCCTGCTCGAACCGGGGATTGACGAACTCGTTTCTGATCCACCAGGCCGTGTAGTCACCGGCGAAGTTGAACTGGGTGTTCTCGGAGGTGATGACAGCGTTTCCGCTGTTGCTGGCAAAACCGTCGTTGAGTGCGAACCGGAATCCCAATCCGTCGTTGAACACGCGAATCTCCAGATTCGCTTCTCGACTCGGCGCGCTCGTCTCGGCCAACCCGACGCGGAGGAACGTGTAGTCCTCCGAGATGGTGGCGTACTGGTCCCACAGTGGATTCCACGTTTCGGTGGACGTACCGGTTTCACTGCCCGTTATCGTGATATTCGTGCCAGCTGTACCCTCTGTCGCGGCGCCGAACGTCGGCTGGTTCTGGAATTCGAAGCCCAGCGTCGAGGATTGGAGGTACGTCGTCTCGTTGAACGAGACGGTGTAGGCAGATACGTCTCCGGAAACGTCGAGCGTAACCCCTTATATTCCCTACCTTATGGTTGAAATATTAGTTCTCGGTCGTCGCTGGAAGTCCCGGCGGGCGGGGGAGCGGAGACGAGGCCCGATATCTCGACGATACGCTTATCTCTCTATTTACCGCTAGCCCGAGACGAGAATGAGTCTCGAAAAGCTCTCCGACCAACCGCTCTTTACCGGGGACGGTCCCACTCACGAAGCTACTTTCCGGTCGCTCGTCGAGTACGGGAGACCGGTTGCACGCTTCGACCGCCCGCGGGCCACTTCCCCGACGACGCTCGGGGTTGTCTCGGATCCCCACATAGCAGTCGACGCGAGTGGAACGTGGAAAATGTACCACCGGTCGCGAGAGCGGTTTCGAGAGACGCTGGTCGCTCTCGAGCGTGAAGAGGTCGACGCGCTCGTCATCACTGGCGACCTCACGAAGGACGGTGAGGAGCGCAACCTCGACTGGATGCAGTCCGTGCTCGACGACGTCCCCATGGTCGTCGTTCCCGGTAACCACGACGTCAAGGAAGTGAGCGTCGAGCGCTTCGAGAGACGGTTCACGGAGAACGGATTTCCGATACGCAAGCGTCTCGACGGTCTCGACGTTCTCGGACTGAACAGTGCGATGACTCCAGGGACCGGTGACGTCGAACGGGGCGTCGTATCGGACGCGCAACTCGATTGGTTAGAGGAGACGCTTCCGACAGCGACTGACCCTATCGTAGTCACGCACCACAACCTGCCGGGACTCCACGACCACATCGGCGGGCACGGGTGGACACCCTATCCGCCGGTCGGAAACGCCGACGCGCTCCTGGACGTCCTCTCGTGTCACGACGTCCCGTTGCATCTGTCGGGGCACGTCCACCTCCTTTCGCTCCTCTGGAACAGCGGCGTTCGTGGCTTCGTTGCTCCGCCGCTCTCCTCGTTCCCCCAGGCGTACGCGCTACTCGACGTCGACGCTTCCGGCACGACCGTTCGCTGTCGGACCGCCGCGAGCCAGGAAGACATCGAAGAAGCGTACGCTGACTCGCAGGCGCACTCCGTTCGCAGTGGGGTCATCGCCAGACTGAACGCGAAACAGCTCCGCAGTCTCCCTCTCGTCGACGAACGAGTCGACGCTGCCGACGATATACGGTCGATCCATCGGCAGTAACGGTGGTCGGTCGACCGAGGAGATTCCGGACGACCGCCGCGGTCTCGGAATCGGGGTACGTTAAAATGCGCCCTCGATGAGACGTACCGCCGACCTCACGGGCTGTACTCGGGTGATTGCTCGATCGTGTCTGCGGCGATATCTAACTGTTCCCCAATCGTCGCGTAGAGATCGTCCAACGTCACGATTCCCGTCAGTTTGTCTTCGTCATCGACGACGGGGATCCGCCGAACGTTGTGCTCACTGATGGTCCGGGAGATCTCCATTGCTTCTTCGTCTTCGTGAAGCGTCACCGGGTCCTCAGACATGACCGACTGCACCTGTTTACCCCCGACGTCGCCCTCCTCGTTGACGGCCAGCGCCACGTCCCGGTCCGTGACGATGCCGACTGGTTTATGGCCTTCGGCGACGACGATCGCCCCGACGTTCTCCGCAGATAGGGGTAAATATTTTGCCCTCTCGTAGCATTTACAACGTATAATATTCGCTACTCAACGGGAGCGTGTTTTTGTCAGCTCCGAACGTTCACGTTCCGGATCAGTGCTCATCCGAGCGAGAGATGGGCGTCGATTGCGAATCCCGTGGATAGCAACTACCCGCCGGTCCCGGCGCAACTCGTCCCGACGCTCGTCCGGAACGAGCCAGTCGAGGTAGCGGTACCCGATCCGGTTCCAACGTCGTGACGAGGGACCCTTCGAACGTCGTTCGCACGAGGAGATACGAGTCGGGATTCACCTGCTTGCATCGTCGATACGCATCTGACCCGATAGGGATGGAGCCAGCACCGGTGAGTGTTGTCCAGAGAGGCACGCTTATACGAAGTCTAGCCAAACGAGGAAGCATGTCGAACGACGTTCGCGTCACCGTCTGGAACGAGTACGTCCACGAGCAAGAGAACGAGACGGTCGCCGAGATATACCCCGACGGCATTCATGCTGTCGTCGCCGATGCGCTCCGCGAGGGCGGGTTCGACGTCGAGACCGCAACGCTACACGAACCCGAACACGGACTCTCCGAGGAGGTCCTCGACGAGACCGACGTCCTCACGTGGTGGGGGCATGCTGCCCACGACGAGGTCGATGACGCGGTCGTCGAGCGGGTGAAGTCCCACGTCCTCGACGGAATGGGGCTCGTCGTGATGCACTCGGGGCACTTCTCCAAGATATTTCGTGAACTGATGGGGACTAGCTGTGCGCTGAAGTGGCGTGAAGCCGCCGAGACCGAGCGGCTCTGGGTAACGAATCCCGCTCACCCGATTGCCGACGGCGTCGACGAGTACATCGAAGTTCCCGACGCCGAGATGTACGGCGAGCACTTCGACATTCCCGAACCTGACTCGCTCGTCTTCACCTCCTGGTTCGAAGGAGGCGAGGTGTTCCGGTCGGGTTGTTGCTACTATCGCGGCGAGGGTCGGATTTTCTACTTCCGACCGGGCCACGAAGCGTATCCCGTCTATCACCAAGACGAGATTCGACAGGTGCTCCGCAACGCCTGCGAGTGGGCTACGCCGAACGAGGATGGACCGGAGGTCGTCCGTGGGAACCACACCGCCATCGAGGAAATCGACGCGTCGGACGACCGGACAGTCCACTGAATCGTCGGTCGACGAAAGTAGCCTCTCCTCCTTCGACGCTCCCGGCAGACGCTACACTGGACGGGAACCGAACGGAAGCGGCCAGCAGTACCGGACCCCGTTCTGGCAGCGATCGGAGCGGTCGGAATCAGTCCCCCTCTATCGGATTGCGGGCGACGAGGTCGTATTCGGTCGACCGAAAGTTGTGTTTGAACAATAATCATGGCTTACTACGGCGGCGTCGTACCCCCGACCAGGGGTAGAGGAAATGACACGCAACGACCCGTTCGACGGGTATCAAGGCGGGATTTTCTCGAATCGATCGGCGTCGTCGGGACTGTGGTGGGCATCGGCGGCGTCACAGTCGGACAGGAGACGACCGTCGAGGAAGAAACGACGGCCGCCGAGACACGAGACGCGATACCGATTCTCCTCGGCGGCGAGGGGAGCCACTGGCTCGGTTTCGCACCGGAGCCGGTTCACGGGGAGGAGAACCCGAGGCTCTCGCTACGGACGGGCCAGAAGTACGAAATCACGTGGATGGATCTGGACGGCGTCTCGTCATCACGAGAGAGCTTCGCTCTCTCGAACGACCCCGAGGCACTCGCCCTACTCAGCCTGTAGAAAGTGACTCTGCGACCGAGCAGGGCGCGACCGTCTCCGTGACGTTCACTGCCGACGAGGCGATGGCCGAGTACTACTGCGAGTACCACCCCCCAGGACATGCGCGGCGACGTGGAACTGGGGACCGGATTCGAGACATCGACGACGGGCACGGCAACCGAGACGACAACTGAGGAAGACGGCGGGGGCTACTACGACGCCTGACGGCGAAGACGACCGAGACACGTCACGTTCTCGCCCACTCGACGTTTCCGCCGTCTTCAAGGGAGAAACAGCAAGTCTACGGTGGACGACAGCTTCGTGACCCGACGCTAGCTGATGCCCTAACCAGAACTACGAGTCGTTTTATCGGAGAGTGGAGACGAAAGTCAGCGAAATCCTTATTGAACGAACGAACAGTTGACCGGGTATGGTCGTCGGTATGGCACAAGAGCTGACAGTAATCTTCCTGAGTCTCGTCGACGATCTCGCACTCGTCCTTTCGGGAGGACTCGACGACTCCCTGCTATTTTCGAGTGGATTCGGTGCCTTCACTCATCCCGTTCGTCAAAAGGTTCTGGTGCTCCTCGCCGACGACGGGTCACTGACTCGGGCAGAACTCGCGGAGAAGCTCGTGCGAGACGAGGACGTTTCCTACGAGCGCGTCGAGCGTATGGAGGTGGCCCTGCATCACAACCATCTCCCGAAACTGGAAGACTACCAGTATATCGAGTACGATGCCCGGAACGGTGACGTGGTCCTCTGGGAGGACCCGGAGACGGTGAGGGGATTACTCGATTCGAAACGACCGGACGCGTAGGATTGGCACTCTGTGCCGCTGCAAACGACGGAGGCGCAATACCGGTTGTGATGCGTTTACCTTCCCCGTAATTACGCGACACAGAAGTACGGTCTAGGTTTCTAGAATTTCGATCAGGTTCCCGTCGGGGTCTCGTAGGAAGAAAATCCGCGTTCCGCTTTCGGTCGTCTGTGGTTCGCTGATCGTTTCGACGTCGTCCGGGAGATTCGCGTAGAACTGGTCGATGTCGTCCGTTTTCAGTCCGAGGTGTTTCGCCCCGTCGTCGTACACCTCTCCGCCGCTCACGTCGTCGCCGTCGGTTTCGTACTCGACAAGTTCGATACGCGCCGTGTCGGCCGCGAGATGTGCGAAATGACCAGTGGCCGTTTCGTCGTCGATAGCCGTCGCGAGCGCATCGCCGGAGAGCGTGTACTGGTCGATAACGTCGAATCCGAGCGCATTACGGTAGAACTCCACTAAGCGGTCACGGTCGGTTACCGAAACACCGTGGTGGTGTAGACTGGGTTGTCCCATGTTTCTACCACCATCCCCGAGTTCAAAACTCTTGGTCCGACGTCTCGAAGGTAACCGCCAGCCCTCTCGAACTACGCCGGGAATTCGGGGGGGCCACACTCCATGACGATGTCACTCGCTGGGAGCTGACTTTCCGTGGGCCACGTCGTCGAACGAAAGCCGGAAGGGCCATCCGGGAAACTGTTCGGCGTCCGGGGCGGTCGGATCCTCGTTCCACGGCCAACATTCGATCGTGAACCGTTCGGCTTCGTGGTCGACGTGCACGAGTCCGTACCCCTCACGCTTCCACGTTCGGTCGCCGATACTCCGCGTTTGCCCGTCGACGCGCTGCCGGAACCGCTCGTACGAAATCGTCGGGTTTGCGGCGGCCAGTACCTGAATCTTGTTTCCGAACGCGTCGGTGAAATGTCCCGTGTTCGGTTCGCCAGTACCGTGGGGAAGCTGTCGCGACGGTTCGAACCAGCGCTGGAAGAGAGTTCCGCCTGCGGGACCGGTGAACTCGACGACGCCGTCCGTGTGGGTGTCGATACCGTGGCGAACCAGCGTCGAGAGGTGACGGTCACCCGACAGTACGAGCGCTCCAGCGTCACGCAACAGTCTGACGGCGTCGTCCCGACCATCCTTCGGGAAGCCGTTGGAGTCGAGGTCCTTGTTCGGCCGTCCTTCCGGCGTCGTCTCTATACACGCGAAGGGCACCTGGGTGAGACACATTCGCGCCGGTCCGCTGGCGATACGGGTTCCCCACTCGTGCAGGAATCGCCGTTGTCGCCTCCCGAGCAACTGCCGGTCCCCGGGCTTCTTCGGCGGCGATTTGAACTTTCGACCTTCCACGATCGCGAAGTCGACGCCACCGTAACGGAACGCGCCGTAGTAGACCGAGATCCCTCTTCGAACCGGAGTCGGATCGTACGGGTCGGGGTTGTGACAGCACTGCGTCCGGATGACGAGATTGATGAACTCGCTGGTACCGGCGTATCCGCCGCGGCGGTAGTGGTTGAAGGGCACGCTCTTGCCCTTCGCACCCCAGAGGTTCGACTGATACACGTCGTGGTCGTCGGTGAGCACCACTGTCGGCCTGTTACGCGTCAATCCTCGAAACGCCCACATCCAGAGATACCACTTGTACAGGTAATCCAGCGTCGGATCCTCGTCGTCCAGCCCGGTCATGGGGTTGTTCTGGTAGTACTGGTCCCCGGAGAAGACGAGGAGATCGGGGTCCTGTTTCCGGACGTTCTGCACTAACTCGTCGTGCGGAAAGTAGAAGTTGTCGGACGTGTAGCGGCCGAACTTGCTCGCCTGCTTCCGAGTGACCTGCTCGACGTCGCTGCTGGCAGCGCGCCGTCTTCGGCCTCGCTGGAACCCCCGGACGGTCGGTGCGAAGCAGCCCAGAAGGGCGATAGAACAGTCGCCGCTGGGTTCCGGATCTGCTCGAATCCGTCCGGAGTACGTCGTTCGTTCCCCCCTCCCGTCCCGGTAGACGATGCGATACTCCCAGCTACGCGTCGGGTCCCAGTCCTCGACGCGGAACAACGCCGCGTATCCGGTACCGACGTCGGCCGTCCCAGCGGTCGTCCACTCGTCGTCGGTATCGACGCGGCGGTACTGAAGTTCCGTCGTTCGCGGGTCGCTTGCACCGAGCGGCACGAACTGCGCGGATAGCCTGAGCACCGACCCGTTCAGCGAGTAGAGCGTCCCGGCGATCGGCCCGAACGTCCGGTCGGGAAGTCGGTCGATCTTCTCGCCCCCGGTTCGGAAGTCGCGAAACCACCAGCGCGTCCCGGCCTGTCCCGGCGACGAGACGAGTGCGATGCTCCCGAGCAGGTCCGTTTCGGGAACGTTGCGGCGTACCGTCTCCGAGAGCACGTCCTCGCTCTCCGCGTCGCGCGCGACGAGTCGTACGTCGAACCGTTCCTCCGCTACCGGAACGACGTCGACGTCGAGCCGAATTCGCCGGCCGGGAGTCACCCCCGTCGACTCGTCGGTCGGCGTTCGTCGTTCGGCCGGCAGTTCGGCGAACGCGAGGGGCGTCGTCGTGCTCGTGTGTTCACGGAATCGAGCGACCCCGTCGCGACCGAACGTGCACAGGAAGCCGCCGCCCGTTCCCGAACACTGCTGTGCCAGGGCCGCGGCGCGGTAGTCGAGCGACCGGTTGACCCCCAGGAGGAGTCCGCAGAACCCACCGGATTCGGTTCCGTCGGACCGACGGTCGGTATCGACGATACCGGCAGTGACGCTGATGCGACCCGGCGCGTTCCGGCGAACGAGTTCGCGCGTGAGGACGCCGACGGTGCGAACCGGGAGCTTCGAATCGCCCCGACGACACTCGATGCGACCGTCGTGGAGTCGCCAGTCCTGCAACCGATTCGTCCAGAACTGGTCGCCGATCCACGGCCGGGTGACGTCCTCCGGCAAGTCGGCGACCGGTTCGAGTCGGGCGCCGTCGGGAGAGTCGAGACGGCCCTCCTCGTCGTAGTCCAGTGACCGATCCAGCACCGCGTCCGCTCCCACGGCCGTGAACGAAACCGCCTGCAGGAAATCACGACGAGTGCCGCTCGATTCGCCCGCGTCGGTTGTGGTGGTCTCTCTGGTCATCGAATCGCTCCGGAGTGCTACTTCAGCTTCATGCGCTATGATACCGAGTCAGAAGTAGGTGATGACCACGACCGGGCGGGGCCGGAAGAACGCAATCAGTCGTCGTGTTTTACCGGGATTCTTTGTACTCGGCGACGGCGTCGTGTATTTCGCGTGCTTTGGTCCGTCCGTGAGCGAGTGGCGGTGTGATCACCGACCTGGTATCGCAACTTCGATTCCCTCGCGTCGTCGGAGTCGATATCGGAGAGAACGGCGAGAAGCATCCCGTCGGTACCCCGGTATTCGATGGAATCGTCGACCCTCTTCGAACGGAGGCCCTCCACCTTCGCGGAGATAATCCCGTGGGCGTCTGCTTTCTCGAGACGGAGATAGAGGGTCTCGAAGCTCATCGTTACCACATGGTCACGAACGGACTTAAATCGCCTTTATCGAGGACCGGCCTTCGAGCCTCGAAGCCGGGGTCGGAACCGCAGTCGTCGGCGAAAACGTCGGACGAGCGAGTAGACGTCGAGCTAGCGGTCTCGCGAACACATGACGTTTATCGTTTTTCGGCTCAGTGTATCCTCCATGACGATTTACGAGACGGAGGTTCCGGGAGTCGGACACAAGTTCGAACTCGAACTCGACGGGGACTCGCGGCTGGTCGTAATCATCCATCACGACGGAAAGCGGGAGGTCTATCTTCGCCCCGAAGAGAACGCGGACAGTCAGAAGCTGTTCGCCCTTCCCGGGAAGCGCGCCCGCCAGCTGGGGTCGATTCTCGAAGGTGCGTACTTCCAGCCCGTCGAGATGGACGAGATCCAGGTTCCCATGGGGGATGCGATCATCGAGTGGGTCGAAATCGACCCCGAGTCGACGTTAGCTGGGCAATCACTCCAGAAAGCGAACATCCGTGAGCGAACGGGCGTCTCCGTGCTCGCAATCCAGCGTGGCGACGAGACCATCGGCAATCCACAACCGGACACGGTCATCCAGGCGGACGACGTTCTCGTTACTCTCGGGATGCGGGACGAACAGCGGGCGTTCTCCGACCTCGTCGAACGAGTCGACGACCAGGACGCCTAAGAATGGCAGAGGTGTTGTTGCTTGAGGTCGGAATCGCACTCACCGGTATCGCCGTCGCTGGCACGTTGGCCAACCGAATCGGTCTCTCCGTCATCCCCGCCTACATACTCGTCGGCATCCTCATCGGCCCGAACGAACCGTCGTCCATCGCCGGGATATCGCTCACGCTCGTCGAAGACCGCGAGTTCATCGACGTCCTCGCCGAACTCGGTATCGTCTTCCTGCTGTTCTTTCTCGGCCTCGAGTTCAGCATCTCGCAACTGCTGAACGACCGAACGCGAATCGTGAAGGCCGGGACCGTCGACTTTCTCGTCAACTTCGGGCTCGGAATCGTTCTCGGCGTCGCGTTCGGGTTCTCGATAGTCGAGACGCTGTTCGTCGCGGGCATCGTGTATATCTCCTCGAGTGCGGTCATCACGAAGTCGCTGACGGAGAACGGATGGATCGCGAACCCGGAGAGCAGTCCGATACTCGGGACGTTAGTGTTCGAGGATATCCTCATCGCGATATATCTCGCGTTGTTGTCCGCGGTGGTCCTCGGCGGCGGTTCCGTCGTGGGTGCGTTGACCGCCGTCGGCACGGCGTTCGGCTTCCTCGGTGTCCTGACGATCGTTGCGTGGTACGGGGCCGAGACGGTGGAGCGAGCGTTCGACGTCCCGTCGGACGAACTGTTCCTGCTTCGCATCCTCGGGACGACGACGCTCGTCGCCGGCGTCGCGCTAGCCGTCGGACTGAGCGAAGCCGTCGCGGCGTTCTTCGTCGGGACGGCGTTCAGCAACACCGGTCACACCGAACGCATAGAGAACGTCGTCGCTCCCACCCGGGACTTCTTCGCCGCGGTGTTCTTCTTCGCGATCGGACTGACGACCGACGTGACCGTGCTCGGTGACGTCGTGCTCTTGCTCGCGAGTGCCGTCGTCCTGACGACCGTCGGGAAGGTCGCGAGCGGTACGCTCTCCGGTCGAGTGTACGACCTCGACGAGACGCGGTCGCTCCGCGTCGGACTGGGCCTGGTCCCGCGAGGGGAGTTCTCGCTCGTCATCGCGGCGTTGGCTGCCGGGTCGGGAACGGAGACGCTCCGGTCGGTGATTCCAGCGTTCGCCGTCGGTTACGTCTTAGTGATGAGTATTCTCGGAACGGTCCTGGTCCAGCACGCCGATGGGATTACCAACATAATCCACGGTGGACGTGGCAGCCTCTTCCCCGAGTAGTATGCCCGCGAGAAGCCCGGGAGTCTTCACACCGCACGCACCTGAATGACAGAGCTGAATACGGGATACGGCAGTCGAAGCCGTTCGGGACGTTACAGCGCCCGCCGCCGTGTAGTGAGTTCGTCAGTCAGCGTCCACGAAGACGTCGAGTGTCGCGTCGCTCCCTTCGGTCGTTATCGTCGCACCGACGTAGTTCCCGCTGGAATCGGTCTCGTACTCGACGTCCTGCACTGCCGTCCGGCCACGTCCGAACGCGAGTCGCGGTGAGCGAGCGTACGGCTTGTCGAACTCGACGGCGATCTCGTTACTGTCGGCGGAGGGCGAGAGATTGCGATGAACCCCCAGTGCTGGCGTGTGGTTCTGCACCTGCGACGAGGGAGCCGATATCTGCCAGGGTTGGGTGTCGTCCGCCCAGTTGTTCTCGTAGAGGTTCCTCGCTGCGCCGTCGGCCTCGGCGATGGCTGGTCCCTCAGTTTGACGAATCGTGTTCCCTCGTACGCGCGTCCCGACATCACGGACGAGAATCGCGGGGAGATTCTCGTCGGACTGCTGGTCGTCGTCCACGACGTAGTTGATTGCGACGTCGTTGCCCGACCGAGTAGATCGTGCGCCGCTCGTTTCGATTCCGTACGTCCCTGCTCGTTCGACGTAGTTCCCTCTGAGGGCGAGATTGGACGTTCGCTTGAGACGAATCCCGGCCTCGTTCGGCTCCGTTACGAGGTTGCCGTCGACCAGTCCGTTGGTTGCGTCGACGAGTCGGATACCCGTGATTCCTGGTCTGATGACGCTGTTTTGTTGAACGGTGACGTCTTCGATGTCACTGTCGATGTGGATGCCGTGGCCGCTGTAATCGTAGAGTTCGTTGTTCTTGATAGCGAGGTTCCGGCCCTTCGCGACGTCGACGGCGATGCCTGCGAACTTGGTCGTCTGCTCGGTGTGCAGTCCGGCGGTCTTCTGCAGGCTCACGTTGTTCTGGATGCTGATGTTCTGGAGCGCTTTCGGACCACGGACGTGACAGAACGACTTGTGCGAACCGAACCCGACGTTACCGAAGACGTTGACGTACCCCTTATTCGAGGCGGTCGGGGTGTTTCGAGCGACGCCGATGAGGCTCCCCTCGACGCTGTTACCGACGAGGTTGCCGAAGATGGAGACACTCTGTGCGGTACGGTTTTTGCCGTCGGGATACCAGAGATCGCAGGCGATCGGTCGATCGAGGCCGTTCGTGATGACGTTCCCGAACACCATGAGCCGTTTCCCGCCGAGCTGGATGCCCCGGTCACCGAACTCGTGGATTTGGTTGTTGAAGATGCGGACGTCCGAGCAGCGCGGCGTGACGCTGATGCCGCTCCCACCGTTGCCGTGTTTCCGCGGATGCGTTTCCCGAATCTGGTTCCGCGTGATCGTCACGTTCTCGGCGTTCCGGACGCTGATTCCGTGGAGTCGCTCGGCGCTACTGCTCTGGTTGGCCCTGTTGCCGTGATAGCCGATACCGCGAACGTCGATCTCTTGGCAGCGTTTGTGGTGGCCGATCCGAATACCACCGACGTTCGCCCCCATGGCGGGTTTGATGAGCGTCTGTATCCCTGGACCGACGACCGTCACGCCATCGACGTCGATATCGAGCCAGCTCGTCGTCCGGTAGGGCGCATTCTCGTCGGTGATGCGTATCGTGTCACCCCGTGAAAGGTCGTCGAAGGCCGCCTCGAGCTCTTCAGTCGTCGTGACGACCGTGATGTTTCCCGATTCGCTCGGCTCGTTCCCTGGCGTACTCTCCGTGGCGTTCGACGTCGGTTGCGTTGAAGTCATGAGATTACTACAGCCGGCAGTGATTCCCAGCGACGTCGCTAGCAGCGTACCGAATTCACGACGGGGAAGGTCGTCCACGGGCCAGCCAAGCATGGGCGACCCCGTATGTTCTTCGGCCGACGACCGGTGTGTCACGACGCGTGTCTGCATCGACCGAACGCCAATCCTTGAAATGACCAGCCGCCTCGGTCGGTCGCGTCGCTGGTACCCGGACGCTGCCGGTAGACCAGCAGTCGGCGTCGCTTATCGCTCACTGAACGTCGGTGACTGGGTGAGATTGAGCCGGAGGAACGCCGGAAGCGTAACGACGACGATTCCGGCTTCGAGAAGCCCGGCCGTCAGGAATGCGGCACCGTAACCGAAGGAGCCAGTGACGACACTGCCGACGACGAACCCGGCGAGGAAACCGAGGTTACCGAAGACGTTGAAGCCGCCCATCGCGACGCCTCGATTGGCGTCGCTCGCGAGGTCGGAGACCAGTGCCATCGTCGCCGGCGAGACGAGGGCGCCGAACACGCCCAGCAGTACCATCGCACCGCCAGCGAGCCAGAGGTTCGGTGCCAGATACACTGCGACGACGGCGGCTCCGTAACAGAGCGAGCCGAGCGTCACCGGAATCTTTCGTCCGACCCAGTCGGAGAGAACGCCCAGCGGGTACTGGAGGAGTGCGAAGGGCCCGAAGAACAGTCCGAGCACGATTCCGGCTCCCGCCGCGTCAAGCGAGAACGTATCGCGGAAGTAGACCGTGCCGACGAGCGCAAAGAAGCCGGCCGTGAGTCGATCCACGAACCCGAACGCGTACGGAAAGCCCAGTGCCGGCGTCGTCCGGAGGCGCTGGACCACCTCACGGAGTCCCGGACGCCCTTCGGACGGTGCCCGGTCGACGAGTCGCGTCGCCAGCACGCCAGCCAGCAGGAGGGCACCGCCCGCTACCCAGAGCGGGACGATGGTACCTCGTTCGTAGAGTAGACCACCGAGCGGTGCACCGAGGGCCGTTCCCAGTCCGATGGCGATGCCTGCTGCCCCCATGTTCCGTCCGTGGCCGCCCTCCAGATCCATCAGCATGGTCATGGCGAGGGAGAACGCACCGATGGTGGACGCTCCCTGCAGGAAGCGCAGGAGAAGGAGCGTCTCGAAGCCGACGTGGTGACCCGGCCCCAGCGACGCGAGAGCGAGATAGCCCGCGGCCCCGCCGAGCGCTCCGACGACGATGAACGGGACGCGACGGCCGGTTCGGTCGCTCAGCACCCCCCAGACGCCCGCGAAGAGAACGAAGCCAACGAACTCCGCGGCGAGAAACCACGTGCTGGCATCGAGTTGCGTCGTCGCTCCGAGCGTCGCGACAAGATCCGTGATTCCGGGATAGAGCAGCACCTGCGCGAACAGGACGACGAAGATTACCAGGGCTAGCACGCCCCGGTCACGTCGTACTACCGGCATCGAAAAGTTCTCGACCCTCGGAGCGTCGCGAGCCATTCGACTAGTAGTACTCCGTCCTGGCGATTATAAACGTCGTCTGCCGAGCGCAGTGGTACTGGTTCCCAAGCGAGCGCATCGCGAAATCGATGCGCCTCGCACCGGTAAAATACCACCAATAATTTGACGCTCGAAGGTCACTGCCGGGACGATGAACACTCTCGAGATTTGGATTCGGCTACTCGGTGGTATCGGACTCATACTGGCGAACGCGTTCTTCGTGGCGATCGAGTTCGCGCTGACTCGCGCCCGCCAGTTTACTGAAGAGGAGTTCGTCGGCGACTCCTCTTCGCTGGAGCGCGCCTGGGAAATGACCCAGAACCTGGAGATCTACCTGACGACCTGCCAGGTGGGAATCACCGCGTCGAGTATCGCGGTCGGTATCGTCGCCGAACCCGCGCTGGCCGCCATGTTCGAACCGCTGTTCGCGAACACGGCGGTGGCGGCCCTCGGCGGCGGGGCGATCATCGCCTTCCTCATCATCAACCTCGTGCACCTGACGCACGGCGAGCAGACGCCGACGTACCTGGGCGTCGAACGGTCCCGGATGGTCTGTCGGTACGGGGCTGCGCCGCTGTACTGGTTCAACTACATCATCTCGCCGCTCATCAAAGTCGGCGACTGGGTGGCGAAGGCGACGCTCGGACTCTTCGGCATCGAGATGACCGGAAAGTGGCTCGAAACCGAAGAGGAGGCCATCGAGTCGCGAGCCGATCTCCGAAACCGCCTCGGCTCGGTTCTCGAAGAAGGGGATCTGTCCGACGAACGCCACGAGGAGGTGATGAACGCCCTCCAGATCGGCGAACAACCCGTCGAGGAAATGATGATTCCGGCGGAGGACATCGTCGCGCTCTCCACGGAAGTCGACGGCGAGGAGAACTTCCGACGGATGGCAGAGCGCCCACAGACCCGGTATCCGCTGGTCGGCGAGGACCTGACCGACTTCCACGGCATCGTCTACTTCCCGATCCTCGCCCGTCACCGCGAGAAGTTGGCCGAGGGCGACGTCGACTTCACCGAACTGGCAGCGCCGCCGATGACGCTCTCGCCGGACACGGACGTGAGCGACGCCATCGACCAGTTCCAGGCCGAGAACCAGGAGCTCGCGCTCGTCATCGAGAACGGCGAGGTCGTCGGTCTCGTGACCGTGACCGACCTCCTGGAGTCGGTCACCGGCGACATCGAAGACCCGCTCGACAAGGAACAGGTGACGGAGCCCTCGGGCTGACGCAGTAGCGGTTCCACCGTCCCACCGGTGACGGTCCCCGGACTTTTGGCCGTGGCGACGTAACCGAGCGACGTGTACGACGAGATACTGATTCCGACCGACTGAGCGCTGCGAGCGATGCGGCGGTGGAGCAGGGCGTAGCGATCGCAGCGCCGCAGGACGCGACGGTGCACTTCCTGCACGTGATCAACGTCGGGACGGAGATGGCCGCGTCCGGCGTCGGAACCGTCGCTGACGACCTCACCGAGACGCTGGAAGAGGACGCGAACGAGATACTCGGCGAGGCGGAAGCGAAGGCCGAAGGAGCCGACGTCGCGTCCGAGCGGGCCATCCTCGAAGGATTTCCGCACGACGCAATCGTCGAGTACTGTTCCGAGCACGACGTCGACCTCGTCGTCATGGGGGCGACCGGTCGGTCGGGCCTGAAAGAACACCTTCTCGGGAGTACGACCGACCGGGTCGTCCGCTCGGTCGACACGTCCGTGTTGCTTGCTCGCCCGTAAGTCGGTCGAGATACCGATGGTTTAGTGGGCGAACAGAGCCATCGGCAGAACGTAGGGAGCCATCCAATGCGCGAACTCCGAGATATAGAGGGGCTACACCCCCGAGACCTCTCTCGTCGACAGCGACTGATACTCGTCTACGCGGTCGGGCTCGTCTCGGTCATCCTCGTCTACACGGTCGTCTACAACCTGGGAATGCGAACGCTCGAAGATCGTCCCCAGTCGATTTTCCGCTCACTCCAGACGGTCACGGAGACGATGACGACGACGGGGTACGGTGCGGACTCACCGTGGTCGACGCCAGCGATGAATCTGCTGGTGGTGACGATGCAGGTCACCGGCGTCGCTATCGGATTCGTCACGTTACGTATTCTCGTCATCCCGCTGTTCGAGCGGACGCCGCTCAACCTCGACGACCGCCTCTCGATAAAGAACGACCACGTCGTCATCGCAGAGTACCAGCGCGACACCGGCGTCCTGCTCGACGAACTCGAAGAATTGGACGTGGGCTACGTTCTCATTGAGTCCGACGAGGACGAAGCGAAGCAGCTCTCCGACGACGGTTATCAGGTGATCAATGGTGATCCCGAGGAGCGCTCGGACCTCGACCGCGCCAGCATCGAGAAGGCAAAGCTACTCATCACCGACGCCGGCGACAGTACTGCGAGTATCGTCCTGACGGCGTTAGAAGCAAACGAGGACCTACGGGTCATCAGCTTCACGGCCTCGACGCGCCGCAAGGCAGCGCTCGCCGAAATCGGTGTCGACCGAATCGCTGCCCCGCACGCCCTTATCGGCCGGCGACTGGCCGAGAAAGCGACGACGCCAGTCACGGTCGACGTGTCGACCACCGCCGACCCGGTTACCATCCGCGAGATACTTGTGCGGCGAAACAGTCCACTCCACGGTGTCCAACTGCGAGAGTCGCCACTCACGAACCATCCGGACTTGACACTGGTCGCTGGGTGGTTCGACGGTGAGTTACGCCTGTCACCCTCGCCAGACGAACGTCTCACGCCCAACACTGTGTTGGTCGTTGCTGGACCGGAGAGTGAAATTAACGCGGTCACAAGTGAGTTGACCGCTGTTCGGACACCGCGGGCATCGACGCAATCGCGAGTACTTATCGCCGGCCTCGGCGAAGGCGGGACTGCAGCTATCAATGCACTTCCGACGGGTGTGTCGGCCACCACTATTGACGAGTCAGCGAACGCGAACCCCGATGTCGTCGGTGACGTCACTGAACCAGAAACGCTCCAGGCGGCCAATATCGAGAATGCATCGGCACTGGTCGTCACTGTCGATGATGATGCGACTGCACTGTTGACTATAGCGATGGCTCGCTCACTCTCTGATGACATGGAGATTCTCGCACGCGTGACCGACGCCGACAAAGCGTCGGCGGCGTTCAGAGCCGGTGCCGACTACGTCCTCTCCGTCCAGCGGGTGTGCGCACGCCTGGTCGCGGCGGAGGTTCACGGCGAACGAGTCGTGGACCCTGTGGGCCAAATACGGCTGATACGGGCCGACGCGGCGTCGTTCGTCGGGGATACGCTGGCGGACGCCCGTCGTCTGCCAGAACAGAGGTGGACCGTGGTCGGCATCTCGCGCGACGGCACCGTCCACACCGACGAACACGCTACGATCGAGGCCGGCGACGACGTGTTCCTCGCCGGCAGTGACGGCGCGATACAGGAGTTCGAACGAAAAGTTAGCGGGACGTAACGGTACTCAGAGCTCGGGGGGCGGAATATCTGGTTAGCGGACATCGGTACCGCGTAGCCTCGTCGAAGCGGGGAGACGACGCTTTGACTACTCCGGCGCGAGGAGCGCGTCGCTGTCGCTCCTCGTCCTCACTCCGTTACGAGGAGATTCACTCCGAGTAGGCAGGCCAGGAGAATCACGATGACGATTCGTACGTGCGTTACCTGTGCGAACTCGACGATGGTGTTTACGAACGTCGTGAACATCGTTACGACGGTCAGCGTTTCTTTGAGTAGATGCGTCGTGTTGTCCATGTTGGGCGGCTCGGATCGGGGAACGGTTGGCGTTCGTCGAACGGTTCCTCTGGTTGCTCGGTCGACCGAACCGGCGTCCGGCCGTCACGATGCGATTGTTCCTCCACAGTCCACGGATAAGATAACCCCTGGCAGTTCGTGGACGACGAACGGTTGTTATCGGGTTAGCGTGTCGATAAGTACGTCACGGCGCCCCTGCCTCGAATCGGGACCGCCGAGAACAGTTCAAAGCTCGACTGCGCGCAAAAACGGTACGAACGAGTTACGGCGTTGCTAAGCTCTGGCACGTCCACTACGGTTCCTTCCGACGAACGGGACGACGACCTTGGACTCGTTGCCGCGAACAGGGGAGAGCCGAAAGGAGTCCCGTACCGCTTTCGGCTGGTTCCATTTTCCTTCAGCCTAAAATATCTCCTATCTTGAAATTGTTTCTCGTTCTCGTGGTGCGGAGAAACACATGAACGATAATGATAGCTACGAGCTTTCCCGTCGTAGCGTCCTCGGCAGCGTCGGCGTCACGCGTCCTCGGGCTCGTAGGGATGGACGTCGTCGGTCGACGGTGCGCCGACGGCGAGTACCCGGACCGTCTCGTCGGCGTCCGTCGGATTGTAGGCCCGGTGCGGGCTCTCCGGCTCTGCGACGAACACCTCGTCTTCGCCCACGACGTGGGTCTCTTCCGGCGTCTCGACGTGGAGTACCCCCGAGAGAACGACGAACGCTTCCTCCTGCTTGTCGTGGACGTGATAGGCCAGCGGTAGCTGTTCACCCGGTTCCGCTCGATAGACGTTGAGTGCCATCCGCTCCAGGCCGACGGCGTCGCTCACGGACCGTTGTTCGGAGGGCCGGTCCGGCGTCGGGGCGACGTCTTCGAACGGTACGACGTGATAACCCATGGCGGGGCGATGGTCCGCCGGTGGTAAATACTCACTGTCATGGGACGCCGCTCGAACCGTCACGGAGAACGAGCCCAACCGACGGCGTTCGCGAACGTAACTTCTGCGTTCTCGCCATCGTCGCGCGGAAAACCAGCGTATAGTGTCATCGAGCGAAGTGGTAGCCGTGCGCCGGTTCACCGTCCCGGGGATGGTTCGAGGCGAGACTCGACGGCCCCCTGTACACACATTCCGTTTGTATGGTACACAAAAAGCTTAAGAAATATCTCGTTCGACTATTTGAACGACGTTGTCATGCCACAGGCAGTCTTCGACAGGAACGAATACGAACGGCGGATAGAGCGGACGAAAGAGCGGATGCGCGAGGCAGAAATGGACGCGCTCGTCGTCTCGGACCCCGCGAACATGAACTACCTCGCGGGCTACGACGGGTGGTCGTTCTACGTTCATCAGGCCGTCATCGTGACCCACGAACGCGACGAACCGGTCTGGGTCGGCCGGGAGATGGATGCGAACGGCGCGCGAGCGACGACGTGGCTCGCCGAGGAGAACATCTGGTCGTACAGCGACGACCACGTTCACTCGCCGTACGACCTGCATCCGATGGATTTCTTCGCCGACGTACTGGAGGAACTGGATGTAGCGGACGCTCGTATCGGCGTGGAGATGGACGCGTACTACTTCACTGCGAAGTCGTACACCCGTCTTCAGCAGAACCTCCCCGAGGCGGAGTTCGACGATGCGACGCTCCTGGTCAACTGGGTTCGAGTCAGGAAGTCCGAGCAGGAACTGGAGTACATGCGGCAGGCCGCACGCATCTCCGAGAACGCGATGCAGGCCGGACTCGACGCGGTCGGAGAAGGCGTCCCCGAGTACGAGGTGGCGGCGGAAATCTACGATGGCCTCATCAGGGGGACCGACGAGTTCGGGGGCGACTACCCCTCCATCGTTCCACTGATGCCGTCCGGAGACCACACGGGAACGCCGCATCTCACGTGGACCGACCGCCCGTTCGAGCGTGGCGACCCCGTTATCATCGAACTCTCCGGCTGTCGGAACCGCTACCACTCCCCGCTGGCGCGGACGACCTTCGTCGGCGACCCACCCGAGGAGATGCAATCCAGGGCAGAAATCGTCGTCGAAGGACTCGAAGCAGCGCTCGACCACGCCGAACCCGGCGTCACCGCGGAGTCGGTCGAACGGGCGTGGCGTGACGTCATCGGAAAGTACGACATCGAGAAAGAAGACCGAATCGGCTACTCCATGGGGCTCGGCTACCCGCCGGACTGGGGGGAACACACCGCCAGTCTCCGGCCGGGCGACGAGACGGTGCTCGAAGAGAACATGACCTTCCACATGATTCCGGGCCTCTGGTTCGACGACTTCGGCGTCGAACTCAGCGAGACGTTCCGCGTCACGTCGACCGGTGCCGAAGCACTGGCCGAGTTCCCGCGAGAACTCTTCACTGCCTGAGAGTAGCGAAAATCGGAGGCCGTCGCGTTCACCCGGTTTCTATCTCCGACTGCCACTGGTTCGCCTTCCAGTCTCGTCGAAGAGAAGGCGTTCGCCGTTTCCGAACTCCGCAGCCCTCATCGACGCTCTCTTCCACCTCTCTCGGCCGTGGTCGTCCCTTCCCCTTCGACGTCGAAATCCCTCGACCGGCGACCGCTACCGCATCAATTCGGCGACCTGCTCGATCGGATGGTCGGGTTCTGTCCCTCGCTCTCGGTCGCCGATCTGGGTTCGACACGACGCGCCGGGCGCGACGACCACGTCCCCGTCGCTGGCGTCGATCTGGTCGAAGAGGATGCCCGCGATGGCTCGGCTCAGCGAGTAGTGTTCCGCCTCGTATCCGAACGAGCCCGCCATCCCACAACAGCCCGAATCGAGTGTGTCCACCTCGTACCCCGCCGCCCGGAGGACGTTGGCCGCGTGACCCTCCTTCTTCGTCGCCTTCTGGTGGCAGTGGCCGTGGTACGTGAGACGCTCGTCGGGGCTTCCGAGTGCGAGGTCGTCCGTCAGGTCGAAGGCGTCGAGGTACTCCATGACGCCGTACGTGTTCGCCGCGACGCGCTCGACGGCTTGCCCCGAGAGCAAGTCGCGGTAGTCGGACTGGAACATCACGGCGTCGGAGGGTTCGACCAGAACCACGTCCCACCCGTCGGCGACGTGCGGCGCGAGCGCCGAGACGTTGTCCGCTGCTCGTGCCCGAGACGTGTCGAGGAACCCTTTCGAATGCGCTGGTCGCCCCGTCGCGGTCACGTCGTCGGGTATCTCGACGTAGACGCCCGCCGCTTCGAGCACCCGGACGGTTGCCTTCCCGGCCTCGGGATGGTTGTAGTTCGTGTAGGTGTCCGGGAACAGGAGCACCCTCCGGGTCGCCGCAGTCTCGGGGACGCGCGCCCCGCCGCGACTCTCGAACCAGTCCTCCAGGCTCTCGCGGTGGAACGTCGGCAGACTTCGTTCGCGGGCGACGCCGACCGCCTTCTCCATGACGGCGCGCGCCCCCGGCACCTTCGACGCCCAGTTCGAAACGGGCGCGAGCGCGCTGCCGAGTTCGGAGAGCCGTTCGACGTCGGCGAAGAGGCGGTCGCGGAGGCTCGCGCCGTGGCGCTGGTGGTGTTCGTGTTCGACTTCGGCTTTGAGTTTGGCCATGTCGACCTCGCTGGGGCAGTCGCGGGCACAGCCCTTGCAGCCGATGCAGAGGTCCATCACCTCCGCCATGAACTCCACGTCGAACTGCTCGCCCTCCGGCAGGTCGCCACTCATCGCCTGCCGGAGGAGGTTCGCCCGTCCGCGCGTGCTGAGGCTCTCTTCTTCGGCGGCCCGGTAGGTCGGACACATAACGCTGCCCGTGGTCTCCTGGCCGCCGCGACAGCCGCCGCAGCCGTGACAGAGTTCGACCATCCCCTGGAAGCCGTTCTCGTTCTCCCAGTTCAGTGCCGGCTCGAACCCCGATTCGAACTCGTAACTGGGAGAGAATCGGAGATTTTCTGTCATGTCGACGTCGCCGCAGACCTGGCCGGGGTTCAACAGCCAGTCGGGGTCGAATGCCGTCTTGAGGTCCCGGAACACCGCCCAGACGTCCTCGCCGTACAGTTTCCGATTCCACTGCGTGCGCGCCCGGCCATCGCCGTGCTCGCCCGAAACGCTGCCGCCGTACTCGACGACGAGGTCCGTCACCCCGTCCGCGATGGCTTCCAGCTGGTTCACCCCGGCCGGACTCTTCGTGTCCACGAGCGGTCGCATGTGCATGCATCCGGGGCCGGCGTGGGCGTAGAAGCTGGCGAACGTGTCGTTGTCTTCGAGCACCTCCTGGAAGTCCGCCACGTAGTCGGCGAGATGTTCGGTCGGGACGGCGGTGTCCTCGATGAACGAGATGTGTTTCGCGTCGGACGTTCGGGAGAGGAGGATGGGCATCCCGCTCTTTCTGAGCTTCCACAGCTGTTCGCGCTCGTCGTCCTCGTACGCTTCGAGTGCAGCGAACGCACCCGACCGGTCGTTTCCGTCGGAATCACCGGAGCCTGCCTCCGCTGTCGTCTGGTCGCCGACGCGGTCGGCCACGAGGTCCGCGACCTTCCGGCGTCGTTCGTCGTCCGAGTCGGCGTAGAATTCGACGAGCAGCGCCGTCTCGGTCCCCTCCGGGAGTCGCGCGGCGACCTCCGCGAACTCTTCGGTCTCCCGCGCGAGGTCGAGCAACACGTCGTCGACGGCTTCGACGGCGGCCGGGTCGTGGTCGCGCACGATGGCGTTCACGTCGGCCATCGCGTCGAGGAGGTCGCGGTAGGTGAGGAGGGCGACCGACTTCGTCTCGGGATTCGGTTCGAGCGAGACGGTGGCTTCGGTGACGATGCCGAGCGTTCCTTCGCTTCCGGCGAAGACGCGAGCGAGGTTGACCGACCCCGGTTCGCTCGCGGCGTCGCTGTCTTCTCGCGAGCGGCGAGACGGCGAAGCCGTCTCGTCCGAGGCGTGTCCCGTCTCGCACGCTTCTTCGACCAGTCGGTCGAGGTTGTACCCCGAGACGTTGCGCTTCAGGTCAGGAAACGCCTCCCGGACCGCGTCCGCTTGCTCGTCGACGACGCGGCGGAGCGCGTCGTGTATCTGCGCTTCGCGGTCGCCCTCCGGGTCGGCGCGGGCCCGGAGTTCGTCGACGGTCACCTCGCCGAACGTCGTCACCGTGCCGTCGGCAAGCACGACCTCGACTTCTTCGACGTAGGCGTCGGTCTTGCCGTACTTCAACGAGTGCGCACCTGTCGAGTTGTTCCCGATAGCGCCGCCGAGCGTGCTCCGATTCCCGGCGGCCGGGTCCGGCGCGAACTTCAACCCGTGCGGGGCGACCGTCGCGTTCAACTCGGCGAGGACGGTCCCGGCCTGCGCTCGCGCTCGTCGTTCGTCGGGGTCGACATCGACGACGTCGTCCATAGCGTCCGTGAAGTCGAGAACGACCGCCTCGTTGACCGCCTGTCCGGCGAGACTCGTGCCACCGCCCCGAGGGAGGATGGGTATCTCGCGCTCGGCGCAGTACTCCATCACCGCCGCCACGTCTGCGGTCGATTCCGGGAAGACGACGCCGACGGGCGTCACCTCGTAGGCGCTGGCGTCGGTCGCGTAGAGTTGACGGGTGTACTCGTCGAATCGCACGTCGCCCTCGACGCGGTCGCTGAGGTCAGCGACGAGACCCGGACGTGTCACGTCGCCACCCGCGTAGTCGTAATCGGCTCGCGGGTCGTCTGCGGGGTCGCCTGCAGAGTCGGTGTCTGCGTCCACGTCCGCCCGTTCACGGGCGGGTCTGGGGTCCTGTGATGCCATCGTCTCGTCAGTCGGGTTTCGGTGCGAGCACCTGGTTCTCCAGCGTCTCACCGGTGTCGAGTCGCTCCACGTTCGCTGCGACGATGTCGGCGAGTCGTTCCCAGTGTCGCGGCGTGTGGCCGCCGGTGTGTGGCGTGACGAGGCAGTTCTCGAGGTTCCAGAGCGGATGGTCCGCCGGGAGCGGTTCGGGGTCGGTAACGTCGAGTGCCGCCCCGCGGATCTTGTTCGACCGCAGTGCGGAGACGAGTGCGTCGGTATCGACGATGGGTCCGCGTGCGGTGTTGACGAGCACAGCGTCCGTCGGCATCGTCGCGAACTCCGACTCCCCGACCAGCCCGCGCGTCATATCGTTGAGCGGACAGGCGACGACGACGTACTCGCTCCGCGAGAAGGCGTCGTGGATGGCTTCTTCCTCGAAACCGACGACTTCGTCCGTCGGGCCGCCCTTCTCCGGCGTGTACCGGACGCCGATGGTCTCGACGTCGAACCCCTGGAGACGCTGGACGACCGCTTTGCCGATGGAGCCGAGACCGACGACGGTGACCGTGCTGTCGGTGAGTTCGCCCGACTGGAAATGTCGCCACTCGGCGCGTTGCTTGCGTCGCCAGCCTTCGTGGAGGCGACGTGCGAAGACGAGCACGTTGCCGATGGCCTGTTCGGCGATTCCGGGTGCGTGGATGCCTCCGGCGTTTGTCACGGCGACGCCGCGTTCTGCGAAAGCGTCCATCGGGACGTGGTCGGTCCCGGCGAAGGTGCACGCGAACAGTTCGAGTCGCTCGGCGCGGGTGAGCAGGTCCTCGTCGACGGTGATTCCGGTGACGACCCGTGCGTCCGTGACGAGGTTGCGCTCCTGTTTCGGTGTCCGGGCGAGTGCGACCGTCCGGTCGGGAAGACGTTCGCGTAGTTCCTCGGCGTACGATTCCATCGAGAGTCCTTCTGTCCCCTCGCGGAGGACGACGATGTCTGGGTTCACACTCATTCTCTCACCATCGCGTGGCGGACGCGAATCGATGGTCGAAGGATTGTGACACCCCAACTTAGTCCTTTTGTGTAACCGCTATCAACGAAAAGCGTTTACAATTAAGTAGTTGGAGAGTGTCAGCGCCACACATGGCCGAGTCGATACAGGAGCGACTCTCCGACGTACGACGCGAGTTCCATCGGTATCCGGAACCGGCGTGGCGCGAATTCTACACGACGCACCGCCTCGTCGAAGAACTGCGCGCTATCGGTGTCGACGAACTCGCCGTCGGGACCGAGGCGTACGACGGCGAAGACCGCATGGCCGTCCCCGAAGACGACGACGTGGACCGCTGGTACGAGCGGGCGCTCGAACGCGGCGCCGACCCGGACCTCCTCGACCGAATCGAAGGCGGACACACGGGAGCGGTCGCCGTCCTCGACGAAGGTCCCGGGCCGGTCGTCGGCCTCCGGGTCGACATCGACGCCCTGTTCATCAAGGAGTCGACGGCGGACGACCACGCGCCCGCCGCCGAGGGGTTCCGGTCGGAACGGGAGGGGACGATGCACGCCTGCGGCCACGACGCACACATGACGTGGGGCCTCGCCACCCTCGAAGCCGTGAAAGCGAGCGACTTCGACGGGAAACTCGTAGTCTTCTTCCAGCCGGCCGAGGAGGTGTCCGGCGGCGGTCGTCCGATGGCCGAGAGTCGGTTCGCCGACGACCTCGACTACTTCTTCGCGGTCCACGTCGGTCTCGACCATCCGACGGGCGAGGTCGTCGCTGGCATCGAGCGCCCGCTCGCCATGTGCCACGTCGATGCGACGTTCACGGGAACGTCCGCGCACGCGGGCAAAGCGCCCCAGGAGGGCGACAACGCGATGCAGGCGCTCGGAACCGCCATCCAGAACGCCTACGCGATTCCCCGTCACTCGGATGGCATGACGCGAGTGAACCTCGGGAGAGCCGAGGCCGGGACCGCGAGCAACGTCATCGCCGAGACCGCACACGTCGAGGCGGAGGCGCGCGGCGAGACGACCGAACTCAAGGAGTACGTGAAGTCCCGTCTGACGCGGACGCTCGAAGCCGCAGCCGAGATGCACGGATGTGACGTCGACGTCGACGTCGTCAGCGAATCCCCCCGTGCCGACAGCGACCCCGAACTCGTCGACGTCGTGGCGGACGTGGCCCGCGACGTCGACGGCGTCGACTCGGTCGTCCCGACCGCGGACTTCGGTGCGAGCGAGGACGCCACGTTCCTGATGCAGCGAGTGCAGGAGGAAGGCGGCCTCGCGACGTATCTCATCGTCGGCACCGACCACCCGACGAGTCATCACACGCCGACGTTCGACGTGGACGAACGGAGCCTCGGAATCGGCGTCGACGTGCTCGTCGAGTCGATACTCGCCGTCGAGGAGGACGGTGAATGAGTTCCGAAGGGACGAACGGCGGGCTGCCGACCGCCGACGACATCGTCACCGCCGACGACGTGAGAGCTGCCCGAGAACGCCTCGAAGGCGTGGTTCACCGGACGCCGCTGGACCGCTCGACGACGTTCGCGGAACGGAGCGGAGCGACGTCGGTGGGGCTCAAACTCGAGAACATGCAGCGGACGGGGTCGTTCAAGAGCCGCGGCGCGTACAACACGATGGCCCAGCTCTCGCCCGAGGAGCGCGAGCGGGGCGTCGTCGCGTCGAGTGCGGGCAACCACGCTCAGGGAGTCGCCCTCGCGGGACGGTTGCTCGAGGTCGACACGACCATCGTCGTCCCCGAGGTGACCCCCTCCGCGAAGATAGAAGCGACGCGCGGCTACGGTGCCGATGTCGTCGTCGAAGGCGACATCTACGAGCGCTCCTACGAACACGCGCTCGAGTTGGCCGACGAGGAGAACCTGTCGTTCGTCCACCCCTTCAACGACGAGGCGATCATCGCGGGGCAAGGGACCGTCGGCCTCGAACTGTTGGAACAGTACCCCGAACTCGACACCGTCCTCGTCTCCATCGGCGGGGGCGGGCTGATCTCCGGTATCGCAACCGTGCTCGAGGCCCGAGACCCGGACGTCCGGGTCGTCGGCGTTCAACCCGAAGGGGCGTCTCACGCCAAACCGTCGCTCGAACGCGGAGAGATCCACGAACTCTCCGACGTGGACACCGTCGCGGAGGGAATCGCCGACACGCGCCTGCTAGAGAAGACCTTCGCCGTCGTTCGCGAGCACGTCGACGACGTGGTCAGCGTCAGCGACCGCGAGATGAGCGTCGCCGTCACCCTCCTCGCCGAACGCGCCAAGACCGTGGCCGAGACCGCCGGCGCAGCGCCGCTCGCCGCGCTGCTCTCCGGCACGGTGGACGTCGACGACGAACACGTCGCCGTCGTCGTCTCCGGTGGTAACGTGAACCTCTCCGAGCACGGCGAACTCACGCGCACCGGTCGCATGGAACTCGGACGGTACGCCGAGGTCCGCCTCGCTATCGCCGACTGGCCGACCGGCGTCGAGACGCTCACGGCGACCGTCGAACGGCACGGTGCGGAACTCGACGTGCTGGAGCGTGCTCGCCGGACGGCTACGGACGACCCGAACCGGACGCCGGTGACCGTCGGCGTAGCGGGAAGCGGACCGGAACACCTCTCCGACGTCCTGAATGCGCTGGACGAACGGAACGGAATCAGTGTTGCCGAGGATACCCTCGACGAATGAAACGCCTCTCGGTCGGGTCTCGCGGGTGAAGAACCGCTGAGGGTCGTTTCGGCTATCTCGATACCGTCATCCGGGCGGCCTCGATGGCCTCGTTCATGATGCCGATGCCGAGTTCGATCTCGCGCTCGGTCGAGTCGAGCGGCGGGAGCAGGCGGATCGTCTTCTCGCCACAGCCGAGGGTGAGCAGTCCGCGTTTCAGCGCCTCCTGGACGACGTCGTCGCGCCGCTCTGCCGTATCGAACTCGACGGCTAGCATCAGTCCCTTGCCGCGCACGTCGTCGACGTGCGGGGGCGCATCGTCTCGGAGCAGTTCCTGGGCCTGCTGGCCCCGTTCCGTCGCGTTGGCGAGCAGGTCGTGCTCCTCGATAGCTTCGAGCGTGAAGACGCCCTGCATCGACGAGAGAACGTCTCCGCCGCCGAACGTCGAACCCAACCGGTTCTTCTCGGTCGGGAAGATGTCCGACCGCGAGATCGTGGCACCAACTCTGAGCGCCTTCGCGCTGGCGATGACGTCGGGTTCGATGGGATAGTGGTCCGAGGCCCACATCTCGCCCGTGCGACCGATGCCGGATTGAATCTCGTCGACGACGAGCGGGACGTCGTACGTCTCACAGACGTCACCCACTTCGGCCATGAACTCGGTGCTCGGGAATCGATAGCCGCCGACGCCCTGGACCGGCTCGACGACGACGAACGCGACCTCGTCGGGGTTGACGTGGCCTCCTTCGGGCTGAAGCGCGTTTCGGAGCTGTGAGCCGTCTCCGGTGAAGAATCCGCAGTCGCAGGATTTGGCAGTCCCGTCGTGGTCGTCGCAGAACGGAACCGTGCGGACGCCAGCGATTTCGGGGTAGTGACGCGTGTACACCTCGTTCGAACGGGTGACGGAGAGGGTACCGAGCGTCCGTCCGTGGAAACTCCCCTCGAACGTGTAGGCGTACTTGGCGGTCGGGTTGCGGTCGTGGGTTATCTTCATCGCGTTCTCCACGGCCTCGGCCCCGGAGTTCGAGAGGAAGACGGTGTCCATCCCGTACTGGCTGGAGACGTCGACGAGTTTCTCGACGAGGTGGCTGGACGCCGGGAAATCTGCGGTCTTCGGGTCTTCCCCTGCGCCGAAGTACATGTCCTGTCCGGCGATCTTCATCGGTTCGACGAGCGAGAACTCCCGCAGTTTGTCGAGGAGTTTCTCGTTGTTGTAGCCGAGTGGCGCCGCACCGATGTGGCAGGTGAAATCGAGGAGGACGTTTCCGTCGACGTCGGTGACGAACGGCCCGTCAGCTTCCTTCGTGACGTCCCAGACGAACTCGTGCGAGAACTCGCTCGGTGCTGCGTGCTCGTGGTGGAAATCGATCCACTTCTGCGCGTTCGGCCCGGGAAGCGCGTCCGCATCGGGTTCAGCCGTATCCCTGTCCATACACAAAGTTCGTATATGGCGTTAATAAAAGTTGTTGTGGTTTTTCTTGCCGACGACGGTCGCCGGTCAGTCGTCGTCCTGCCCGGCCACCTTCGCGTGCCCTGCGGTTTCGTCGCTCCCGCCGGGCGCGCCGAAGAGCGTCGTGCGATCCTGCAGGAGGGTGGGCCCGTACTCGTCCTGGAACGTCCTGATGAGTCCGAGCATGGCGACGAGACAGACGATGGCGAAGGGAGCGCCGGTGATTATGGCGGCCGACTGGAGCGCCCTGACACCGCCGATGACCATCAGGATGGACGCGACCGTCCCCTGCAGCAACGCCCAGAAGACGCGGTTGATGGAAGAGGGGTGTTCCTTTCCGCCGGTCGTCATCATCGACACGGCGAGCGTCGAGGAGTCCGCCGACGTGACGAAGAACGTCGTCACGAGAACGAGGAAGGCGAAGAGGAGGACGGTTCCCACGATAGGGAGCGCGCCGAACATGACGTATCCCGACACCGCCTCACCGTACTCGGTGACGGGACCGAGAATCTTCGCGGTGCCCCTGTTCTGCATGATGACCGCCGACCCGCCGACGATGACGAACCACGGGATGGTCGCCATCGACGTCGCTCCGATGCCGGCGAACGCGACTTCGCGGACGCTCCGACCGCGGGAGATGCGGGCGATGAACAGTCCCGCGAACGGCGACCACGCGAGCGGCCACAGCCAGTAGAAAACCGTCCAGGCGTTCGCCCACTCCCCACCGCCGGTGAAGTCGGTGTAGAGGCTCGTCTTGAAGAAGTCGCCGACGAATCTGCCGGTCGCCTGCGTCCCCAGTTCCAGGATGCGGACCGTCGGGCCGAAGATGAGGGTGGCGGCCATCAGCAGGAGGAACATCGTCATGTTGAAATTCGACAGTCGCCGGATGCCACGGTCCACTCCCAGCACCAGGGAGACGGTGAAGATGACCGTCATTCCGGTGATGACCAGGATCGTTCCGAGGTCGCCGAGCTCGATACCCCACTGGAACTGGAGACCCGTGATGAACTGGCTCCCGATGAACCCCAGGGAGGTGGCGACGCCGCCGATAGTGGCGAACACCGCGAGGATGTCGACGATTTTCCCCAACGTCCCATCGACGTTATCCGCACCGAGAATCGGCGTCAACACTGCCGACACTCTGAGCGGGGCACCGTAGTTGTAGACGAAGTAGCCGATGCCGAGCCCCATTACGGTGAAACAGGACCACTGGGTGAGACTCCAGTGGAAAATCGAGTACTGGACCGCGACCGGCATCGCAGCGGCCGACTTCGCCTGTACGTCGTACAGCGGTGGAACCGACGAGTAGTGGAACAGCGCCTCGGCTGGCCCCCAGAAGACGATGCCTGCCGCGAGACCCGCGGAGTACATCATCGCGAAGTACGAGAAGTAGCTGTACTCCGGCTCCTCGTCCCCTAACCGAAGTTTGCCCCACGGGCCGAAGATGAGGAATCCGAGGAAGAGGACGAACCCCAGCATCGTGATGAGGAAGAACCAGTTGAAGTGGGCTAGAATCCAGACTCGCATTCCGTCGACCGTCTTGTACGCAGCGTCGGGGCTCAGCCCGAAAGCAGCGACGAACAGGAGCGTGATTCCGGCGCCGAACGCGAATATCGTCGGTTCGATCTCGTCGAGGAATTCGGCGACGGCACCGTGTTCGTCGGGCGAACTCACGCGGCTTCACCTCTTTTCCGACAGTCCAGCGGCCCATCGACCGCCGGTTCGAGGGTCGAGTCCCTGCACTCCCACGACCGCGAACCGGTTCGTTCTGAATGCGTTCTCGGTAGTCGATTCCCTGATTCGTGCTCACAGCGGTCGTGCAGTTCGTATGTCATGGATAGTGCGTGCTCTCGTTCACCATGCCGTGCGTTGCCACACGTCCCTCATCGTGAAAGACCCTGATAAATATTACGGATATCGATGCCAGCGGATACAGTATACGTTTACAAGACTGTCCCGAGAACGGTATCCGTGTACGCCGACAACAGGTAAGGCGCAGAGCATATTTCGGCGAGGAGCACGATAACGCTATCGAGACCGCGGATAACCGCGACTGTTCGAGCAGACACAGTTTACGAAGAGGGAAACGCCGTGAATGGTGTAGAGGGCCGACGGACCGCTTTCGCAAGCCGTTCCCCGCCGCGCCCCTTGGGTCGAACACGATGGGGGGATGCTCCGTAACCCTTAATCCTGCTAATATACAAAAACTGTGTATGAACGACGACTCGAACGAGTTCGAGGCCCCGGATAACCTCGCTTACTCCGCTGACCGGGACCGAGGTATCCTCACGCCGAGCGACAGGGAGTTCCTGATCGGTCGGAAGTCAGATTACACCGAACACTCCCGGAAACAGAAGCGGAATCGAATTCGCCGCCGCATCCGCAACGCGATTCTCGATTTCACGATCATCTTCGAACACCTCGAAGATCGGGATCGGGAGACGGTCTTCAATCCCGACGACGACGCGAGGGACGCCTACACGCAGGGTATCACCGACCTGCTCGCGTTCCTCCACCTCGGGACGATGGGATACTACACTCCGTTCAAGGACATGCTCGGCCAGGGCGTCAACAAGGCGGAACAAGAACTGGCGGGGTCGGACTATCGCATGGTGACCGTGGATTTCAACGTCGACCCCGTGGGTCAGATAGACGTCGACGAGGTCATCGACAAACTCGAGTTCGGTGACTTCGACGAGATAACCGACGAGGAACTCCGCGCGTTCGTCCGTCTCCTCGCCGAATCCGAGGACTTCTCCGCGACGTCCATGCGCTCGGAGATGAAAGAACAGATGAACGAGTTCATCGCGAAGGTCAACGCCGCCGCGGAGCAGCGCGACCAGCGCGTCGAGGACCTGAACGACTGATTCGTACTCCGACGGAACCGTCAGCCGAGATACGCCACTGCGTCCATCTCGACGCGCACGTCTCCCGGAAGGCGCGAGACCTCGATGCAGACTCTCGCGGGTGGGTCGCCGGGGAACCGGGCGCCGTAGGCTTCGTTGACCTCGTCGTAGTCGTCGAGATCCGTCAGATAGACGGTTACCTTGACCACGTCGGCGAGACCATCGCCGTCCGCGTCGTCGACGACGGCGCCGACGTTGTCCAGAACCTGGTCGGTCTGCGCTCGAATCCCGCCCTCGACGTCCTCTCCAGTTTCGGGGTCGACGGGGCCGTAGCCGGAGACGTACAGCGTGTCCCCGGCGCGAACGCCTTGCGAGTACGGATTGTCGTTGCGCGGTGCATCGTCCGTAACGATTCGGTCGGTATCGTTCATGATTCTAGAACCGATTCAGGCGGTGGGCTGCCGTTCGCTGACGACGTGCTGGACGGCCTCGACGATGACGTCCAACGCGGTATCGGCCAGCTCCTCGGTGAGCACCAGCGGCGGGAGAAGTCGCAGGACGTTCCCGTGACGTCCGGCCTTCCAGACGAGCACGCCGTGTTCGTAGCAGTACTGCTGGATGGCGTCGACGGTGTCGCTGTCCGGATTTCCGTCCGAGTCCACGAACTCGGCGCCGATGAACAGTCCCTTCCCTCGAACCTCTCCGAGTCTATCGGTCTCCGCTGCGACGTCGCGTAGCCGATTCCGGATGTGTGCGCCGAGTTCGCGCCCGTGAGCGAGGAGGTCGTGGTCCTGGATGTACTCGATGGCGCGCGTCCCGGCGCGCATCGCGACGACGTGCCCACGGTACGTGCCTGCGTGATCGCCCGAACCCCACGTGTCGAAGTCCTCGTGATAGATCGTCGCGGAGAGGGGGAACCCGACGCCACCGAGTGCCTTGGCCGTCGTCATCGCGTCCGGCGTGACGTCGTACCACTCGCTCGCCCACCATTGGCCGGAGCGCCCGAGTCCGCTCTGAATCTCGTCGAAGACGAGCAGAACGTCGTTGTCGTCGGCGATCTCCCGCAGTCCTTCGAGAAAGCCCTCGGGTGGGGCGATGACGCCGCCTTCACCCTGAATCGGTTCGACGAAGATGCCCGCCGGGTTCGCCAACCCACCGTACGGATCTTCGAGGATCGCTCGAACCTCTTCGAGCGCTCGGTCGACAGCTTCCTCCGGCGCCGCATCCTGTCTGAACGGATGGGGATACGGTGCGTGGACGACGTCCGAGAGGAGTGGCGTATAGTGGCCCTTGAAATCCTTGTTTCCGGTGAGACTCATCGCACCGCTGGTTGCGCCGTGATAGCCGCCGCGGAAGGCGATGAGACCGTCGCCACCCGTGTTGTACTTGGCGAGCTTTATCGCTGCCTCGATGGCGTCGCTGCCGGTCGGGCCGCCGAAGAGCACCCGATTGTTCCCCTGGAGCCGTCCCGGAGCAATCTCGTCGAGTTTATCGATGAGTTCGAGGCGGGCTTCGCTCGGAAAGTCGACGGTGTGGACGAGCTTGTCCGCCTGCTCGTGGACGGCTTCCAGCACGTACGGATTAGCGTGCCCGACGTTCAGCACGCCGATGCCGGCGAACATGTCGATGTACGTGTTTCCATCGGCGTCACGAACGGTTGCGCCTTTGCCCTCCTCGAACGCGACGGGGATGTCTTCGGGATAGGCGACCGCACTGCTGTCTATCTCGCGTTGTTCGTCCAGTAACTCGCGAGTGTTCGGGCCGGGAACTGTCTCGACGTTCGGTGCATCCTCGTAGTGAAGTTGATCGATCGGCGGACCAGCCGTCATACGCCATACCATGTCGAACAGTTATAAATATCTTATCCACGATTTCCATATAGGCCATATACGATATCTGATTGTGCATCTCAGAATGGGTTCGATATTAGGTAATAGTGTACACAGTTTCCGTAACCACTTTGACGCTACGCCGACGAATGGCACGGTGATGCTTCACACGAGCGGGCAACTACTCACTATCGACGTGGGGGCGAGAGAGACACGGACGGAGTCCATCGACGACGTCCTCGAATCGTTCATCGGCGGGCGGGGCATCGGCACGAAACTGGCGCACGACCGACTTCCGTTCGACGCCGACCCGTTCGGGCCCGAGAACAGCCTCTTCTTCACGACCGGTCCGATGCAGACGTCGAACATGAGCTTCACCGGGCGGACGAACTGCACCGGTATCTCACCGCTGACCGACGGACTCCTCTCGTCGAACGCGGGGGGGTTCGTGTCGCGCAACTTCGCCGACACCGGGTACGCTGCCGTAGAAATCACGGGCGTCAGCGACGACCTTCTCGCCGTCCACGTCTCGGACGACGGGGTCACGTTCGAGTCGATACCGAAGCTCTCCGGCGCGACCGTCCCCGAGACGGACGAGTACATGGCCGAGGAACACGGACTCGGCGTCGACAACCTCGCGGTCGTCGGTCCTGCGGGGGAGAACCGGGTTCGGTTCGCGTCCATCATGACGAGCGAGAACCGTGCGTTCGGTCGCGGGGGACTCGGGGCGGTGCTCGGTTCGAAGAACGTCAAGGCGGTCAGCTTCCGCGGCGACTCGGCCCCCGACGTGGAGGTTCCGGCGACGCAGATGGAGATCCATCGCGAGGCCGCGACGGACGACCACATCATGAAGCGACAGGGGACGACGAGCGTCACCGACCTCGCCAACGAGATAGAGGCGTTCCCGACGAAGTACTTCGAACGGCAGTCGTTCGACGGCGCGGAGAACATAAACGGCGACGCGGTCGAGTCGAAGAAATACGAGAAAGGAACCTGTTCCGCGTGTGCGTTCGCCTGCAAACTCCCGACGAAAGACGAAGAGCGCGGCGTCGAAACCGAAGGTCCGGAGTTCGAGACCGTGATGGCCTTCGGCGGTAATCCAATGATCGACGACGTCGTGGACGTGATGCAGTCGAACGAACTCTGCGACGAACTCGGCATGGACACCATCTCCTGTGGCAACGCCGTCTCCGCGTATCTCGAAGCCGAAGACGAGTTCGGAAACGCGGAACTCGTCCACGAGACCGTCGAGAAGATTGCTCACCGGGAGGGAATCGGTGACGTCCTCGCGGAGGGAATCGACCGATTCGCCGACGAACTCGGCGTGAAGAACTGGACCGTGAAGGGACTGGCGTTCCCGGCGCACGACGGTCGAACGTTGAACGGACAGGGGCTGAGCTACGCGACGGCCAATCGAGGTGCGGACCACATGTACGCGGTCTTCTACTCCTACGAGTATCCCCTCGTGAGCAAAGAGCAGGCGATGGACCCCGAAGGGTTGGACGGGAAACCACCCGCGCTCGTCGAGAAGGAGGATTTAATGGCGCTCAACGACAGCAGCATCGTCTGCAAGTTCTCGCGAGACTACATGAACCCCGAGCGGTACGAGGCGCTGTTTGGCGCCGACTATGACGACCTGCTCGACGTCGGGAGTCGTATCGTCGACCTCGAACGCCACTTCAACAACCAGCGAGGGTTCGACCGAAACGACGACGAACTACCGTATGAGATAGAGGGGTTCGAATCCGCGCTCGACGAGTACTACGAGGTTCGTGGATGGGCCAACGATGGCACTGTTCCCGAGAGCCGACTCGCCGACTGACGCGCCGATTCTTCCACGGGTATCGCCTGAGGGTGGACGGTGAGCGTCGTCCGTGGCCGGCCGGTGGTACCGGACCTACTCTCCTTCCCCGGAGTCGGACCGCTCCGGTCGTTCTCCGGGACCGTCCCGGTCCGGACGCTCGGACGCCTGCTCGCCGAGCGCGCGCCCCGACGACTCCGCGGCGAGCGACCGTTCGACGTCTTCGTCCAGGGCACGTTCGCGCTGGACGGCGTCCCACTCCTCGAAGTAACCGTAGTCCGTCATCGTCGACATCCCCGCGATGGCCGCCCTGAGGCTGACGCCGACGAGCGGCACGTCGGCCACCGTCACGACCACGTCGGCCTGGACTATCGCACCCTCCCGGAGGAGGACGTCGAGCAGTTCCACGGCGGCGTGGTCGTCCTTCGTCGGTTTCATGCGTCGAGTTCGGGTGCGAACGAGTACGGCGGCCACGGCCCCGTGAATCGGACTTCGACGCCGGGGTCCGCCGCTATCTCGTCGAGCGCCTCGCCGACCGCTCGCTCGTCGTCCTCGTGGGCGAGGAACGCCACGTCGACCACGCTGTCGGAGTCGTCCCCGAGGAGGCCACCCTGGTCCTCCCGGTCGTCGAACTCCCGGACCAGCGGGTCGAGTCGCTCGCGCAGGCGCTCGTCGAGGCTGCGTCGCCTGGCCTCGCGACGCTCGCCGAGTCGCTGGTCGTACTGCTTCTCCAGCAGGAAGGCGGTACCCTCGTCGGCGTCCTCGATGCGTTCGCGGAGGTCGGCGAGTTCCTCGTCGCCGGACGCTATCTCCTCGCGGATCCGTTCCTCGTCCCAGGTAACGGAGACGCGATACTCCCAGTGGTCGGCGAAGTCGTCGAGGTAGTCGGCGAGCGTCTCGCGCTGGTCGGCCAGCCACTCGCGAACGCGGTCGTCGTCGCCCTTGAGGATGGTGTCGAAGCGGAACGGCAGCGGCGTGCCGAACGCCTCGCCCGCCGCGTCGACGACCTCCTGGTGGGTCAACAGCCACTCCCGGACCGCCGCCAGGTCGTCGGAGTCGTAGGCGTCTCCGCAGGGCTGGACGACGGCTCCCACTCCCTCGCTCGCGACCAGCGACACCGGTTCGCCGTCGATTCCCGTCTCGGAGAACTCGTCCGTCTCGTCGGCCGCGACCACGCAGTAGAGGTAGCGTCCCGTCTCGAACGCCGGCGCGTCCCGGTTCGTCTCGGCCCCCGACGCGTTCTCACTCATCGTTCCCTCCGAGGACGGTTCCTGGACGGGAGTCCGCGGTATCCACGAGCGCCTGCCGGAGGAGGCCGTCGAGGTCCCCCCGGAGGTCGTCGACCTCCGACTCGACCCCCTCGGACTCCTTCAGGCGCTCTATCTCCTCCTCCAGCGCGGCGAGTTGAGAGCCCAGGCGCTCTATCTCGGCCGGCGAGAGGTCGTCGTGCTCCATCCGACGGACCGCCTCGCGCTCCAGCGCGTCCACCAGCAGTTCGACGACGGTAACGACGAGCGCGACGAGTCCCGAGCGAGTCTCCTCGCCGTCGACTTCTATCTCCGTCATCCGTCTTCGACCTCCGCGTCCGGGGATTCCTCGCTCGACTCCTCGGTTTCGCGCTCCTCCGTGCCCTCGTCGTTCGTCCTGTCGGCGTCGTCCGCCTCATTCCGGTCGTCCGACGCCGAGGCTTCGATGCTCACTCGCTCCGATTCGGCGTCGATTGCGTCCCGGTCCGAGGCCGCCTCGACGCGCTCCATGTCAGTCCCCTCGGGGAACTCGAGGCCGTACTCGGCGGCCGTCTCGAAGGAGGCGATTGCGGCCCGGAGCTTCACGCCGAGCAGTTCCGTCTCACCGACCGTCACCGCGATGTCGGCGTTGATGACGACGCCCTTGTCGAGCAGCATCTCCAGCATCTCTGCGAGGTCGGCCTGGCTCCGCGTCGGTCCAGGGTCGGTCATCGTTCACCTCCGGTCGTGTCACTCATCGTCGTGGTCCTCCTCGAACCGGTCGCCGTACACGCGCTCGAAGTTCGGAGCGGTCGAGTGGCGGGTCTCCCTCGGCACCGTCGAGAACTTCGCCGGGTTCCCCGTGCCCGGCCGAGCCGACGGCACCGTCGAGTACGCGGTCGGGTTCCGGGAGTCGGGCTGGTTCCGGGACCGCTCTGCCTGCTTCAACTCGTTTTCCTCCCTGGCCTGCTTCAGTTGGTTGCGGGTGTCCAGCAACTTCTCGCGAAACGTCTCGACGCTGTCGGCGAGTTCGGTCTGTAGTTTCGTCTGGTACGCGACCGTCGGTACCTCGTCCCGGTCGCTGACGCCGAGTTCGTCCGCGTCGACGTCGAGGAAGTCGTCCTCGTCCGCCGACGAACCGTTCGAGTCGTCGTCCATCGTCTCGCCGACCTCTTCGACTGCCTCGGTGAACTCCCGGCTCTCGCGCCACACCTCGCGAACGTCGGTCGAGTTCCAGAGTTCGCGGAGCTTGACCGCCGCCAGTAGTCCCCGGAGGTCGACCGCTTCCCCGACGTCGCCCTTCATCGCCTCCGGCAGGTCCTCGTAGTCGATGGCCTCCGTCAGGTCGGCGTGGTCGACCGCGTCGCTGAGTTCGCGCAGGTCGACCTCCTCCAGCAGTTCCCCGGCCTCCTCGACGACCTCCCAGAGGTTTTCCGCTTCGGCGGTTATCGTCTCGAACGAGTCCGAATCCGAGTCCTCGAACATCGATTCGAGGCGTTCGATGCCCGACCGAGCGCTCTCGTCCAGTTCCTGCAGACGGTCGCTATCCATTCTGGGGGACTCCCTCGATTCGGAACTGCAGCACGCCGTTTGTGAACGATGCGTCGGTCACCTCGCCGTCCCAGTCGAGTTCGAATCGCTTCACGGGGTCGTCCCCATCGCGAATCACGACCTCGTTGGTCGCCGGGACGCGGGCCAGGGAGAGGTCGTCTGCCGCAACGTCCGGCAGGTCGACCGTCACGACCACGTCGCCGTCCTCCTGGCGGGCGTCAGTCAGGTACCGCTGAGGCCGTGGTCGAGTCCGACGTTCGCGGCCGTCTCGGCGCGACCTCGACTGCTCAGACGCCTCCCCGCGACGCGGCCGAGAGCGGTTCTTCCGGATGGAGTCGATACTGACCCCGTAGTTGATTCGCGTGCCGGGGTCGTCTCCGACACGCGCACGTAACGTATCGTCGTCGGCCAGTCTCGACGCGAGTCGAGCTAGCCCTTGGAGGATTCCTGTCATCGTTTCACCTCGACCTTGCCGTTCCGTAGTCGCTCACGAACTTCTTCGGCGGTTTCGAGTTGCGCTTCCAGGTCCGCTTTACGGCGCTCGTACTCCCACTCCGGGCGCTCGCCGAGTTCGTACAGGAGTCGATTCTCCTTGATTTCGTCCTGGATGGCTTCCACGTCGTACATCTCCTCGACGGCCATCGCGTGGAGGATGTCGAGAAGCGAGACGAACGGCTTGACGAGCAGGTCGTCGACGAGTATCATCGCTGTGCTCCGACGCGAATATCCACGAAGTTGTACGGTGCGAACGGTCCGGTGTACTGGACCGTGAGACCGTCGTACTCCTCGCGCACGTCGGCGACTACTTCGTCGAACGCCTCGCGGTCCTCGTCGGCCACGAGATACGACCGGTTCAGCAGGAGACGGTCGCTGAACAGGTCGTCGTCCGTCTCCCCTTCGCTCACGGCCGACAGACGGTCGCCGACCTCCTGACGAATCTCGTCCCGAGGGAGGTCTGCGTCCTCGTCGACGACGAGTTTCACGCCGAGTTCCACGGTCCCCTCCACGTCGTTGAGTGCTTTCGTGAACGCGCGTCGGCCGCCGCGAAGGACACTCTTCAACGTCCGTGCGTCCTCGAACGCCATCCCGAACTGCATCGGGACGACGCTATCGACGTCGTCCGATTCGAGGACTCGACGAAGTATCTCGTCGTGGGCCTTGCTGTCTTCGTCCGTGCGCTCGGGGTCGGTCGTGTCGATGTCGGAGACGACGGCTGAAAGGCTCCGATAATCGACGGTGTACACCCTCTCCGCACCGCCGACCGCATCCGCGTCGAACTCGACATCGGTCTGCTCCACGACTCCGTACACGTATAGATTGGGGCTGCTCATCGTTGGTGAGGAGTACGGACTCTTCCCTTCGCAGTTGGATACGTGCACTAATAAGTTGTTTGGCGGGCCGCCGAGGTTGTTCCCAGACGGTCGTACGGGTAAAAAGGGCTTGCCCTAGCAGCCTGAACCGGTAATCGATAGCTGTCCCACTTGCCAATAGCGTAACCATGTCACGAGCGGAACCCAACGCGTCGAGTCTCGCCGAGGTACTGGACCGCATCCTGGACAAAGGCGTCGTCATCGACGTCTGGGCCCGCATCTCCGTCGTCGGTATCGAAGTGCTCACCGTCGAGGCCCGGGTCGTCGCGGCGTCGGTGGACACCTTCCTCCACTATGCGGAAGAGATATCCAAGATAGAGAACGCCAGCGCCGCGGACGACCTCGACTACCAGGAGATGGAGGTGGAAACGTCGAGCTGACGAGTCGCGCCGCCACACCGCCGCGCGTTCCATCGCGTCCGCGGCGGACTGCCCGCCGACGTCGCCGCGACCGTATCGGTCGAGACGGCGCTAGTTCCGGACCGCATCGCCGAAAGCGATGACGGAACGACCGAGGAGGTCCGTCGTGTCGAGCGTCGCGGTCGACCACCGCCGCGGCGATCCGGCATCCCGAACGAGGGCCTCCCTCGACGGCGGCGGAGAGACGGCCGAGGCGCCCTCAACCGTTCGTCCGTCGGCCGTCGACGTTCACCGTTTCCGGAACTCCGCTTGTTTCTACGATTACAGCTCGTCCGCCTACAACGCGCGATTTCCTCACGACACGCCGTCGATACTCCGCCGAAATCCCGCAGAACCGCCGTCTAAGAGAGCCGTCGGGGCGGTCCGAGCGCCGAACCTCGACCTGGCGTAATCGAGCGTTTATCGCTCTGCGGTGTCATTAAAAAGAGGCTTGCACTATCGGCCCCAATCGTCAAATACGTGTGGACCAATTTTTCTGACACAAGGTGAGTATAGCCTATGTCACGAGCGGAACCCAACGCGTCGAGTCTCGCCGAGGTACTGGACCGTATCCTGGACAAAGGCGTCGTCATCGACGTCTGGGCCCGCATCTCCGTCGTCGGTATCGAAGTGCTCACCGTCGAGGCCCGGGTCGTCGCGGCGTCGGTGGACACCTTCCTCCACTACGCAGAAGAGATATCCAAGATAGAAAAAGCCGAGGCCTCGGAGGACCTCCAGTATCAGGAACTGGACGTGGAAGCGTCGTCGTAAGATGACCGAATCCTCGCACGACCGGCGAACGCGCGGTCGCCAGATTCGGACGCCCCGCAAGCAGAAAGAGAACAGGAGAGGAAAGAAGGAACTGGAAGACCGCGACGACGCCTCGCCCGACCTCGGAGATGGCTCGGAACTCGCGCCCGACCCGTTCGTCGAAACGGAGGCAGTCAGCGACGTCCGCGAGCGCGTCGGACACTGGTTGTCGGTCGGTCGACCGGTCCATCTCGTCGGGCCGACGGGGTGCGGCAAGACCGCGCTCGCACTCCACGTCGCCGCAGAGCGCGACCGACCCGTCGTCCTGGTGAACGGCGACGCCAGCCTCCGAACCGCCGACCTCGTCGGCGAGTACGGCGAACGCGAGCGGTACTCGGTCCGCGACGAGTTCGTCCGTGACGTGGTGAAGCGCACCGACGTCGAACGAGACCGCTGGGTGGACAACGCCCTGACGACGGCCGTCAGGGAGGGGGCGACGCTCGTCTACAACGAGTTCTCCCGGACGAAACCCGCCGCGAACAACGTCTTCCTGTCGATGTTCGAAGAGGGGGTCCTCGAACTCCCGGGAAAGCGCGGCGAGGACAGATCCGTCGACGTCCACCCCGAGTTCCGCGCCATCTTCACGTCGAACGACGCCGAGTACGCGGGCGTTCACGAGCCACAGGACGCACTGCTGGACCGGCTCGTCGGCGTCTATCTGGACTACTACAACGCCGAAACCGAACGCGAGATAGTCGCGGCGCGCGTCGAGGACGCCGACGCGGACCTGGTCGAGACGGTGGTCGACGCCGTGCGCGCCGTCCGGGCGCAGCTCGACGTGACAGTCGGAACGCGCGCCGCCGTCATGGCCGCCGAGGCCGTCGCCGCGCTCGAACGGGGCGACGAGAGTGCGGACGACGACGCGGTCGTGCAGTGTTGCGTCGACGCGATGGCGTCGAAGACCGCGACGCGGGGCGAAATCGACCCGTTGCGTGAGACGGTTCGGGAGGTGATCTGACGTGGCCGAAGTAGCCGACGAGCAGGCGACGGGCGACCAGGAGCAGTGTCGCGCACTCACCGCCGACGGCGAGCGCTGCTCGAACGCGGCGGGCGAAGACGGATTCTGTCACCTCCACGGGCCGGACGACGAGACGATAGACGACGGGTTGTACGACGACGTCCTCGAAGAAAGTTCGACCGCCGACGAGGACGACGCGGACGACGCGGAGAGCGGGTCGCCGAGCTCCGAGACAGAAGACGACTTCGGCGTGATGGCGGTCCGCGACCGGGTTGAGACGGCGGCGAACGAGCTCCTCAGAGAACCCCTCGACCGCATCATCGAGATAACGGCCGACGAAGACGGCTGGCAGGTCTTCGTCGAGGTGGTAGAGCGCAGCGCTGTACCGGACACACAGGACATCCTGGGCCAGTACAGCATCACCGTCGACGAGTCGGGAACCATTACTGGTTATCGGCTCAGCGAGCGATATCGACGAGGAGACGATCGAGAGCACTGACCTTTCTTTTCTTAGATACTGCGGTGGACTGTACGCATCGGAGAACAGTTGTAACGTATCATCGTTCGGTCGAGTTCCACGCCAGTAAGCTACATCTTCGCAATCGTACTGGCCAGAAACCACAGGAGATAGAAGGTACACACGGTCGTTCATGAGAGAGCTTCATATCCGAATTCCTGACGAACGTCTCGACGATGTCACATCGATCCTCGATGATTACGGTGGGGATTTTACGACGATAACCGGAAACGAGGGTGACACTCTCGTTCTGTGTCCGATCCCAACGGCGGCGGTCTCCCTTATCCTCGATGAGCTACGAGAGGCGGGTATCGACGACGAATCGTACACGGTCCTAACGAAAGCAGAGATCGTCGAGACGCCAAATTTCGACGGCTTCCGGGAACGCCACTCGACCACCGTTCGAAAGCTCGCAAAGGCCGAGCTGCACGAAAAAATCCGAGAAATCCAGTGGCCCTATCAACTGTACTACCTCGGTACCATCTTGAGTGTCATCGCAGCGGCTGCCGGACTTCTACTCGATCAGCCAGCGCTCATCATCGGCTCGATGATTATCGCGCCGCAGGTGAGTTCGGCCCTCGCAGCCCCTACCGGGATTCTCTTGGGCGATTGGAAGCTGTTCGTCGACAGCGTGAAAGAGCAGGCTCTTGGTCTGGGCGTTGCGATCATCGGTGCTGCTGTGTTTGGCTGGCTCGTTCGCTGGACCGGATTCGTCCCTCCAGGATTGGTTCTCCCAGATATCGAGTTGGTCGGCGTTCGCCTCGCACCGACGTTCCTCTCGACGATCGGAGCCGTGATTGCGGGTGTCGTCGGTGCGTTCGGCTACACGACCGAACAATCGACCACGCTCGTCGGTGTCATGATTGCTGCCGCATTGATTCCTGCAGCTGCAGCAACCGGCCTCGCGATGGCGTGGATGGCCCCGCTGTTCGGTATCGGTGCTTTCCTCCTCTTGCTGGTCAACATCCTCGCCATCAATCTCGGTGCCTTTCTGACGTTGCTCGGAATGGGCTATCAGCCCGATTGGCGAGTTGCAGACCACTCCCTTCGCGAGTCGGTACCCTCTGAACACCAAGTGGCCGTCTACGGCATGCTGTTCTTGCTCTTGGTGGTGACGCTCGGCACCGGGTATCTCACCGCAACGAATATCGTCTTCACACAGGCGGTGAACCAGGAGGTGGATCGAACGCTCGACCAACCGGCGTACACCAATCTCTCGCTCTCGAACGTACAGACCACGTACGGCGGGCCGAGCGGGAGAGTCGAACCGACGAACGTGACTGTGCAGGTGAGTCGAACATCCAATCAGGGGTATGCAGATCTCGCAGAGCGGTTAGAAGGGGAGATCGAACGGCGAACGAATCAGGACGTCAAAGTCACCGTCGAGTTCACAGAATCGCAGACGGCCGATTCGACTGCCTCGTCGGCGACGAGACGAGACGTACCATTGACGTACTCGATGCACCGTACTGAGACTGACACAGGTGTTCGAGCCGTCGACTAGGTGAGACCGCTGGACGATCTACGACGGTAGCCGAGGCCTTCCGTTCCCGGCCCGCGCACGCCCGTGGGACCAGAGCGACGGTCGATTTCTGGTCGACGGTCGGTACCCGGCACGGAGTTCGGCGAGGTGCGGTCGTGTCGGCTCGTCGAGAGAGCGTTTGCTGTGGGCTGGTCGTCGTCTTCGGCCGACTGTTTGTTCGGTCGATTCGAGGTGTTGAACCGGTTCGAAGCTCACCCCTGAATAAATGTAAATACCATTAAGTGATTGGTCGGCGTTACTCTCACTGGAGAATCATAACGATGAATGGGGGAAGACACTGGCTATCACGACGGGGTTACGTGAAACGTCTCGCCGGGGCGGTCGGTCTCGCGGGGATGGCTGGATCCAGCCGAGCGCAGCAGGGACAGACGCTCGAAATCGTCCACTGGTGGACGGCGGGCGGCGAGGAGGAGGCGCTGAACGCCCTGCTGGACGGTTTCAAGGAGCAGAATCCACAGGTCGAAATCAACAACAACCCCGCGCCCGGCGGCGCGGGAAGCGCACTGGACGCGGTCATCAGAAATCGAATCGTCAACCAGAACCCGCCGAGCACCTTCCAGATCTGGCCGGGGGAATCGCTGACGCCGTACATCGAGAGCGACGTCCTGGTGGATATCGGCGACAGCGTCTGGGGACAGGGGATGCGTGACGCCTACCTCGAATCGGTCCAGAACGTAGCACGGCCGGCCGGCAACCTCGTGGCGGTCCCGATCAACATCCACCGGCTGAACAACCTCTTCTACAACGTCGAGGTCGTCGAGTCGGCGGGCGTCGACCCGTCCAGCATCGACAGTCCGGACGCGCTCGTCGGGGCGATGGAGACGGTTCAGTCCGAGACCGACGTCATCGGGATGGCCCACCAGACCCAGTCGCCGTGGTCGACGGTTCAACTGTGGGAGACGGTGTTCATCGGACAGCACGGACTGCAGGCGTTCCAGCGGTTCCTGGACGGTAACGCGTCCGATCAGGAAGACCAGATCAAGAGTTCGCTCGAACTCGTTTCACAGTACAGCGAGTTCTTCCCAGAGGACTCCGGGTCGGTGACCTGGGACCAGGCAAACGCCAGGGTCATCGACGGCGACGCCGCGTTCATCCATCAGGGCGACTGGGCGGCCGGCCAGTACAGGGCCCAGGAGGGGTTCGCGTACCAGGACCAGTGGGATTACGTCCCGTTCCCGGGCACGCAAGGGGCCTACTCGATGGTGATCGACTCGTTCGTCTATCCGGACAGCAACCCCTCGCCCGAAGCGACCGAGGCGTTCCTCAACTACTGCGGTAGCGTGGACGCCCAGGAGCGGTTCAACCCGATAAAGGGGTCGATTCCGCCGCGCACCGACGTTCCGGACGACGAGTTCGGGCCGTTCCTCACCCAACAGAAGCAGGACTTCTCGGACTCCGACAGCCAGCCGCTGACCGTGGCACACGGCTCGGGGGTGGACCCCGAGACCAAAACCGCGATCGAGGAGGCGTTCTCCGGGTTCAACGAGCAGTTCAACGTCGACGCCACCTACCAGGGCATCGTCAACGCGTTCAACTGACCTCGACGGGTTTCTTTCCATGGATTCGCTACGGACGCTCGCGCGCCGGCTGCTGACTGCCAGTGACGACCCCGAACCGAGCGCCGACGGCGGAACGACTCCCCGACGACGCGCCACCGTGTGGTCGGTGTTTCGAAGCGGCTTCCTCCGGTCGCTTCCGTTCTGGCTACCAGGGGGGCTGTTCGTCGGCCTGTTCGTGTACGGCGCTATCGGCTGGAACGTCGTCATCTCGCTGACCGACTGGAGCGGTCTCGGCACTCCCGAGTACGATTCGCTCGACCTCTCGACGTACGAGCAGATGGTGTCGGATCCCACGTTCGTCAACGCGTTGGGCAACACGTTAGTGCTGCTCGTGGCGTTCACCGTCGCGTCGCTGGCGGTCGGGCTGACGCTGGCTATCCTCATCGACCGGGGTATCCGGTTCGAGAACACCTTTCGGACCATCTATCTGCTGCCGATGAGTCTGTCTTTCGTCGTGACCGCCATCTTCTGGGCGTGGATGTACAACCCGCGAGTCGGGATGATAAACGTGGGTTTGCGAACGCTCGGCCTGGACTTTCTGACGCGGGCCTGGATCGGCAACCCCCAGTTCAAACTGGCGGCAGTCATCTTCGCGCTGATATGGCAGTTCAGCGGCTACTGCATGGTCGTTTACCTCGCCGGTCTCCGGGGGATTCCCACGGAGCAGTACGAGGCTGCGAGGGCCGACGGTGCGAGCACCTACCGCATGTACCGACGAGTTATCATCCCCCAGCTCCGGGCCTCGACGACCAGCGCTGCCGTCGTGCTCATGGTGTTCGCGCTGAAGGCGTTCGACTTCCTGTTCGTGATGTTCGGAGACACGCCCGGACCTTCGGTCGACATCCTCTCGGTGATGATGTTCCGGCAGGCGTTCTCCTCGACCAACTGGGCGTACGGCTCAGCGATCGCGACGGTCCTGTTCGTCATGGCCCTGGCCGTCATCGCACCGTACCTCTGGATGCAGCACAAGCGGGGTGAGTTATGAGCGGGAAACCGGCAGTCCGGGAGGAGTCCCGATGGTCCAGACTCCGTCGGACGCTCACGGCAGTGAGCGCGCGTCGAGTCGCGCTGTACGCGGTGCTGGTCGCGCTCGTCGGGTTCTACCTCGCGCCGCTCGAAAGCGGTCTGACGACGGCGTTCAAGACCCAGGCGGAGTTCATCAGGACGACGCCGTTCGCGCCGCCGTCCCCCGAGGGGTTCACCGTCCAGCCGTGGGGCAAGGCATGGAACGCACTGGAGTTCGCGATCGTCAACAGCGCACTGTTCGTGGTGCCGGCGACGGTGTTCTCGGCGTTCCTCGGGAGTCTGGCGGCCTACGGCCTCACGCTCATCGACTGGCGGGGGCAGGTCGGAATCATGCTCCTGTTTCTGGCCGGCGTGTTCATCCCGTACCAGTCGGTGCTGGTTCCGCTCACGCGGTTCTGGACGATAGTGGACTTGCGGACGCTGTTCGCGGGAATCGAGCCGCTGGCCTCTCGAACCGACCTGATCGAGTTGACCGTGACTCACACCGCCTACGGAGTGCCGATATGCACGTTGCTGTTCCGGGGGTACTACCAGACGCTCGACGAGGAGATGCTGGAAGCCGCTCGCCTGGACGGTGCGAGCACGGCGCGCATCTACCGGCGAATCGTCCTGCCGCTGTCGAAGCCCATGTTCGCGGTGACGCTCATATACCAGTTTACTAACATCTGGAACGACCTGCTGTTCGCGCTCGTGCTGGTCTCGTCGCGGTCGAACTTCGTCGTGACCCAGGCGTTGAACGAACTGCAAGGATCCTTCGTCCAGCAGTACAACCTACAGATGGCCGCCGCGTTCCTCGCTGCGCTGCCGACGCTGCTGGTGTACGTCCTGTTCGGCGAGCAGTTCGCCGAGGGCGTCGCAGGTGAAACATGACGAACGCTACGCAACCAACGAACGGAGGGTGAGACGATGGCCGAACTAACGCTCGACGGGGTGAGCAAGCACTTCGACGACGGCGGTGACCGAATCGTCGCCGTCGACGACCTCTCGCTGACGATTCGGGACGGGGAACTCCTCGTCCTCGTCGGTCCCTCGGGCTGTGGCAAGTCGACGACGCTACGGATGATAGCGGGGCTGGAAACCGTTCCGTCCGGCGAGATACGGCTCGACGGGACGGTCATCGACGACCAACCGCCGACGACGCGGGACATCGCAATGGTGTTTCAGTCGTACGCGCTCTACCCCCACATGACCGTGCGAGAGAACATGCGCTTCGGACTGGAGGAGTCGACGGACTTGTCCGCCGACGAGATGGACCGCCGGGTCGAGGAGACCGCCGAGATGATGGGCATCGCCGACCTGCTGGACCGCAAGCCGAGCGACCTCTCCGGCGGCCAGCAACAGCGCGTCGCACTCGGGCGCGCCATCGTCCGCGATCCGAAAGTGTTCCTGATGGACGAACCGCTATCGAATTTGGACGCGAAGTTGCGGGCACAGATGCGGACGGAACTCCAGCGACTGCAGGAGGACCTGGGCGTGACGACGGTGTACGTCACCCACGACCAGACGGAGGCGATGACCATGGGCGACCGCATCGCCATCCTGAACGACGGGAAACTTCAACAGGTCGGCACGCCCATCGAGGCGTACCACCGCCCCGCGAATCGGTTCGTGGCCGGCTTCATCGGCGAACCGTCGATGAACTTCTTCGAAACGACGCTGGAGGGCGACACGCTCGTCGGCGAGCACTTCGAGTACCCACTCTCTTCGGAGTCCCGCTCCGCACTGGACGACGTGAAGCAGGTCACCCTCGGCGTCCGCCCGGAGGACGTGGAAATCGTCCGTGACAGGAGCGACGACCCGGGACAGAGCGACCGAGAGAGCGACGGTCACGACTTCCGCACCGTCGTGGACGTGATCGAGCCGATGGGCAACGAGAACAACGTCTACCTCTGGTTCGCTGCCGCGCGCGACGAGGGCCCGACGGTGGAGGGGCAAGCGACGGAAGAGCGCCGAACCTTCGTCGTCACGCTCGGCGGAATGCGAACCGTCGAAGCGGGAGAGGAGGTCGTCGCCCGTATTCCCGAGGAGACGATACACCTGTTCGATGCCGAGACGGGCGAAGCACTACGAAATCGCGTGCTCGATACCTCGGGAGTGTCGATACCAAACCGCTAGTAGTACTCGTCTCTCGTCCCGTTCTCGTTCGTCGCTCGACTGGCCGACGCCAGTGCCAGGAACAGGAGAGTAGCGACGAACCCGACTGCTGACCCACGCCGCCAACAGCGAGCGTTAATCCGGGCCGGTTCGAGCGACGGGTACCTGCCGAGCGCACCTGTCATTAGCGTGGAGGTTATCGGCGCCTGAGCTGATCCAGGAGTTCGGTTACGAGCGAATGCAGTTCCGTATCGGACATCTCCTGCAGCGATGAAGTTTTGTCCGTCTCCTCTTCTCTCGTTTCTTCGTCTTCGCTTCGCCGTTTGCTCCCGTCGTCGTTCAGGTTCTCTTCCGGAGTTGCCGTGGACAGCGCGTTGCTGACTTTCGTTCCTAGCAACCGCCGGGGTCCGGACGTGGCAGTAATGGTTAGCTCGACCTCGTCGAGGTCCACTTCGAGACCGAGGAGATCGAGAAACAATCCCTCTAAATCAAGATAGAGAACTGGTGTTTCTTCCTCACTGGCTTCGATATCCGCGCCGTGCGATTCTTGGCTTATAGGCGACGTCTCTCCCAGAGTGGAATTACCTGCGTTCTCCTCTCCTCCGTCGGTCCAAAGCCGATCCGACTCATCGACCGGTGTCTCTCTCCCGTCAGTGTATTGCCGTGACGTCCCTTTCATTTCTATCCACTGTGTCAACCTTCTTCGAGATATATCTGTGCCAGCGTTCGCGGCCGACACAGAATATCCCCGACCCAGATTACGACAGTCGTGAGACATGCCCTCAGAACAGACAACGTCCGGTCGCTCCCAGATTCCGTCCGTTACTCCTGCTGTCGCGCATCAACTCGATGGTCTGTGAAATGGCGTACACACAGCAGTCTCGGAGTATCGCCGCCAGTTGGTCACCGTACGTTCGAGTTCGGAGGGAGATCCCACGGTGATTTCATTGTTGAAAGACGGTAATCAACGGTTTTAGTTCCTTGTACACACTGTTACCGTAGTGCATTGTAATGGGATTCAGATAGCTCATAAGTGAATTCGACCTTTGTGTCTTTCAAGACTTCTGTCACAGTAGGTAAAAAGAACGTAGTCCTCGTTTTTGTATCGACTGTTAAAATATATTGACCGTTTTTGATGTGGCAATCCGTTAATCCACGATACTACAGTTTCTGGCGAGGAATTGTCCTTCACTGTTCAACTATATATAGTAATCTTATAATAACGTATTATGGTAAGTTATAGTATTCCGATTCTATCTGCGACAATCTCTCTTTATTTCCGACCATACTTCCCTTCTCTTCTGCAATTCTAAATAACGAAGTTTCTATACAAAATCCTCCACTGATACTATTAAGTTTTTTACTTAATTTTAGTGTTGAACGAACCCAACTCGTTTGTTGCTTTTCGCTGAGAAACGACCTTTAGAGAGCGTTGCGTTTGGGTGAACCGCCTCGGGTCACGCCCCGAGGCACTCGGCCTGCTCCGCCTGTAGACTCTGCGATTCCGTATGAGACAGCGTAACCATGAAATAACTGTTCCGTGACTACACGGGTATGAACTACCGAGATTGGTTCGACGAGTTGGACCGTCAAGACTGGTCGACAAATCCCAGCGGGACAGTACGATTCGCTCTGGTAGGCCTGGGCTGGTGGACGACGGACGTTGTGCTTCCTGCCCTCGAATCCTCGGATATCTGTGAAACGACGGTGCTCGTAAGTAGCTCCGAGGAGAAGGCCCAGGATTACGTCGACGATAGCGCTGCAGACGTCGCTCTCACGTACGATGCGTTCCACGAGGGGAGAGCAAGCGAGACGTACGATGCAGTGTACGTAGCGACGCCGAACGCCTACCACCTCGACTACGTGGAGACAGCATCAGAACTCGGGAAGGCCGTCATCGTCGAGAAACCGATGGAGGCAAGCATGGAGCGAGCAAGTCGGCTCGTAGACGTGGCCGAGTCCAACGACATTCCGTTGATGGTTGCGTACCGGATGCACACCGATCCCGTCGTCCGTCGCGCTCGTGAACTCGTTGACGATGGATTCCTCGGTGATCCAGTCCACGTTTATGGAACGAACTCCCAGCGTCTCCTCGAAATCAATCCGAATCACGACCAGTGGCGGCTAGATTCCGATGCCTCGGGATACGGCACCTCCGTCATGGACCTCGGCATCTATCCGTTGAACACGGCGCGATTTCTCCTGCGACGCGACCCCATCGAGGCACGGGCGGAGATGGTTTCCGTGCACGAGGCCTTCTCCGACGTACCGGACGAACGCGCCTCGTTCGTCCTGCGATTCGAAGACGACGTCCAGATGGCCTGTACGACGAGTCAGAACGGCCTTGAGGACACGGAGCTCACGCTCGTGGGCACCGATGGACGTATCGAACTGTCGCCGGCGTTTCACGGAGACTGCCACCTCCACCTCACACGCGACGGAGTCTCGATGTCCCTCGAGATGGAATCGCTGGACGTCGAGCGAGAGATGCGTGAGGAATTCGAATACTTCGCCGACCACGTCCTCTCCGGTCGATCTATAGACGCCGATGGCCGGCACGGGCTGGTCGATCTACGCGCGATCGAGGCGATTCACAAGTCCGCCAGGACCGGTTCAGTCGTCCGAATCCGGGAATAGACGATACGTCACAGCCTCGTGTGGTCGGGAGGTGACAGTGGCTCCCGAGTTGGAAATCCAACCCTCCGTGTAGCCGACTGCGACGTCGTCGACAGTGGTCGTCGGGGCGAAGTAAGCGTACGGTTGACATCCTCCTCGCCCTGAAGGGCGAGGATTCCCACGGCACCGCACCGCTGGGGTGGGATGTTTACGGTTTGTAGCCACCGCGTTGGACGGCTACTGGCTGTGCCAACCAGCCGTTACTCCTCTCCCGGCAGGGAATTCGGAGGTACTTTTGCTGACTGCACCCCGAAGTCCCACCACAGAAAGAGGGTGCTTTCTGTGTGGAATCAGGGAATCCCGATACTGTCCGATTAAGTGGGCGGGCAGGCCGCCTCGGTTGACTAATAGTACGGGATTGGATGACTTAAAACAGCCGTCCTGCACATCGAACGTGGTCTGTGGTGGGGGTGAGGATTTATCCCCGCCGTTTACGGCGGGGCTTTCTCCTCGCACTTCCGTAACGGTCGTCGAACGCCCAGCCGAGGACTCGTGCGACGCCGTCGAACAGAGTCTGGTAGACGAACGATGCACAGAGGTTCCAGCTCTCATGCTCCGGAAGGTCACCCACAGGGATGTCTTCCAGCAGTGTGTCGTCGAAGTTACAGAGAGCTGGCGTCTCCGTCGGCCAGTACGTCGGGTCATCGAGTACGACGGTGACCGTCAGAGCTGTACGGCGACTGCGAGATTCCGTAGAACCGGGTGTCTTCCTACCACAATGAGGGGGTCAAGGAGAAACTGATTAATATGAACATCTTCTAAGTGGTGTGATTATTACGTAACGTTTTATGAACCATGAATTACAGCTCTAGAGTCGTAATCCTTCATTAAACTATTGAAAGTATTAGCACCTATTTTCCTTGTTTACAATGGGGATATAAACGGCGGTACGCGATCCGGTCGATCTCTCGGCGACGAAACGTGGCCGATACGCTACGACCGACCAGTGAGGATTCGACTTCGTAGTGTCGACACCCTGTCCACTGACCATCAATAATTATTTACCAGGCGGTGATAGAGGGTGCAACGGTGGCAAGTACTTGCCACCAGGGCGCCTACATAATGTCACGAAAGAATAGATTAGAGGTTGCGAACGAGGAGGTCGAAGACCGATACGGGGAGTACCTGATGCCGATCTGGAAGAGTCTCAACGTCCCCATCGAGCGCGCGTCAGGATGTGTGCTGGAGGATTTCGAGGGGAACGAGTACCTGGACGTTTTCTCGGGTATTTCGGTAACGAACGTGGGGCACGGCAACGACGCGGTCGTCGAAGCGGCAAAGAACCAGCTGGACAAGCTGGTTCACAGCTGTTCGTACGTTCATCCTCACCAGCAAGCCGGTCGACTCGCTGAACGGCTCGCCGAAGTGACGCCCGGAGATCTCAAGAAGAGCTTCTTCTGTAATTCGGGGACGGAGGCCGTCGAAGGAGCAGTGAAGCTCGCACGGAAGTACACGGGGAGTAAGGAAGTCATCGCCCTCGAAATGGGATTCCACGGGCGAACGCTCGGAAGCCTCGCTCTCACCGGGAACCACTCCTACAAACACGAGATGGGTCCGACGATGAACGACGCGACCCACGCGCCCGCACCCTATCGCTATCGATCCGAGTACCGCGACCTGTCGGACGAAGAGTTCGCGGAGCGGGCGGCTGCCACCGTAGAGCACGTCATCGGGACGCACACGAGCGACGACGTAGCCGCTATCGTCGTCGAACCGATCATGGGAGAGGGAGGAATCGTGGTTCCACCGGCCGGCTGGCTCCAGCAGGTGCAGGAGATCGCCCACGACCACGACGCACTGCTCGTCGTGGACGAGGTACAGACCGGCTACGGTCGAACGGGGAAACTGTTCGCCAGCGAGCACGCCGACGTGACTCCGGACATCCTCACCCAGGCCAAAGGCATCGCGAACGGTCTGCCGCTCGGCGCGTTCACGGCCTCCGAACGAGTGGCAGACGCGTTCGAATCCGGCGATCACCTCTCGACGTTCGGCGGGAATCCGGTGGCGTGTGCGGCGAGCCTCGCGACGATCGACGAACTGCAGGACGGCATCGTCGACGACGCCGCGTCCAAGGGAACGTGGCTCTCGGAGCAACTCGACGAACTGGAGTCCGAGTTCGGCGTCGTCGGTGAGACGCGCGGTCGCGGACTCATGCACGGCGTCGAACTCGTCGACCCGGCCGAAACCGGGCCGAGAGGGGTCGCAGCCGCTCCCGACGCTGCGCTCGCATCGTCAGTGGCGAAGACGCTTCGGGAACGAGGTATCATCATGGGGGTCGGCGGATACTACAAGAACGTGATGCGATTCCAGCCACCGCTCACGATCACCCGGAACCAGCTCGAACGGACCGTCAGTGCGCTTCGGGCAGCCCTTCGGGAGGAGACCACGGATGAGTGATCCAGAGCCCTCGCGCGCCGAGGAATTCCGGCGTGCACACGAGGGTGCCAACGTCGAACTGGCGTACGCCAACCCGAAGACGTTCCTCAAGGCACCGGCCAGAGACGTCACGAACCTCGGTGATGTCGACGCCACCGTCCTCGGAGCGCCGTTCGACGCCGCTGCGAGCAACCGGCCGGGCGCCCGGTACGGACCCGACGCCGTCCGCCACGCGAGCGGCTGGTGGGCGTACCTCTCCGGATACAAGGGTGGGTTGACGAACATGAACACGGCCACTCAGGTCGATTTCTCGGACCTGAACCTCGCCGACTGCGGGGATATCCCCGTCTTTCCGATGGATCGAGAGAAGACCGCCGAGAGCATCGCTGCCCACGTTGCCACCGCCGCGGACCAGGCGTTTCCCGTGATGATCGGCGGTGATCACTACTGCACCTATCCCGCGTTCCGTGGCTTCGCCGAAGGCACCGACGCAGACGACGTCGGCCTCGTCCAGATCGACGCTCACACCGATACGGCCGAGGAGAGTCCCGTGTTCGGCGAACAGTTCCACGGATCGAGCACCCGCCTCATCGCCGAATCGGAGTACAGCGACTACGAACACGTCAGTCAGGTCGGCATCAGAGGATACGAGAGTCCGAACTTCTTCGACTTCGTCGAGGACACCGGCCTCGACCTGTACACGATGCGTGACGTGCACGAGCAGGGTATCACCGACGTCGTAACGGAGGCCGTCGAGGCTGCCGCAGCGGACACGGACGCCGTCTACGTGACGTTCGACATCGACTCCGTCGACCCGGGCGTTGCACCTGGAACGGGGACGCCCGAACCGGACGGACTGAGCGCCCATCAGGCGCTGAAAGTCATGGAGATTCTCGGCACGCACGACGCGGTCGGCGCGGCCGATCTGATGGAAATCGCGCCCGAGTACGACCCGACGAAGGCGACGCAGACTCTCGGAGCGTACCTCCTCGTCACGCTGGTCGAGCGGCAGTTCGCCGAATGAGGCCGGCTACTTTTCCCGTGCCCGGACGGCGGGAAGCGGCTCGAACGTCGACCGAGGAACTAACCCGTACAGCGTTTCCCACGAGTCCGCGTAGCCGTCCTCGACGAGTAGCGAGAGGAGGAGTTCGCCGACGCCGCCGTAGGTCAGCGCTGCGAACTCCCACCCTGGCTTCTCGCTCGGGAACGGCCCCGATTCTCGCGGTTTCCGAATGTCGAGAACGCCACCGAGTCGCTCTCGGGTCTCGATGGTGAGGTCGTTTGCCTCCTCGTATCGCATCAGGGGAAACTCTCGGTTGTCGACGACGAGGAGACTCGGGTCATCACCGTCGATGGCCCGACGGACGTCGGTCCGACCGGCCTCGATGAGGAGACTCACGACGTCGACGGTCGAGCCCTCGCCGCTAATCGCGTCGGTGTATCGGAGGACTGCTCCGCCGTGTTCGCGGAGCACGTCCCCGTCGTGTGGAAACTGCTCCGGCTCCGGGTCGGGATGGTATTCGACGATTCCGGCCGTCTGCAGTTCGACGTTGATGCCGCGAGAGAGCAGGACGCCATCGAGAGTGATGCTCGATGGGGCGAAGATACGGGCCGAGTCGGATTCCGCAGACTCCGCCGGTTCGTCCTCGACGGCGATCGGAACCGGAGCGAGGGGCGAGTCCGTCAGTGGGGCCAACGTTTCGAGCGCGTCCGAGAGTCGGCCACGGGACACGGTAACGCTAGAGGCGATGACCTCGCCGGTGTCCTCGATCGGGTCGTAGGTCACCTGGCCGGTGAGCATCGCGATTCGTTCGCGGACGTGTTCGAGGCGGCCGTTGATGTGGCCGCGCTGGAGTTCGGAGCGGCCTTTCTCGGTCAGGCGTCGACCCTTCCCCGGAAGTTTCTCGGTGAAACCGGCATCGTCGAGATTGGAGAGCGTCAGTCGGACCGTGCGCCCTTTGATGGAATAGCCATGCCGGTGCAAGAGGTCGACGAGCCGAAGACTACCGATGGGTTCGTGGGCGTCGATGAGCCGGAGGAGGTCGTAGGCTCGTCGGTCGAGAGTCTCAGACATGCCAGTACGACGGTGTTACCTGCCGATAAACGTGTTCCTTCCGCTGGTAGTTCGATTCGGTAGATTCGTGATTTCAGAGAAGTTTCGCAGACGATTGCAAAGAGTTAAATATTAAATGTGGCATGGTCATTCCATGGCAGTGTCCGTCATTGACACGGGAGTCCTCGTACTGTACATGCTCGGCATGATCGGCGTCGGGTACTGGGGATACCAGAAATCAGATTCTCTCGACGATTATCTCGTCGCCGGGAGGAACATCCCTCTCTGGATGTACGTCCCGGTCATGTCGGCGGTCATCCTCGGCGGAGCATCCACCATCGGCGGCGGCGGACTGGGATATCAGCACGGCGTCTCGGGCGCGTGGCTCGTAATCTCGCTCGGAGTCGGCACCATCGCCCTCGGACTACTGATCTCGACCAACCTGGCGAACCTGAAAGCGTATTCGCTCGGTGAGATCCTGGAACGCCGCTTCGACAAGTACTCCGGTACGGTTGGCGCAGTCATCGCCGGCGTGTATGCACTCACGATCGCCATCACCCAGACTATCGCCATCGGGAAAGTCCTCGGGGCGCTCTTCGGGTTCGAGCAAAACACGATGATCCTCGTCGGCGGACTCATCATCATCGCCTACACGTCACTCGGCGGAATGCTCACCGTGACCATGACCGATTTCGTCCAGTGGTGCATCATGACCGTCGGCATCTTTCTGCTGGCCCTCCCCCTCGGTCTCAGTTCCGTGGGCGGAATCTCGGGCCTCACGGCCGAACTCGATCCGACGTACTTCGACCCGACTGCGATCGGGTGGCAGACGATTACCAGCTACTTCCTCCTGTACGTCCTCGGGATAATGATCGGCCAGGACATCTGGCAGCGGGTGTTCACCGCGGAAAGCGCCGAAACGGCCCGGAAAGGAAGTATCGCTGCCGGCGTGTACGCGATCATCTACGGAATCGCGACGGCGTTCCTCGGCGCTATCGCGCTCGTTCTCCTTCCGAACCTGCAGGACCCCGAACTTGCGCTCCCTCGGATGATCTTGGAGGTCGTCCCCGTCGGATTGTCCGGACTCATCCTCGCCGGATTCGTCTCCGCGATGATGTCGACCGCAGACTCCGCCCTGCTCGCCTCCAGTACCCTCTTCACGAGCGACATCTACAAACGGTTCGTCGACTCGGACGCTTCGGACGAGACCTACTCGCGCGTCTCCCGGATCGTCATCCTCGTCCTCGGGGGCATCATGATCTACGCTGCGATCGCGATCGGCAACGTCGTTCAGGCGCTCATCCTGGCGTACGACCTGCTCACCGGCAGCATCTTCGTCCCCATCTTCGGGGCGTTTTTTTGGACGCGTGCGACCTGGCAGGGAGCGCTCTCGTCCATCGCGGTCAGCGCAACTGTCGTCGTCTACACTCTCTGGATGCAGGGCTTCTCTTCGAACCTCCCCATCATCTACGGCTTGACCGCGAGTTTCCTCACCTTCACTGTAGTGAGCCTGCTCACGGGGCCACCCACCCAGGAGAAAGTCCGCGAGTGGATGCAGAACCTGGATTCGGCTCCCTCAATGGACTGAATCATCCCCGTCCGTCTCGTCGTAATGTTGAGTAGCTACGGACAGCTTCGAACTCCGACGATCAGCGAACCGTTCGGCGAGTTGCTCATCCGAGCCTACCGCATCTGTGTCTGATTTTGACGGTACTGCCAGCGAGGTCGCTGGAGTCGGGCGATGTTGCTTGGACCCGTACGTGCCACCTCGTTCATTATTGGAATGTGAGTCAATCCGATTGTTCGAGCATGTGTACTTCAGCTTCTGACTGCGCCGGGAGGCCACCGTTGATAGCGATCAGACCGACCCCGAGAAGGATCCATCCGACGATGATACCCCATTCGTACGGCCACGCGAGGGCCAACGGCGACCCCGGGAGATACAGCGTCACGAAGAACAGAGAGAGGAGGAGTGCGACGCCGCCGATAAACCGTCCGGCAGGGAGCCGGAACGGACGGTCCATCTCTGGTTCTCGTCGCCGGAGAACGAAAAACGAAATCACGACCATCACCCAGGCGATGACGAGTCCGAATCCGCCGGCGTTCACGACCCATACCAGCATCTGTTCGCCGAACAGGGGAGCCAGTCCTGCGACGAAGCCGACGAGTAACACGGCATTTGAGGGCGTATTGTACTTAGAGTGGACCCGCGCTAACTGGTCGGGAAGCATGTGGGATTCGGCGAGGGCGTAGATCGCTCGGCTCGCCCCGAGGATGAATCCGTTCCAGCTCGTGAGGATTCCGGCGAGACCGGCCAACGCCATCACCGTCCCGGCGACGTCACTTCCGTAGACGATAGCCATCGCTTTTGCCGCTGGAAGAGTGCTGTCAGCCAGCGTCGCGGTCGGGACGGAACTCCCTGCAGCCCAGATCACAGCGATGTAGAAGAGCGCTGCGAAGGCGACGGATACGCTGATAACCATGCCGAGGAACCGCATCGATACGTCTGCCTCTCCGGCAGTCTGTGGGACGACGTCGAATCCGACGAAGAAAAAGGGAGTCATCACTGCGACTGCAAAGATGCCAGTAAACTACCCCACCCTACTCACTCACGGCTTTGCCGTTCGCTTCGTTGAGGGTGGGGCTTTCGCGTGGACTCCCG
>NZ_JBPBWC010000039.1:0-5217 GCF_050954125.1 Halomicrococcus pelagicus | reverse complement strand
CGCCATGGAAATCGGAATGCCGTTGAACGTGTTTTTAGAGAGATAAAACGGCGCACTTCATCGTTTAGCAATAGCTTCAGCCACGTCGATCCAGCGACCGCCGAAACGTGGCTGCAAGCGTTCGCCGTCTGGTGGAATTCACTAAACTAAACACGATGACTGCATGGTCCCCCAGACTTTTCCGATACCACAAAGAGTGTACATTACCACCAATGAGCTTCATGAGCAAACTCAAGGAGCTCTTCACGACGAAGAGTGAGACACGATTTGAATGCCAGATGTGTGGTAAAACCTTCGAGACCGCAGAAGGAGTGTGTCCGGAGTGTGGTGGCCAAGTCACAGAACAGGATCAATTATCGTCAGATATGCGGCCTGGTCGCTGATGTGTGCGTTTACTGTTGGAGGTTAGTCAATCCACCGTGCTTTTAGCTACAAACCAACCCCTACACACATCATGAGCAGTATACAGAGGAAACGACTGACGTGCTCGCCGGTATCGGGATCAGTGATGACATCGCCGACTTGCGCGCGAGCGAACACCAGCGTAGGCAGAGCAGCTAACCAGCCACCCTTTTACCGAGAATCGGGCGCGAGGCTCTGTTGAAACCCTTAATCAGTGACAGCTTGACGAGGCCGTACTGAATATAGAGCGCTAGTTGTTCACTCGATTTCTAGCTGGCCGCTCCCACTATCTCCCTCACTGCCGTTCTCGTCCCATTCGAGTTCGAACTCGATACTTAATTTACCGGGTCCATCCGTCGGTCCCTCACGTTCGGCTTTGACCTCGAACGTCGGGCGAGCTGGCGGCTCCATCGTCACGGACTCGGATCCCGATTTTAGCGTGATCGCGTCCCCTTGTTCCAACTTATCGGCTACACGGCGAAGGTATGCTGCGATCTCCTCTTGACTCTGATCGCTTTCCGATTTGAACAGGATTTCTTCGGGCATGTAGACACATACACCGCCTGTACTGATAACTGCAACCCCTTCTGTCTAGACTACTCTGCTGAACTCATCCTCTCTATTCAGCATACGATCCTTGTCAGGCTTCGAGGAGTTCAACAAAGGCGTGGTTTTCTATGTGTGATCCCTCCGAGAGCGACGCGGTTTCCCGAGCAGAATTAGAAGAACTACTCGAAGCACAGCAAGAGCAGTTAGACGCTCAGCTCACAAAAATGAACAAACTCCTCTGGAAGACCGAGGAAGGCACTGACGAGCACGAAGAGGCGCTCGAGCTACGTGCGGAGCTTGTGAAGATGCGCAAAGAACTCCTCGCGAAGAAGAAGGAGGTGAGCGACGATGTATGACTGTGAGTACGTCTCTCGGTCTGAAGTTGAGGAGATGCTCGTCGAACGTGATGAGCGGATTGACGCTCTGGAGGATGAACGTGAGCGGCTGCGCGACGAACGCGACACGGCGCTCACCAGAATTGACGAACTTGAGGAGACGGTCGAGAGCAACAGTGACGAGATTGAGGACACCCGAGAGGAGATTGAGAACTAACCGACGATTGAGTTCCGAGGCGACTCCCCGATCTTAAGGGTCGGGGCATCCGCCTCGTACCGCCTGTGAATGCGGCGATAGGACTTTACGGATTGGCTCACAACGTACACACATGAGTTCTGATTCAGGGAGTAAAAAGCGAGTCCAGTTCCGTGCCCCAGAGGGATTAGTGCAGCAAGCAGATACCCTTGCGACGGTCTTAGAGACGGATCGGACGACGGTCATCATTTCAGCACTCCGCGACTATCTTCGAGATGCCGCGCACAACGATGAGCTCAAACAGGAAATTGCGGAGGCGTACTACGACGACGATATCACATTTACAGAGCTAAAAGAACTCGTTGGCCACGAGGAAGCCGCCAACTTCCGGCTGCTGAAAGAGCAGCTCGAAGAGGAATTCATCGAGGAAACCGCCGAGGAGCTGGCAGATTCGTAAATGCAGGTCGTCGCAGACACATCTGCACTCGTGAGTCTCGGCACGGTCGCCGACCACGCATGGAATCCGCTTGACCATCTCCTTGCGAGACACACGGTCATCGTGCCCGCACTCGTTTTCGACGAGCTAGAAGAGACGGCGGCATATGATGATACTTCAGGCCGGGGTGCTGAACGAATCCTTGATCGCCGGGCAGATTTTGATATGCGGACAGCCAGTCTCGACGATTCATTCCCGCTTGATGACGGCGAAAACGCTGCAGTAACACTGGCAAATGATCATGCCGCAACACAGTTCCTCTGTGACGAATTCAATCGACTCGCGCTCATCCATGCGTCCCTCATCGACACCCGACTCGTGACAACACCGATGCTGCTCGTTGCGCTCGTCCGCAACGATGTCGTGTCAGCGTCTGAGGCCGAGACACTCCTCACAGAGATGAGCGAAGCCCGAAGTTGGTCGAACAACACCTACGTACAACGCGCCAGAGATGTCCTCCACGGCCAGTGAACTACCTCGGAGGCCATGGCTCAAAACAGTCTGCTAGTCAAGAAAAACACGGAAAATCAGTTCTCGTGCGGCTCGACGATCGGCCGATTGTCATAGGTGTCGCCATCATGTCGGGCATTGTGCGCCATATCAAGCGGGTGAATCGCCTCGGGGTCAAGCCCCGAGGCTTCCTGCTTCCACGACGCGACTTGCAGACACGGACTCAAACTGAGTCGTGTCCGTAGCGGTCGCAGTCTCCACAGGCGTGTCTTCGGGCCATCCCAGCCCTAACTCAGAAAAGCCTCTCTGCAAGACGTTGAGTGCGGCGTTCGCATCCCTGTCTGCCTTGAACCCACACGACGGACAGCTATGTTCTCTGACCCACAACTCTTTCTCAACCGCGACACCACACGCCGCGCACTCCTTAGTCGTGCCAGCGGCTTCAACCTGCACGACGTGACAGCCGTACAGGTCGGCCTTGTATTCGAGGAGTTGGATGAACTGTCGCCACGCCGCGTCTTGCTTGTTCTTCGCGTTTCCTTTGGACTGCATCATCTCTTGCACATCCAAATCCTCCACGAACACGGCGTCGTACTCGCGGACGAGCCACGTCGTCAACTTGTGCTGGAAGTCCAGCACCTTCCGTCGAATCCGCCGCTTGAGTTTCGCAACCCGCTTGCGTTGCTTCTCCCAGTTATTGCTCCCGCGTTCACGGCGTGACAAGGTTCGCTGGGCTTTCCGCAACCGCTCGTACTCGTCTTCGAGGTCGAGCGTATCCACAGTGAGACCGTCCGACGTGTGGATGTAGTTGAGGATACCGAGGTCGATGCCCACGCTGTTGCTCGCGTCCAACTCGTCCAGCGCGGGTTTCTCTGGCAACTCCTCGTCTTCAACCTCAATGCCAAATGTCACGTACCACGCGCCCGAGCGTTCCTGCTTCAACGTGACTTCTTTGATGGTGGCGTCGTCGGGAAGGTCGCGGTGGTATCGAATTGGAATCCAACCGATTTTGGAGAAGCGAACGTATGCGTACCTGTTGCGGCCCCTCTTGTTATCGAGGTCGAAGCCGCTCTGGTTGTACGTCACACTCCGAAATTCCGACGGGCCTTGGCGTTTTAGCCGTCCAACCTTGTTGCCGTTCTCTTTCTTCCCTTTCAGACTGGAGAGGTTGTCGTGGAATCGGGCGACGGTTTCTTGGGCGGCTTTCGAGTGGAGTTCTGCGAAGACAGGCCATCGCTGTTTCCACTCGGGGAGTTTGTTGTTCTGGGTGTATTCGCTGGGTTTGTCGTCTTCGGGACTGTTCTCGTAGTCCCATTTGACGTGGTTGTAGAGTTGGCGATGGATGCCGATGTGGCGTTCGGCTTCCGCAGTCACGCCTGTCCAATCAGGATAGGCGCGATAGCGGTATGCGTACCACATCGTTGTACGTCGATTATCGGTGTGTTGCTACTTAATGGGTTGTGTCATCGAGTGTCGGCTTCATCCCCGAGGTCAAGCCTCGGGATATTCGCCTCGACCGCCTATAAAATTCCCGGTGTTTGACCACTGGTCGAACATCGGCCTCCCGAAGTTCTTTGCGGAGGCGTCCTCTCATAGCATTCGGCTGTACGTTCTTTCCACCTTTTCTTCTCGGCTATTTCCAATACCGGAGCGAACTCAGAGGACGAACCGAACCTGCCGGAGTCCCGGAACGAATCATTGGCACCTTCGTGCTCGGCCATCTTATCACGGCGCAACTCTGGTTCGTTCTCCGTTCCACAGACGTAGTTGCACCCACTGGCTACCCGCCACTAGTTGAGTTACAATACTATGTCGTGCTGTTCATGGCCGGGGTGCTTCCTGGTTACTGGCTCGTCTGGAAACGGGGATGGGCGCGGACTCGCAGGAAGCACGAAGTTCGCTATTGGTGAGTGATGACCAGATGCTGACGGTCGTGCTAGTCAGTGGCGGATTGAATGGGATGTTGTCGACGGACGAGGAGTTCGTCGAGACGGTGCGGTCAACGTTTGAGCATAACTGGGATGAGGGCGAGGAGTTTAGTCTGCGGACGCCACCGCTTTTGCGCATTCGCGAAACGCTCAGTGAAGAGTTTGGCGAGAAGGTCGAAGATGGCTTCATGACAATGCTGGAGTCAATGGAGACGGTCCCTGGTGAGGAAGACGAACTGGATGAGGTGACGATCGCGTTGCTAGTGGCTGCGAATAACCAGGAGTTGCTCTATGAGATCAGTAAATGGGGTGAGGACGTGGGGCTGGCGAGTAAAGCAACGTTCTCGCGGACCAAGACACGCCTTGAAGACCGTGATCTGTTTGATACGGAGAAAGTCCCAATTGAGGTTGGACGGCCGCGGCTTCGATTGGTGTTAGTGCCGGATGATTTGGAGGATGTCGATGCCATCGCTGAGCAAGCGACTGCAGCGTAGCTTTCACCGGTGCCAACTGCTCCGTTTGCAGTATGGTCGTTCTCGGTGAGGACTGGGGAGAAGGAACATAGGTGCTAGCTCCAACTTTACTCATAGGGTCTTATAGTAAATCTCTATAAAGTTCTAAAATATCTGCCTTTATCTTGTTCGCTGTTGTCTTCCGGTTTATGGATCCGGCTCGGAGTGGTATTGGTGGGGGAATCGTTGCAACAGTTGTCTTGTTCATCTTTTTATACTTGGCAGACCTGTTGATCGGTGGACCAGATCCGTTTGCGTTCACAACGTTCTTAGATGTGTGTCGAGTTTGGGGACCAGGTTGTGCACCTGGGAGCGCCTTAGCCACTTATATCTCTGAATTCTGGTTTTT
>NZ_JBPBWC010000038.1:0-6459 GCF_050954125.1 Halomicrococcus pelagicus | reverse complement strand
GATGACTACCGTGCTGACCTCGTCGTGATGGGGACACGTGGACAGACGGGCTTCGACAGACTCTTTATGGGGAGTGTTGCACGGACCGTTCTCCATGCGTCGTCGATCCCAGTATTAACTATTCGAACGATCTAGAAACTCACTGTCGCCGCTGGTCGTCCAACCGTGCGGGCATGCAATCGCATCAGAATCGGCGCTGCTCGAACCCGGCGACTGCTCGCCGCCACGCCCCAACGAGTGGGTCAGGGAGTTGCTAGCCGAGACTGCCGACGACTGACGGCCGTTGACGCGTTCGAGCCCTCTATCTGTGCTCTCTTGAAACCCTCAATCCGTGATAATTCGGCGAGGCCGTACTGAATACAGGGCGCGTATGTTGCAGATAGTTACGGCCATAGCGTCCGTTTACTCTTCAAATTCCTCATCCTGAGATTCGTATATCACCGTCAATTTACCGGGTGTAGGTCTTTGCGTGGCATCACGGATCGTTTCAAACTGCTCTAACATCTCCGTCGAATCGTTCGACCCTTCGCGTAGCGTCCGGGACTCCTCTCGGAGCGAATCATACAGACGATTCATCAGTCGCTCGACGGCGTACGCGTCCGTTTTCGAGTCGATCTCGAATACGGCTGTATACTTATCCATGCTCCGAATTGGTTCGCCAGCAGAATAACGGTTGTCCGAAGCATCGCGGTGGCGTCCGCGATCGCAGCTGGTCCCGTTGCCGTCACCCCCCGTCTTGCGATCATCGCTCTGCTGCATAGATGCTCTGTATTCAGTACGCCAATTCTATCAACTACTAAGGGTTTCAACAGGGCTGGCTACGTCTCTCATAGTACTGTGAAAGCTATTGCTCGCGGATCCAGATGACACGCCGGGCTTCGGGCTTCTTTTTGCGAATCCTTCCCTCGTCGGCGAGATCGTCTAAGACGTTAAAGGCTGACCGGCGCGGCCAGTTGAGCGCATCTGCAACTTCGCTCGTCATGTAGGGTTCAAGCGGCTCGATAACCTCCGATACATCCTCGGGGTTGTGCTCTTGGACGAACTCGCCCCCTCGGTTCGCTCCCGCTCGTCGCTGACAAAGCTTTAGCACCGCGACCACCTCCAGCGGTGGTGCTACCATCAATCTGAGAGTGGGCTGTTACGTTAATCGTGTTATCCGACAGGGCACGAACATTGTGATACCGCTAATTCTTTAGTTTGACGAACCTGAGAAATATATTGGAGGCTCCAAATATTGTCATGCCCCATTGTATCAGTCATTGTCCCATTTATTCATATCAAAATTTTATCATTCTTCGTATAATACTCTCTCTATGTCGCGCCAATCCACCGAAACCCAGGACTCACAATCACTGATTAACCTCCCATCGAACAGTATCGGTTACATCGCGATCCTCGCAGCACTTGTGACAGCCGCCATTCATCTATTTCTCGCCCCGAGAGTAATGGAATTTGACCAGCTAACAGGTATCTTATTCTATCTCAATGGATTCGGCTTTATCGGCGGTGTGATTCTCTTCGTGAGTCAGTATTGGCGTCGTGAGCTGTATCTTGTCGCCGTCGGATATGCACTCGCAACCATCGTCGCATTCTTCGTAATGGACGGCCCAATCAACCCACTATCTATTACTGCGAAAGCCGCTGAAGCAATCGGTGCGCTTACTGCAGCATACCTCTATCGCTCTCAAAAACCGACCTGAACCAAATTTTATCGAGGAAGTGACGCAGCTATCGCTTATTTAATAGGGGAATTTCCAAGCAATCCTGTACGACGTCCGCTCTCTCAGCAACTGATTTTAACTTCTCGCTCCACTTATACTATCCAGTTTCTTCTCCGAAGATATGGACAACTCTTGCTTGACCGAGCGCAAACGCATACAGCCGACGTCACTGCTGAATACTTTCCCAAGTCCCCCATTGGCTCGATCGACTGGGAGGTCTCCGAGCGAGCGCAGCGACAGGCCGGCGTCACCGAATACGGTCCAGAAACTGAGTCGGTCACGATCCGGCTCACCTGGGACGCCTACCGAGAGTTCGGCTGACAGCAGTTCAGTAAGACTGTCCGGCACGAACTCGTCTACGCCTGGCAGTACTGGCGGTTTGACGAAGCCGACCATGGCGAGACCTTCGCCCGCTGGACGGACCGGCTCGATATCGCCCAGCACTGCGAGCGATTCACCTCGTCTAATTGGCAGATAGTCGGCCGAATCTGGCTCGATGTTACTGTATCTGAGATCGAACAGTGGGGCGAGTCAGGAACCATACGAATGAAAGTGTTGCCATTGCAACAGCCATAATCATCATATTACGCCAGCCGTTGAGCAGTATCCCCGCAAGCCAGAGCACGACGAACGCACCGGTTCGGAGTGCTCGTCGGTGGTCGTGTCGCGCAACTCCCCAATATCCAGCTACGAGTAGCGTGAGGAGTCCAGCAACCCCGAACCCGGTATCGATAACTGCCGGCGTTACCATATCTAATTCGTTGCCCGTCAATCACTTAGGGTTATTTTCATATATTACACCATGTTTCTGCAATCAGTTTTCTCCAAAGTAAGTTGATAATGCACCGTACTCTGTCTATTCCGCGTATTCTAACGTTACTACAAACACTACCAGCGCTACCAATAGCGAGAACGACACAGAGACATGCGTCACTGGTCCGCACGTCGCCACGACAAACACGGCCACTTTGATCACCGCTTCTGGCGGTGTGCGCACTGCGGAACGGAAACCACTGACAAAGCCGCGCTCACCAACTGCTGCTAACTACATTTCATTCCATTTTTATGAGGTTCTGCTCGTCGTCGGAGTACGTCCGCTCGACCAGCCAGACGCGAACGCCGTCATCGGAATCGTCGCGCCTACTAGCACGTTCGCAATCCACCGGGGGTGCGTGATGGAGGGGGCTGTCCCCACGTCGGTGTTAGTTGTCTGGTAACAGCCCCCTTAAGATTTCGAATCCAATTCCAGTTTCTCATTCAGGGTGCTAACTGAGAAGCTCGAAAGTCCGCCAGCCAGTTATTAGTTTAGACTCACTCTAAGATTAGATGCATCTAATTTATATATTGGAGTGGTTAACTAGCGCATATGGGTATCCGAAGGCACGACCAGCGGAGGAGATCATGCCATCGATAGATTACGACAGTGCAGCGGACGTCACAGAACAACTCGAACAGCGATTGGTCGAATCACTCACCGGTGAAACGAGTGTCAGTCGCCGCACGGTACTCGGCAGTCTCGGTGTCGCCGGGAGTGCAGCAGTCGGACTCGGGAGTACTCAAGCAAGTGCTTCGCCCGACCATGAGGACGAAGATGAACACGGTAACTTCGGTGCAGTGGGCGAATACCAGGATTTGGATTTCGACCCTCACGAGTTCCTCACCGCGTTCAATACCGGAGACAGCGGACAGGATAACGTCCCTCAGCAGGCCTACGAGGAGAATGGCCGAACAGTACGGGAGTTCGAGTTCACCGCCGTCGACACGACGATCACCATCGCGCCGGGCGTCGAATTCCAGGCGTGGGCATACAACGGTCAGGTGCCGGGCCCGACGATCCGTGCCGTTGAGGGCGACCTGATCCGCGTCAAGTTCACGAACTTGGGGCGGCACGCTCACACGATTCATCCGCACCTGAAGAATCTCAACCCGCGAATGGATGGGATCCCCCAGAACGGGCCTGGTGTACTCGATACGGGTGAATCCTTCACTTACGAGTGGATCGCCCAGCCCGCCGGCACGCACTTCTATCACTGCCACTCGCTCCCACTGAAAGAGCACATCCACCGCGGACTCTACGGCACGATTATCGTCGATCCGGACCCCGAACGCGTCAGGGAGAACCCACGCGACTACGTCAATTACCCTGGCCCGATTACCGACGACTTCCGAGCGCAGCTCGTCAACGAGGCGGAGAGCCGGAATCACGAGTACGCCGAAAACGACGCCGTCAACGAGATGGTAATGGTGATGAACTCGTTCGATACAAACTTCGACGGCGGAAATGAGGTCTACGCGGCGAACACACGGGCGTTCGGGTACGGGGTCGGGGACACCGACGGCAACGGCAACTGGACGGCAGGTGAGACGAAGCGCCCCATCCAGATCGACAAGAACGAACGCCAGCGCGTATACCTCTCCAATGCGACTGAGCTCGACCTCATCAATTCGTTCCACACTCACTCGCAGTTCTTCGATTATTACGACCACGGGACGACGCTGACGCCGACGCGCAAGACTGTGGACACGATTATGCAGACGCAGGCCCAGCGCGGTATTATCGAGATCGACTACTCGGATCACGAACCTGGGCTGTACATGTTTCACGCACATCAGTCGGAGTTTGCCGAACTCGGCTGGATGAGCTTCTTCGAGGTGGTCTAACATGGCGGACAAGACACAGAACTCGACGACGGACGGTGGTGTACCAGCCGAGAACGAGATCACACAACCGCTCGGGCTTCCGCGATGGGTCAGCGCGTTACTCCCGATCGTGTTGCTCGTGCTCGTCTTGGGCGTGTTCGCGTTCACGTCACCGCTCGCTGGTGTTCAGAGCGGCGCACCGCTTCCCGACGTGACGGTTACGCATACGACGCTTCCGAGTGACGAAACGGTCGTGCTGCACGTGACGAATAACGGGCCCGAATCCGTGACGATATCACAGGTGCTCGTCGACGAAGCATACTGGGATTTCCGGGTCGAAGGAGCCGGTGGTGACCGAACGCTCGCCCCGATGGAAAGCGCACAGATCATGATCCCGTATCACTGGAATCCAGGGTGGGATCTCGAAGTTGCTTTGATACTCTCTGACGGAGCGACATTCCATAATACGATCGTCGCTCCGAGTCAGTCACCCGGATTTAGCCTCAGTCTGCTCGGGACGCTTGCAGTCATCGGGCTGTTCGTCGGCGTGATCCCGGTCGCATTAGGGATGCTCTGGTTCCCCTACATCAAGACGATGAGCGATCGCTGGCTGCACGCCGTTCTCTTATTCGCGGCCGGCGTACTGGGCTTCTTGGCGTTCGACGCTGGGTTCGAGGCGTTTGAACTCGCCGAGCGGGTTCCAGGCGCGTACGAGGGCAACCTCTTGGTCGTCTTCGGGATCTTCGGCGCACTCCTCCTCGTCCAGGCGATCAGTGCGTGGCGTGAGGGTCGTGTCGCCGCTGGTGATAGTCGGGCGAGTAGTGGTCTCTGGATCGCCTATCTGGTCGCGGTAGGGATCGGCCTGCACAACCTCGCGGAGGGGCTGGCGATCGGGAGTTCGTTTGCACTCGGGCGTGTGTCGCTCGGCGCATTCCTCGTGATCGGGTTCATGCTCCACAACGTGACGGAAGGACCGGCTGTCGTTGCGCCGGTTGCCCGCGGAAAACGCCCGTCGCTCAAGCACTTCGCTGCGCTCGGCGTCATCGCCGGCGCACCCGTCATCCTCGGTGGCTGGATCGGCAGTCTCGCATACTCACCGACGATCGGTGCCTTCTTCCTCGCAATCGGGGTTGGTGCAATCCTGCAGGTGGACTGGGAGATTGCGCGAATGGTTCGGGACGCAGGCGGTCGCGTGGCCAGCGCCACGAATCTACTCGCGTTCCTCCTTGGTTTTGCCATAATGTACGTAACTGACCTCTTCGTGGCGCTCTAATAGGTACCACTTGTTTCTGTTACAATGTCACTCGAATCTCATAACCGACGGGCGGTTTTGCGACTCAGTACTGCGACCCTGGCGACTCTCAGCACCGCTGGATGTTTGAACGGACAGTCATCGTCAACCCAGACTGTCACGATGCCCGATAACCTCACGTTTGAGCCGAAGACTGCGACGATCGAAACAGGGGAGACGGTAATATGGACAAACGAAAGCGATATCGAGCATACGGTCACAGCGTATGAAGATGATATTCCAGACGAGGCCGCGTACTTCGCAAGTGGTGGCTTCGAGTTAGAACGTGCTGCGAGGAACCGGGTCAACGAGGGGCTTATCGCTCCAGGCGAAAACTACGAGCACACGTTCGATCAGTCCGGAACGTACGGGTACTTTTGTATCCCACATGAGAGCTCGGGGATGGTCGGGACAGTACAGGTAAAATAATCGACTGGTCTATCTCTATCGGAATCCGCCGAGACCTTTTACAGATACTCCGGGAGTAGTAGGCTATCGACGAGGCGGGTCAACCGCCTCGGGGTCACGCCCCGAGGCTTGTCAGTGGACTCCCGTTCTACCCGAGTAGTTCGGCAGGCGTGTAATCGCCGTTCACGTTCAACGTCCCTGACTTGAGGGCCAGTTGACTGGTAGCCCATCCACCGCGAGACGTCTGCCCGCGATGGATATATCCGCAGTATCGGGTGGCGATATTCTTTGCGGCGTTGTAATCCGCGTTCACCCCATACCCACAGTCCTGACACACGAACCGCTTGTCGTCACGATTGTCCTCGTGGGTAAACCCACAGTGCGAACACCGCTGACTCG
>NZ_JBPBWC010000037.1:0-8661 GCF_050954125.1 Halomicrococcus pelagicus | reverse complement strand
TGGCCACGTTGGGTCAGCGTGTAAAAGTTCGTCCGGTTATCTATCTCACCCTTCTCGACAAGGCCTTTGTCGACGAGTGTATCGAGGTTGGGATACAGGCGGCCATGGTGGATTTCCTTTTCGTAGTAGTCTTCGAGTTCGTCTTTGATTGCGAGGCCGTGTGGGTCATCTAACCCGTTGACGACGTACAGCAGGTCACGCTGAAAGCCGGTGAGATCGTGTATTGGTCTCCGACTAGAGAATGTAACTCATCTATTAAACTCCTTTTGGTATATTGAAGTTCACCAGAATTGATGGCTTGTGAAACGAATCAGTTTCGATAGGGTCGAGTGATGTAGCATTACAATTTAATTTTAGCATGAACCGTTTCGTGCGTGACTGTTACTGTGCATCCGTTGAATTCAAATGAGAGTTCTACGTGTTGGCTCCTGCTCTCGTCAGTAGTAAATATCCCATCAACGTGCCCCGGATCAATCACTTCATATACTGGATCGAGATCAAGGATCGACATATCAGTGAGTGCTGCGACCGCCCTCACCACAGCTTCGCTTGGTTTTTCATCGGGAGCAATATCATACGTTATGCTGGGCGACGAAGTCGACTGATTGCGGTCTGACCCGCCGTCAGTGAGCATATTATCAGTCATGTTTCGAACGGCAGTTCCTCCAGGAAGTTCTCACTCTGGTAATCCAGGTGATCCAGCCGTGGCCCTAAGAGCTCGCGAACAAGAACCACTAACGGATTATTCGCACCCTCACCAATCATCGCAATCTCTCGTTTTGACTCGCCAGGACATGAGTCATCCCAAAGACCGACGACGACGTTATTTCGATCAGCGAAAATGAGGCGACTTACCTTTGGATAGCTCGACTGGTCGTTCATCCAATCCAACTGCGGTTCCCAGACCGTTGCCTCTGGAAGGCACTCCTGAAAGAACCGACGAGTATCGTGGCTTTTTGCCCCGGCATAGAACTCGACACCGCGATCGATGGCGTTGTTCGCATGGGGAAGACAGTCCTCGTCAAGCAGGTCGTCGGACGCATATACGAGAAAGAGTTCGTCCTCAGCCTTATCGGCTAACTCTCGCCCATACTCATACACATCTTCTTTCCCTTCAAGTACCCCAATTGTGCTCTCACCGGTCCCGCTTCCAGTTTGAAACTGTGACAGCAATTCGGCAATAGCCTCCATCTCGTCCCATTCAGCATCAACTGATGCAGACTTCGTCGAGCGGACAGTGTTCGACTCAGGATCATACGTAATAAGTCCTGCATCGTCAAGCCGAGGAAGATGATTGTGATGCAACGAGAGACACGCTTGGTCAAATCTGTCCTCATACTCCGCCGATCGGGATGTAATCATGTTGTGAGAAATGAGTTGCTCGGCGATTTCAGCGACAGAGAGATCGTGAGGGGCCTCATTGAAAATCGACAAAATCTTTCGGTTTGTTGCATCTGAAAGCACCCGGATTATTTTCTCTTCATGTGAATTCATCACATGGGGGATTCAGCATTGGAGTTGTTAAATGTCACGGTGGAGATCAGAATCGGCTGGTAGAGACTCTCTTTGGCGACTTCTACTATTCGTCTATGACCATACTCACCGCAAGAATAACAGAAACTATATAAATCTATTATATAACAGCGGAGACCTCGAGACCGCGATCACCGACGCGATAGATTCACTCATCACGGTTGAGGTCGTCTTCGAGGGGTCGAGACGCTCCTCAAGATCGTCGAGCTGGCGCACCAGCGACAGCACGATCGACATGAGGACGGCAACCTCGACTGTTTGGTGGTTCTGTATGCCACCTGTGTCGGCGTACTAGCGGGCGTGTTCGAACAATCGGTCGAACGCTGCTTGGTCGTCTTGGCGGAGTGCTCGGCGATAGTCGGTTCACCGCTCCTCCATTGCCCGCACCATCTCGCGATACGTTGGGTGAGCTCGACCTATGGACGGTCACCCCCTGGGTGGGTGTCGGGGCAAGCACTGGATGGTGTGCAGTGAGTACGCACTGCCAGTATGCCAGCGTCGTCTGGAGCAAGTGCAATGCCTCAGTCGTCTGGTCGTCTCCTTCACGCAGCGTTATCCCTGGGTCAAGCGTTGGTAAGTCCAGTTGTTGTGTCTTCCCCAGCATCACATATGGACGTACGTGAACCAGCCTTCATAGGCTCGACTGAGTTGTTTCCAGAGCTTCCGATACAGTGAAACCTTGGTGTCCTCGCACCGATCAGAAGTACTCTCGGTGGCGGTGTGAGAAGAACATCTCCCTCCCAAATCCTTTTCAGTACATTACTTGTCTCTTCATCAGGAGTGGTGTGGTGACCGGAGAGCGAGACAGGATTTCTGTCCATTCTTGCTTTCCGATTCTGATTTTCGAAAGTATCTACCGTTTCTTAGCTCCACGGACAACTCTTGGAGTTAATGCTGAGAGCGTGATTGTCCCCACAATGAATTGTAGGACAGTTGTTCCAAGCGAAATCAGTCGCACGCTCGTCAGACAGTAGTCGGATGTGAGGGGGTCTCTCAGCGACACAGGCAAGATGGGTAAAACGAGCAAATCAAGCAACGGAAGTGAAATACACAAAATAGTCGAAGACGAAAACCGCAAGAGATGGTCCGGTCCAATGAGGACGTGCAGCCGCAATTAGGCTCGAAACGGCTAGCTAGTATAATATATGAACGTCTGGGAGTAGCTTTTATCGGTGCCCATTCACTAGCGTGAGTATGGGTGAAAACGCGGCGATCATCGCGCGGATTGTCGAGTGTACCTTACCCACGAGTTGTGTGAGTCTCACGTCCAGAGTCACATGATGGAGATAGGAGTAGTATAGCCTAACCAATAGAGTGTCAAAGGAACGTGGGCAGGAGAGCCACGCTCCCTGATGACTGATAAATCTTGTCTGTCGGACAAGCGCGCCCACGACAAGCCCGACATTGACTAGCATACTACGCAATTCTCATAGAAGTTTCGGTGAGGATACGGCATGGACATTGTTCATCGGTCGAAGTAGAGGACGTGGGACGTCACTCCACGTCCTGTGGATGACGTCGTTGACAACCGTAACGTGTGTTCCCACACGGAGATTTGATCGTCGGGGGCATGGCAGTTGTGGCATTCCCGACAATCAACTCAACTTGCCCATCTTCAATCAATATTTAGTTTGGTGCAAATATGGCCTACGTGAACGTACTCGAGGTGTCAACCTGACGCTACTAATGCTCCTACTTGCCAGAGTGGAACCGTGCTTTTGGAAATCTGTGTCGTAGAGGCCAAACCCATCGAAGGTGCTCTACTATAGGGTAGCGTTTATTCTGTTGATGAACTCATTGCATGGATGATAATAGTAAGTGCGTGTGGAACTGATGGCGGCATCTTTTCAATTGGGTAATTACTAAGGAAGACCATTTCATAGATAGTATCTGGTCGTTCAGAGGAGAGCGGCCACGGAAAGGTAGAGAGCGCCCGATCGACATTCAGCCACCCCCTCTGGGACTGGAGTGGCTGGGGACCACACCCCAGAGGACCCTTCTGCTCAATATATTGCTCTAGGGCCTAATGAAACCTGAGAAGACTGGTGGCTCAGGACCAAGACTTTCGTAAGGAGCGTGGAACAACGTACGCCTGGAAACTGGCTACGTGCTCTCACCGTTCGTGGAGGGACTCTCATGACTGAGGACAACGACGTCGAGCAGCAGGACGGACGCGCAGAAACGCACTCACATGGGCAAGCGTGGCTGGAATAATTACGGAATTACCACACAATATCGAAACACGGAGAAGGATCGGAAAATCCACTCTAGAACGATGAGCAAGAGACGGGCGCAACTGCGAGCTGTCGGTATCGGCATTCTCCTTGTTGTTGGGGCATACCTTATTGGCCAAGTCGTCGTGACCGCTACAGCACTCATACTTCGCGCTGCCGGTATCCCGGTTTTAGACCGCCCTACGCTACTACTGGGTATCAGTGTCGTTATGTTGCAAGGAGTGACGTTTGGAGGTGTCGCGCTTGTCTACCTCTTGTATCGACGTTCTGGACTGAGTTTCATTGGCATTCATATTCCGTCACTGCGTGAAATTGGACTTGCGATCGGTGGATTCCTTGCACTCCTTGCTGCTCAGATGTCCATCTCGATAACGCTGACCCACTTTGGGATTCGGTCAGCCCAGAATACGATTGTCGATGTTGGCAATCAGAATCCGACTGTGTTTCTGTTATTGATTCCAGCATCATTTCTCCTTATTGGTCCTGGTGAAGAATTGCTCAACCGGGGGCTGGTCCAAGGTGTACTCCGTGAACACTTTCAGCCACTTGTCGCGATCAGCTTGACGAGTATTCTATTTGCAGTTATCCACGTGTTCTCGCTACAGGGACAGGGGAAGTTCGTCTATCTCGGAATTGTCTTCGTGCTCTCGCTCATTCTTGGCGCGACGTATGAATACACGAACAATCTCATCGTTCCAGCGTTCATCCACGGCGCATACAACGCAACTTTGTTTGGAATTCAGTATCTTACTGCAACGGGTATGGTGTAATAGCCTATACAGATTCGGCCCGTAGCGTGCTTGTCTGCACTACTCAGAAGCAGCTTTAAACGACCAACCGTTACTAGATACAATGCGGTATTACGTTCGAGACTGTCTAATGTCTGCGCCATCTCGCACTTTATCTTCACAGGCCGGACAGACTCGTGGGTTTGCCATATCTCTGGGAGAAAAGACTCGGACGTAGCGTTGGGTAACAAAGGAATCGCAGTTTTGGCACGTTGGCATAGATCAAATGAATTACTATCCTACTATATTTCTTCCGGTCAGTATAATACTTCAATAATTCTAGCACCTAGTATCACTACAGGTAGCCTTCGTTTGGCAATTGACCGTGATCAATTTAATAGCACAAAAATTGGAGAAAGTCCTACAATAAGTTCGGAGTGAGACCTCGATGCAGTACACCAAATGAGCACTAGTTTGCTTGAACATTCAGGACTGACCTCCCAACGTAAACTGCCGGTAACCACCGGTGTAAACCAGTACTTCTTTGCGCCTATCTATGCTTCCATCCGAGATATCTGATGTAAGTGGGGATCGAGCTATGCACGTCTCAACAAGATTCCAGACGGGACCTCCATGTCTGCCCACCATCAACAACCACAATCCGGAGGCCTGGGTCGTCGGTCGCGGAGGAGGTCACAGATGGTGACATCGCTATACCGACCGATGTCAAATGACGATCCCTGACGCAGGTCGGGGACGATGCCGTGCAAATTCGACAGATACGTCCTCAGCGTCCAGTTTGGCGCCTCCTCATACACATGAACTGTGCCGTATTCTGCGGTCTTCTCTGCGAGGAGGTCGTATAGTTTCCTGAACCTCTCTGTCGTACAGGTTCCAACACGGACGGCGACGACATCATCGGCAGTTGCTTTGAGCATGTCAAACATCGTGGTTCCTGTCAGGACAAAATCGTTGCTGCCCGGAAAATGACTACAACAGTTCAGGTGACTGTTTGCGTCGTTCGTCGGTACCCCTCGTACATAGCTGGCAGTCCGAGGGGGAGTGCGAGGAGCCCGAACCCGAGGAGGGCGTACCCGGCCCCACTTTGGCGTCGTACTGCGAGGATCGTCGCGACGATACCGAACAGTGCAATCACATAGGCGGTATTACTCCAGATCACGTCGTACGAGGAGCAGTACAGCCAGCAGACGAACGTGTACGACGGCGCGTTCCACGCCGCCGGATAGAGTTTCGGCCAGAAGAACCGACAGTACGTCGTCAAACCAAGCATCGCAGTAGTTGGTAATGCAACGAGCCAGACCGTCGGTCGATTCTGGAACCGTCGATAGCATACGAGGAACACTGCTGGCGCGCCGAAGACCCACAGCCAGATACCGATCGTGTACGAGACCGGCCAGTGTTCGATACGGGGCTGCGTGACTGGTAATCGAAGCGATGCGGGCAACGTTGCCCACGGGAACGAGGGATCGGGGACAGAGTTAGTGAATAACGCAATAAGACAGAGTGTCGTCCCGGCGAGGAGGCCGTAGAGGCCGGCCTCAGTGTACCGAGCCAACCACGAAGGAAAGGGGTCAGTTCGCTGGTGGGTCACCGACATCGTCGGATACCGCCATGTTCGTCAGTGATGTACTTCATCGGTTCGCCGTGAGGCGGTCGCGCCTGCGTTCGAATTCCTCGTCGTCGATTTCGCCGCGAGCGTACTGCTCACGGAGGACAGCTAGAGCACTGTCTTCAGGCTGACCGTCGGTCTGGGACCGAGTCGTGAACCAGTAATCGATACAACGGATGTCACCTACAGATACGACCGACCTGGCCGTGAGCTATCGCTCGCGAGCTCGTTGGACAGCATCGGTCATTCGCCTCGTCCACAGCAATCCATGTCCGGGCATGAACGCAACCTCATCGAGCGACTCAAGTCCCACTCCTCGGCAGCCGTCATTACTTCTCGAGTGCGCCAGTCGGAACTGCGGTCAAGTTCCCCCGCGTCTTCAGATAGAATTCGACGGCACGGTCGACCGCCTTGCTCTTGGGAACGAACCCCGACAGGACTCAGCTAGCAGCGAAACCAGGCACAACGACACATCCAGGGACACAACAGGCGACGATACCTGGAGGATTCAATCATGGCGCCACAGAATCATCATCTCATCTAGCTCTCCCCGGGCTTCCTTTGCGCTAGCCATGCCCGGCACTCATCGCGAGCGCGCCTATTGGACTGTGAGAACAAACGGGTTGGTAGGGCTCATACGTATGTCTCATTCACAAGCGTCGGCATAGCTGGTGCTCGAAATTCAGTCTCGAAAGAGAAAACCGCGTGGATCGTCCGTCGTATCTATCCTTTATCGCCAGAATCACTTAAAACGAAGTCAGATTCAACAGCAATAGTCGACGGCGATCGGAGTAACACGGGACGGTCGACGAAGAAAACACGAGGGAGCGTTCGGTCTGAGACATGCCGAGACGGCTATTCATACACGCAGTCAGGAACAAGAGAGGAGGGGGCTGTATTGAAATCCTCAAGCGGTGATCGGTTTCAGATCTCGTGCTGAATAGAGGGCGCATATACAGCAGTTCCAGGTGTACTAAAGGAAGAGACTGAGAATCAGAATTCTCCAGAAGATGAGTTGTGGATGGTCAGGCTGTCTCGGTTATCTCTCCGTCAGTCATGCTCCTTCCACCAGCCCCGCGAGCTGCCCGAGCGAGTCGGTCCACCCGGCATGGGAGTCCTCGGGCGGGATAGCCTGAGGGATCCCCTCCTGGCGGACGGTCACCTCAGTTCCCTCGGGGATCTCCTCGAAGGTGACTGTCACCGTCATTTCGCCGGCCATTGCTGGGTCGTCGGTCTCGAACGCGTCGGTGTGGACGATGCGCTTGCCGGAGACGAGCTCCTGGTAGGTGCCGCCAAAGGTTGAGCCGTACTCGGCGAGCTCCTCGGTCTCTCCCGTGAATGTCATGCGGAAAGTACCACCTTCCTCGGGGTCGAACTGGTGGACCTCGGCCGAAAATCCCGTCGGCGGGAGCCACTGGACCAGCTCATCCGGGTCGAGGAACGCCTCGTAGACCCGCTCGGGCGGCGCCTCGATGACACGACTCACGGTCATGGTCTGCTCGTTGGTCCGATTGTTGCTCTGCTGTCCATCGTCACCGTTGCCGTTTGTTGTCATTGGTCTTCTTCCTCCAGGTGGATAGCCAACGCGTCGAACCTGTCCTCCCAGAAAACACGGTACCGTGTCAGCCAGCCGAAAGCCGCACTGAGTGGCGCGGCGGTAAGGTGGCAGCGGCGAACACGACCGTCCTTTTCGATCTCGATTAGGCCCGCGTCCTCAAGCATGTGTAGGTGCTTGGACACGGCCGCCAGTGAGACGTCGTGGGGCTCGGCTAGCTCGCCGACGCTCTCCGGCCCGTCGGCTACCTGTTCGAGGATGTTCCGACGGATCGGGTGCGCCAACGCCTGGAATATCGCGTCGAGATCCGGGTCGTCCGACGATTGTTCAACCATCCGGTTTAATGAACGCCAGGTGAATACTTAGCTCTTTAGTTAAATATCGTTTCTGTGTCGTCTAGCCGTTGCTCATGGCCGTAACGATTGCCATTGACCCAACGGTGAGCAAGACCGATGACGGCCATCTCCGCGCATACGTCTATATCGGCGATTTCATGTACAACACCCAGCTGCTCCGCACCGGCTATGCGCGTGTTACAGACACCGAGTTCAGTAAGCGACCAGCGTTCGTGTAGAAGATGCAGGCGGCCCGGCAGAACGACTACGGCGTTTGGAGCGCGAATCAGACGGCGTGATCGAAGTGAAGATAGAGGGCCGACAGCGTCAGCGGTCGTCAGTCGTCGGCAGTGTCGGCCAGTAACTCGGTAAGCCACTCGTCGGGCCGTTGGGGTGAGAGGTCGCCGGGTTCGATCAACTGCGATTCTGACGCGATTGCATGCCCACACAGATACACGACCATCGTCGAGGGACCCCGGGCAATCGTCACCGTGACCGCCGTTTTACGGGAAATCGAGGAGAAAGCCCCGTGCTGTAGCGCGGGGATGAATCCGACAACAGGGACGCCCCCCACGAACTATTAAGTTACCCGACAGCATATTCAGTAGCAAGCACATCGGACGAAAATTGGAGTTGGGTTGGGGTC
>NZ_JBPBWC010000036.1:0-9335 GCF_050954125.1 Halomicrococcus pelagicus | reverse complement strand
CGCCATGGAAATCGGAATGCCGTTGAACGTGTTTTTAGAGAGATAAAACGGCGCACTTCATCGTTTAGCAATAGCTTTAGCCACGTCGATCCAGCGACCGCCGAAACGTGGCTGCAAGCGTTTGCCGTCTGGTGGAACTCGCTAAACTAAACACGATGGTAGACATCGGTACTAATATCGCATATGTTCGTCCTGGAACGTCACCCCTCCTCGTGTTTGGCCACTCAATCTCTCTTGATGTACACGCTCGCGATGGCACCGCCCGTCGTAAGACATGGTGAGGAGCCGATCAGCCAATCGCACTCACGAGACATGAGAAGCATACCTGGTGACTGAGACGCTAGCCGATTGTGATTGAAATGGGCGTGAGTAGTCAGTAGTGGCTATAAGACAGCTGTTTTCGATTCCGAATGATGTATGTGAGTCGAAGCCAAACTGGGAAAGTATGAGTGTGCTCTCGCGGGTCCGGCGGGTGATGACGACCAGCGAGGACCCAGATGTGGTGATCGAATGCCGGCAGTGTGGGACCACGCTCGACACCACACCTGATCGCTGTCCAGCATGCGGCAGTGACGATATCGTTGCCACCACTATCAACTAACACAGCCCACCACATGGTCGGCTGATCGCAGTGGTTTCTTGTCGTGGAGAGTCCCGGAAAGCAGATCGGCGATACTCCGTGAGCCAGTGCTCGTTGAGGATTCAACCATCGTGCACCGGTGGAAAACGGTGAGTGGATGACAGTGTCCGTCCCGGTCGATGGTGGGTTGTGGTCGGAGGAGCTCGAAATTGACGAGTCGCGTGTAGGTGAGACGACGCTCCGGCAGAACCACAAAACGGCGTCACGGGTGTTTGCTGGACTGGCACGGTCGAAGACGCAGAGCGGTCTGATACCGGGATCGGTCCTGGGTAGGCTTGTGGGGACGTACTGTCTACATCTGACCACACGGTTCGATTCCGAACGTGGCGAACAACATATTCGAGACACATACGGCGAGCTGCTGTGCTCGCAGTTCTGGCGCCATCCCAATCCAGACCGGGATGGTTCTTTGTCTCGAAACTCACTATACGAGCGCGGTCGAGGGGATCATGGATGACTCTCTTGCGTCGCTCGCGCAGACCGTGCCGACGATCTTCCTGCACACAACATGGAAGTAGACAACCGACGTGCAGATGCCAAACTAAGAGTGGCATCGCAGTCTCGGCGTACTTCTGAAGACTGCTGTGACCGCTTACCAGGTGGCGGTCGATCTCCACGCTCCCGAGTTGCATCACTCGATTTCGACGTAGAGGATAATGCAAAAGACGCATGCTATCAGCTACTGCTGGTCGCCGAACGCGTCTGTGAGCAGTGCAAGCACACCGTCGGAAGCTACTATCAAAGTCGCGTCGAAGACCATCGCGTCCCAGGAACAGCGACGAGCTTCGATAGCCCGCTCAGCGGCGGTGGACACCAATCCCGTCCGTAGCGATAGGAAGCGTCCCGAGATAGTGGATTTCGCTTAGAGTCATGCTGGTTCTAATTGCCTGACACTCACAACCAACTATCTACTCCGTCAGGAGACCGTCTCTGCCGGGAGGCTTAACATTATTCCAACTGAACAGTGATTATGGGAGACCTCGACGGTAAATCCACTCTGGTTACTGGCGCGTCGAAAGGGATTGGGCGGGGGATTGCGGAAGGGTTCGGTCGTGAAGGTGCCACGGTCGTAGTGAACTACCATTCGGACAAGGAGGCTGCCAAGGAGACGGTCGAAACCATCGAGAACGAGGGTGGGACTGCTGTTGCTGTACAGGCCGATGTGAGCGACGAGGACGAAGCTCAGCAACTCGTTGAGACAGTGACGGAGGATTTGGTGGCATCGACGTGCTCGTGAATAACGCAGGTGTCCTTGAACCGTCGCCGCTGGACGAGATGGACGTCGAGACGTGGGATCAGACTATATCGGTCGACCTCCGTGGGACGTTCTTGGTTACACGCTTCGCCATTGAGGAGATGCTTGACCAGAACAGCGGCCGAATCGTCAACGTCGCGTCGCAGTTAGGAATCAAGGGTGGTACGGAACTCACGCATTATTCGGCCGCGAAAGGCGGTGTTATCGCCTTTACATGGGCACTTGCTCGGGAAGTCGCACCCGATGTTCAGGTTAACGCTATTGCACCAGGACTATCGAAACAGATCTCCTTGACAATATGACCGACGAATGGCGTGAAAATAAACAATCGGAGGTCCCGCTCGGTCGAATTGGAACCGTTGACGAAGTCGTGCCCACGGCCATATTACTCGCTGGAGATGGCGGTAACTACTATACGGGTCAGACGCTCAGCCCCGACGGTGGCGATGCAATGCACTGACCATAGTGTAACGTCGAAACAAAGCTAAACTAAGAGAATAAGTGACTACTAGTCAGTATCCTTTCAATTGAAGTTCGGCAAGGGCTGCGTAGGCAGTCGCACCAGCTGGATGGGGGACCTCATCCATCGATGCTTCAAGCAACAACCACAAGATTACTCGTTCATTTTGAATCTGATCACCATCCACGTACTGGGCCGGGTGATAGTAGTCCAGTTCTACATCCAGATCATCTGCTCGCATAGCCTGTGACTTGGCCGGCCCGATTTCGTCAGATTTGCGCTTGAGGACAACAGCCTCCATGCCTCGATCCATAGGAAGATCGATAGTCTGAGACCCATTCGGGTTTGTAAACCTGAGTTTTGTTCCTGGTTCACCCTCCTTATAGAACTCTTTGGCGGGCTTCGACCAGGAGTCGCCGTCGAAGTACTGTACTTCAACGCCATCCCGTGTACCAGGCGTAACGTCGAACGCCTGTGCTGAAATATACTGCTGCACGACGTTTTCCTCTCCCTTGTAATCCTCAGGTTGTCCGTACCCATAGAGCGATTCAGTGACATAGCCAGGACCGTGCCGCCGCCAGATAGGAATGAACCGACCATCTTCGAAGAACTCATACGAGATATTGTAGTTGTACGGGCCGAACCGCACACCGGAGTGGAAGTCGATACTCGACCGTCCCTGAGCGCCAGTGTGGTAGTGGGTTCGGAACTGGAAACCCTTCGGGTGGTCACGGCGTTTGGGATAATCGACTTTGGCAAGTGCTCCAGGTCCGCCAAACGAGATACTGTGAATATCCCAGAATATGTGATGCCCGTTGAATTTCGGTTTATGCTCGGGGAAGAACCAGTTGAGCGTATTGCGTCCTTTTCGTGGCGGGAGGTCATACCCAGTAAATGTTGTCGGCGCCATGCCGTTCATCGCACTGAATACCGGCTGCCCGCGGAATTGTCCCTCCAGTTTTACTCCCATGGTTTCTGGGGGTTCCCAGTGGATCTTCCAGCCAGCATCCGTGAAATTCTTGTCTGGAAGCGTTTCGAATCGGTGGTAGCCCTTGTTTGCCGTTTTTATCGGTCGCTTGGTTTTCGGCACGTCAGGGACCTTCCCTAAGACTGATTTGTTGTTCGGTTTGATTTCCCGAGCCAGATCCTGGGTTGAGTATCGAACAAAATCATCGACAAAGTACATGTCCACGAACTTCGGCTTGTCTTCTGAGACATCAAGGAATCCGGACACAATTCCCATACTATCTTTGCCGACTGCCGGGAAAAGGACGATTGTCACGTTCCCGTGACGGAGTCCTTCACCAGCTGTGATACTCTCACCGACTTTGATACTCGGCCACCAGTCCTTGCCTTTGAGGTACTCTTTGACTTCTGGCTGATCGTAGAGAACCCGTCCTCGGCGGATATTTTTCTTCTCGTATTCTTCCTTCCACTGGATGTCCATCGGATCAGTAATCTGAAGTGCAACGAGTTCGTTATGCCGGCGGTCAACCAACCCATAGATTGTTTGCCGATTTTTAGCGGTGATATCCCACGATCCCTTATCGAAACTTCCGTTAGCAGTGTAATCTGGACACCCCTGGACACTGATTGTTCCAAGCGTGTTGGTAAGTGGCGCATAGGCTTCGAAACTACCGATCCAGTTTCTTGCTATTTTGTTTGCTTTTGGATCTTGTAGTAGTACCCTGAGCGCCTCATTACGGCGATACGTATGGGTAATCTCGTAATTTTCTTCATGGAAGTCACGCGGTGAGACTCGCTTTGCGCTTGTAATTCGCGTCGATGTATCCGACGAGGAGTTCTTGTTGCTATCGTTCGAACTTTCGTCCTGTCCTCTGGCAGTTGTACAGCCCGCAAGTGCACCGAAGGCACTGAGTCCTCCGATTTTCGTGAACGCTCTTCGTCGTATTCCACTGGAGTGTCGATTGTTATTCCCCTGCATGGCAGCTGGCAATTACTGTCCGCAGCCAAATAAAGTGATAGGTAGTTGTACATTAAAGACTGCTAACTTTAGCTATTCGGCAGAGTACGTAGACCCAGCCCTTCGAAAATTCGACTATGTTACTCATCATCCAAATAGAACACTAGTAATGAAGAGATGTTATTAAGATCGCCATCAACTCTGAATGGATACTGCTAGCACAGCGAGGTGCTTGTCCGAAAGACAAATGTTCACGATGATTGGCTCGGAGAATTCCAAATACACAAATCTAGAAAAGATAGACTTGTTCGCCAAGAACGTTGAACACGTTGAATCACCGACGACGGGAGTACGCTCACGTTCGGCGACGAAGACGATCGCGATCCGACCGACCGCGATCCATCGTCGAATTCGGCCACGGTCACGCCAAACCAGCTCGCGAGTGAGGGGGCGGCGCTCGCCTACGACACGCTGGCTGACGCAGTCACTGAACCGGTTGATGGCGGGCTGTGGTCGGCCGAGCTCGAAATTGAGGCGTCGCATGTAGGCGATACGACACTCTGACAGAATCACAACATCGCCTCGTGGGTGCTTGCTGGGCTGGCGCGATCGAAAACCCAGAGTGGTGTTCTCCCGGAGAGGTCGGGCAGCATGTATGGGCTATCAAGTCGTGATACCGCGTCGTCGGGTAAGCACGAATGCTGCAACCCCGGGTAGAGCCGCCGAGGCTGGCTCTAAGTTTGCTCGAAATCCGCTTGCTACATCGATGAGAGGGCGGATAGTGAGTTCGACATGGAGCGAACGACCTCAACATATATGGAGATGGAACGTGTACTGTAGCGTATGACCGAAGACGAATCGAATTCCGAGAGAGGGCTTATGGAACAACAGACCACGGGCGAAGACCGTGTGCGGATGGTCGCCCGGCAGCTGTCGGAGCCGCGGACGGCAAACTGGATCGCTTCCGAAGCGGGCTGGTCACACGAGCCGACCAAGCGCGTCCTCAAACGGCTCGTCGATGACGGGATCCTCCATCGTGACGACAGTGGCACCCATACCACGTATTACCCCGATTATCGCCGCCAAGCGATGCAGGAGGCGATGCGCCTTCGGGACAGCGGGCACACTGTCGAGGAACTCACAGACCGCCTCGCCGACATGAAGGCACAGATCCGAGACTGGGAGGACGAATTCGATGTCGAGTCACCGAATCAACTTCGCGGGACGCTCACTAACGACGCCATTGACGTCGATGAAGAAGACCGTCGCCGTGAGATCGCACGTGAGTGGGAGCACCGCCAGCGTCGCATCCAAATCGTCGGGTTCGCTATTCGCGAATGGGACTTCCTCGCCCCAACGACAGAGCCCGTCGAGGCCAGCAGCTAACGGATGTCGGTCCCGCATCCCGGTGGCGATCCGAACGCGAATCTATACGCGCAACTGAAGCGGGACGTCCTCGACCGTGTTCCACAGATTATGGCGGTCAAGTACGTTCCAGACGATATCGAAGCTAAGCAGTTGCAAGCAATTTTCGATCCGGACCGCCTTGCTCCACCAACAGGGCCGGATTCGCCGGCACTGACTGTCAAATGGTATCGGCAGGAACCCCATGATTGGTTCCGCATTAACTATACTGATCCAAACATGGACTTTCATGCTGGCTGGCACCAGGATGAGGATCATCCCGACCTCGGGCGTGCGCATTTCCAGTACTCGGTCGCCGATGAAGAGGCCCGATGGGGTGTCACATTCGACCAGGAGACTCCTTCTCTGATTCTCTGGGAAATCGTCGAAGATCTCCTTGAGAACGTTCGCACAACATACCAGTATAGAACAGGCAATCACGGCTCCAGATAAGACATCTGGGAATGCGCTGAGCGATCACTCGCGAATTCCTTCGATCACTTCTTCAGATGACCGCCGTTGAGGTTCTAGGAACGGTCGTCGCCATGACTACCGTTTTGCAATGTGGACAACGGTCGGCGGTCATTGCCCAGAACCCTCTTCGACGCGGAGGTTTCCGCCGCAGTCGCCACACTGGTAGTCCTCGGGATTGCGCACTGTCTTCGAGCGACGATACTGCCCGATACGCTGGCCGCAATTCACGCAGACCAGCCACCACTTCGGCGAGGTGAATCGCTCGCAGTGCTGGTCAATGTTGAGCGGCTCCGTCCAGCGGGCGAACGTCTCACCGTGGTCCGCCTCGCCAAACTGCCAGTACTGCTAGGCATGGACGAGTTCGTGCCGCACCGTCTTGCTGAACTGCTGCCAGCCAAATTCCTGGTAGGCGTCCCAGGTGAGCCGAATCGTGACCGCTTCAGTGGCTGGGTCGTATTCGGTGACGCCGGCCTGTCGCTGCGCCCGCTCGGAAATCTCCCAGTCGATCGCTTCAACGGGGAATTCAGGGAAGTGCTCGGCAGCGACGGCGGCCGCGTGCGTTCGCACCCGGTCGATCGGGGCGTGCCTAGTTCTTTCGAGAAGAAATAGGACGGGAGAGTGGGAAAGGGAGGCCGTACACAGTCTCTGAGGAGGTGGATGCGCTGTAGAATCTCTCGATTGTTTCCTCGTTAAATAAGACAGGGTTAGGGTAAGTTATTCATGAATGCAAATCGTTCACAACGACACTAGAAATGAAAACACACACCATGGATGAATGGAGTCGATCAGCAACCAGCACTAACAACCAATCTTCAGGAGTTATGCAATCGACACAGCCCGATTTGGATGACCTCTTCCGTGCCCTTAGTCAGCGTGAACGTCGACAAACACTTCGGTATCTCGACCGCCAGGATACTCCCGTCGCTGTCGAGGAACTCGCCACCACGCTCGCTACTGACCAACAGCGCCACGACACGGAGCAAGTAACACTCGCACTCACTCACAAACATCTCCTGCTGTTAGAGGAGACAAATCTCGTTGAGCGGACGTCACGAGAGCGTGTTATCGCTACTGACGCTACAGGCGCAGCCATCGATGTGCTAAACACGGTGTGCTACTATTTCGAGTAGGGTGCTAGATAACACATCTCTACCGGCTAAAATCCCGGCGTAATCGCCTGTTACTCAATGGGATAGGGTTCTGAGCGAGAGTATGCAGAGTTCAGCAACGGGAGTCGAGACAGCGACAACTACCTGGTTCGGTCCGGAGACAGACACGCCAGGTTCGGGTTCGCCGACGCGCTATGAGCTGACCGAATCGTATCCGATCGACCCAGCACAACCGCCGACACATGAGGTCATCGACGCTGTCGTAGACATGAGTGAGCTTTCGGGCGGCCAGACGACACTGACACTCTACGAGCATATCGACCCGGATGCGCTCAATGATCTCATAGATGCTAGTGAGGACAAGCGGAGTCATGTGGAGGTTCGATTCCGAGTCGACGGGTATCTCATCGTCGTCCGCGGCACAAACACGATTCACGTCTACGAGCCTCTGTAGGACTCCTAGTTGAAACTCAAGGTAGCAACAATAGTCTGAGCCATAGCAACCGGCAGCAGATGTAGCATGCCGTCAGAGGAAATCAAGCTTGCTGTTACGTTAGTATAGCATACTAACCCCCGTTTCTTGTGGTATTGGTTTACACCTCTTAAAATGTGGAGGAAACGACAGGGAGAACCAGTGCTGGGAGGGGCTTTTTTGGCGTAGTACCGCTGTTGAGGCTCATTCTGAGCGACTGTGGAGAAGTCTGAACGCAGTCATTCAAGAGAACAATAACGTCGCTCAACTGGGTTACGTGGCTTCGAGTGCTATTTTATTCGGGGGTTGCGGTTGGTAATGGGTCTAGAACAAAGGAATCGTAGGTTGTCGTAGAGTAAGTATGTCAACCGAAGCGGTGAACCCCGATACGGACTTTGACGAAACGCTCGCATCGCTATTTGGTGATGCCGAGACAGTGCTTGTGGTAAATCCATCGCTGGCGGTGTTTCGAACGGCGATGGAGACAGCGTTCGAGTTCGACGATGAGTTGCCGACGCTACAAGTACTTGCAACACCGGATGTCCTCCGGACAGGGACTGAGGATTTCATTCTGGCTAGCCAGGTTGCGGACTTGATCAACCAAGAAACGCTGTCGTTGCGGACGACGACTTCGATCGCGCGGAGTTCACTGTTTGTGAGCAACGACCAGGTGATGACAGTCGTGCCAGTTGATGGCGGATTGAGTGGTCTGACGTCGACGGATGAGGAGTTCGTCGAGACAGTGCGGTCAGCGTTTGACGACGACTGGGATGAGGGTGAGGAGTTTAGTCTACGAACGCCACCGCTCTCCCGCGTTCAAGACACGCTCAGTGAGGAGTTTGACGAAGAGGTCGAAGACGACTTTATGACGATGCTGGAGTCGATGGAGACTGTTCCTGGTGAGGAGGATGAACTTGATGAGGTGACGATCGCGTTGCTGGTCGCTGCGGATAACGAGTTACTGCTCTATGATCTCAGTAAATGGGGTGAGGATGTGGGACTGGCGAGTAAAGCAACATTCTCGCGGACCAAGACGCGACTTGAAGATCGTGGGCTGCTTGATACAGAGAAGGTTCCGATCGAGGTTGGGCGGCCACGCCTTCGATTATTGTTAGAGCCGGACGATCTGGAGGATGTCGATGCCATCGCTGAGCAAGCGACTGCAGCGTAGCTTTCACCGGTGCTAACTGCTCGTTTGCAGTTTCGTCTATTGGGGACCACTACTGAAGAGGTGCCAATGTAGGGTACGGGACTACGCATTCTATGGTCGTTCTCGGTGAGGATTGAGGAAAAGGAACGTAGGGCTAGCTCCAACTTTACTCATAGGGACTTAGAGTAAATCTCTCTGAAGTTATAAAATATCTACCTTTATCCTGCTCGCTGTTGTCTCCCGGTTTATGGATCCAGTTCGGAGTGGTATTGGTGGGGGAATCGTTGCGACGGGTGTCTTATTCATATTTTTATACTTGGCAGACCTGTTGATCGGTGGACCAGATCCGTTTGCGTTCGCAACGTTCCTCGATGTGTGTCGAGTTTGGGGACCAGGTTGTGCACCTGGGAGCGCCTTAGCCACTTATATCTCTGAATTCTGGTTTTT